>CAZQCP010000017.1:31618-36725 GCA_964592115.1 uncultured Ilumatobacteraceae bacterium
CGCGCTGGGGGTGTGGCGTCGCACACGACGGTGACCGACGTCGAAGTGGTCGAGGATCGTCTCGTCGTGCACGAGGGGGAGGGCGGCTTCGAGGTGGCGCTGACGGAAGGTTGGACCGTCAACGACGACTGGGTAGCCAGCTGTGCGTCGACGCTCGATGACGGGCGCCTCGTCGTGGATCTCGCGTTCCTCCACACGCCGCACCGGATGGAGTTCGAGCTCGACCCGGCGGCCTCGACGTTCGTGGCCCGCTGGCCGCTCGTGCCCCTCTTCGGCGGCGGCATCGGCACCCGCCTCACCTCGTTCCATCCCCCCGACTGATCCACGCCGCAATGTCGCCCCGATCGATGCCACGCCGAAAAATGCCCGATACGTGCCGCGACGGGACACGTATCGGGCATTTTTCGGGCTCCGGCGAGGGAGGGCGACCTGACCGTGCGCGCTGACATGATCGACGGTCATGACCGAGCCTGATCTGGCCGCCGCGTGGGCGGCGATGGTCGACGATCTGCGCGTCGCCGGTGAGCGGCTGGCGGCGTCGACGAGTGCGCTGGATCCTCTCGAGCGCGCCGATGCGTATCGGGCGCTCCTGCGGGCGCTCAACAATCAGCTCGGACGCTTCGAGGTCGACCGCGAGCGCCCCGAGTTGGTGCCGTTCAACGGGTGGCGGGAGAAGTTCCTCATGGACAACCCGGACTTCCGTTACTGGGTGGCGGACGTTCGTGCCGACCGCCCGTACCGGATCGTCGGCAACGTCGGCGACGCCGTGTACACCTCGATCACGGCCTACGCCGCAGGTGGTGTTGCCGAGGCGGCGGCGTCGGCGCGCATCGACAGCGATGCCCTCGGCATCGACGCCGACGGCGGCTTCACCGTCACGCTCGCCCCCGGATCAGCACCGAGCGGTGACGAGGCGGGCCCGCGGCTCACGCTGCCGGAAGGGGCATCGGCGGTGTGGGTGCGCCAGTTCCACGACGACGTGGCAAGCGACGCACTCGGGTGGTGCCGGATCGAACCGCTCGACGACGTGTCCCCGCCACCGATCAGCGACCCCGGGCGCTTCGAGCACCAGCTCACCCGTCTCGGCCGCACGATGGCCAGGTTCCCGCGCATCGGCGATACGACTGTGGCGCCCGATCTCGCGCAGCCGAACGAGGTCCGGCACTGGTCGGAGATGACCGGCGGTGCGGCGTTCACCGAACCCGCCATCCACTACCTCCGCGGTGCCTGGGAGCTCGACGTCGACGAGGCGCTCGTGATCGAGGGGCCGCTGGCCGACTGTCGCTACTGGAACGTGCTGCTCTACAGCCGCTTCATGAACTCGCTCGACTACCGCCATCGCCGGGTGTCGCGAACCGCGGCATCGAGCACGATCGTCGAGGGGCGCTACCGGTTCGTGCTCGCCGCCCGAGACCCGGGCGTGCACGACTGGCTCGACACCGAGGGCCGGCCGTTCGGCATCTTCGTCCTCCGCTTCCTCCAACCGGTCACGACACCCGAGCTGCCGACGGTCGAGCGAGTGGCGATCGACGAGCTGAGCGGGCGATGACCTGGATCCCTCCGTCGCGAAGCGCCGCGGCGCTCGCGATCCATGCGGCTGCCGAAGATGACCGCGGAACGAACCCCGATCGATACCGGCTGGACCCCGAGCACGTGATCGATCGCGCGGTCGGCGATCGCTTCCACCGGAGCCAGTTCGCCGAGGGGTGGCAGGACGGCCTGGAGGCGTATCTCGCGTCGGCGGAGGCCGACGGGAACCTCAACACGCTGGGTCGACGCATGGCTGCCGACAGTGCCGTCGGTCGACTGCGCGCCGGAGCGAGGATCGCCCTCACCCACGCCGAGCGCACGCCGGCGCCGCTCGCATCGCCGCCGATCGTGATCATCGGCGGCTGGCGCACCGGCACGACCTACCTGTTCCGGCTGCTCGGCACCGATCCGCGACTCCACGCTCCGCTGCCCGCCGAGCTGTCGGCGCCGTGGCGGTTCGCTGGGCTCGCTCGCCACGAGCGGACACCGGTGATCGAGGGTGCCGCGCCAGCGCACGACCTGCTGCACACCTTGAATCCCACGATGGCCGCCGTCCACGACTCCGGACCCTGGCTGCCCGAGGAGTGCGTGCTGGCGATGGGCGGCGACATGTGCAACTGGGGCTTCACCTCGACTGTCCGGCTCGACTCGTACGCCGACTGGCTCGCCGAGCAGGACTTCGCCGGTTCCTATGCCCGTTATCGGCAGGCGCTCGAGCTGATCGCCGACGGCGACGACCGGCGGTTCGTGCTCAAGGCGCCTGCCCACACGGCCGAGCTCGACCACCTCGTGGATGTCTTCCGGGACGCCGTGGTGGTGCATCTGCACCGCGACGTCGTCGAGACGGTGGCGTCGGGATCGAGCCTGTTCGCCGTGTTCCGATCGACGTACAGCGACCACGTCGATCCGCGCGACGTCGGCCGCTTCCAGGCCGATCAGACCGAACGCTGGTTCCGCCGTGCCCACGAGTTCCGGGCCACCGAGGCAGCACGTGCGACGACGTTCGTCGATGTCGCCTACCACGACCTCGTCGCCGATCCGGCAGCGACGCTGGCGCGCATCTATGCCGCGGCGAACCTCGACGTACCAGGTGACATCGGTGAGCTCGTCCGCGCCTACGACGAGGCGCATCCTCGCGCGGCGCACGGCGAGCATCGCTACACACCCGCCGACTTCGGGCTCGATCCCGACGCGCTCCGCGAACGGTTCGCATTCCTCGGCGAGACTGCTTGTAGATGACAAACAACGGCTGGGGCCCGTCCCCATCCGTTGCTTGTGATGTGGAGTGATTGCGAGTACAGCAGGGCTAATGTCGAGGTACGGTTGCATCGTGATCCCCACCGGCACCGGATTCACCGACCTCGATGCTGCGCTCGGCGGCTTGATCACCGGCGACAACGTCGTCTGGCTCGGTGCCGATGACGATCTGTACGCCACACTCGTCGCTGGCTTCGTCACCGCCGCCTCGTCGCACGGGCGACCAGGGCTCGTCGTCACGTTCGGTGGCGGGCGGTTCGCCGACGTCGATGCGGCAACGCGCATCGAGGCATCGCCGAGCAGTGTCTTGGCGCGCCCGGTCGCGCTGGCCGACGAGATCGAACACCGCGTGGCCATCGAGCAGCCCTCGTGCCTGGTCGTCGACGACCTCACCCCGGTCGCTCGCCGCTGGGGGAACGACGGTGTGGCCGCCTTCTTCGCCCGCGTCTGCCCGTCGATGCTCGACGCCGGCGTCACGGCCTACTGGAGCATCGACGCGGCGCTCGGACGCACCTTCGTCGACCACGTTCGCCAGATCACGCAGTGCCTGCTCGACGTGCGCGATGGCAGGCTGCGGGTGTTGAAGGCAGAGGGTCGACCCGACGCGCTCCAAGACATCAGCTATCGCCTGCGCGTGACCGACGACGGGATCGAGTTGGGTTCGGCCCCCGCCGGCGGCCGACTCGCCCGCGGGCTCGCCGCGGTGCGCAGCCAGCACGGGCTCACCCAGCAGGAGCTGGCGGCGATCGCCGGGGTGACGCCGAGCGCCATCTCCCAAGCCGAGAGCGGCGCCCGCGGACTCTCGCTCGACACGGTGGTGGCGATCGCCGACCGTCTCGAGATCCCGGTCGACCGGGTGCTCGCCGGCGCCGGCCCGCGAGGCCACCGCCTCGCCCGTCACGACCGCAGCCGGCACCTGGCGGGAGGGCAGGTGACCGCGCTCGCTTCGGATTCGGCCGTCGGCACGCGCGTGTACCTCGTCGACCTCGCTGGCGGTGAGCGCGGCGAGCCACCGTTCGCACACCGCGGCGTGGCGACGGTGGCAGCGACCCGTGGCCTGCTGCAAGTCGAGCTCGACGACGACCGACCGGTGCTGCGCGCCGGCGATGTGTTGATCGTGGAGACCGGCGATGTGCGGGCCTGGCGCAACCTGCGAACCCAACGGGCGCAGGCGTTCTGGATCCTGCGCGACTGACCGCCAGGGACCACACGACTGGACCCTTCCCGTGTCGCCCGTTCAGCATCGCTGTCGCGCCGTGTATCGGCGTCGGCACCTGCGTACGGTGCCGCGGTCCGGAGTCCGGTGCGTTTCGCGACCCCGCGTTTCGCGACCCCGCTCCCTGCTCCGTTCCCGTCCGATCCCAGCCGAATCCGAGTGGAGTACCGATGAACGACGACGCCAGCACTGACGCCACCACGACCGTCGCCGCGACCGTGGACCTGCAGGGCATCGAGGAGCGTCTGCGTGAGCAGCTCGACCGAGCCCATCGGCAGTTGGTCGAGTTCGAGTCCACGCTGACCGGCATGCAGCGCGACGGCACGATCCTCGAAGATCGTGAGGCGACGCGGCTGGTCATCGACGCGATACGTGCCGACGTGCGCCAGATCGACCGCGCCCTCGGACGGTTCGCCGACGGCAGCTACGGTCGCTGCGTCACGTGTGGCGCGGACATCCCGGCGGAGCGCCTGGAAGCGATACCGACGGTCGACCATTGCGCACGCTGTGCGTGACGTGCGCGCGTCGCGAACGTTCGCGTGACGTCGCCTGGCGTCAGCAGCGGCACGACGCGGCGAAGCGGGCCCGAAGCAGTTCGATGATCCCGTCGTAGGCGCGCACGAGGTCGACCGAATCCGGTTCGAGCAGCCACTGGTAGGCGATGCCGCGCAGCACCGACACGACGATGACCGCGGAGTCAGTGGGGTCGACGCCGTCGCGCACCGACCCGTCGACGAGCCCATCGCGCAGCGCGGCGGCGATGTCCGCGCGCATCGTCTGTTGGAACTCGGCCATCCGTGACCGCAACTCGGGGTCCGCACCGAGGGCCTCGAACATCAACGCAAGCAGGGCGCGCATGTCGCGCGACTCGGCGAGCGTGAGGTCGCGGATCGCCTCGATCAGCCCGATCATCTGAGCGAGCCCGTCGCCCGCCGCGGGTGTCGGCCGGGCCTCGCGCAGGTTGGTCAACACCCGGTGGATCAACGCGTCGACGAGCCCCGCTTTCGACCCGAAGCGGAATCTGACCATGCCGCGGCTGTATCCCGCCCGCTCGCCGATGGCGGCGAACGTCATCGCCGCCAACCCGACCTCGGCGATCAGCTC
>CAZQCP010000018.1:0-7748 GCA_964592115.1 uncultured Ilumatobacteraceae bacterium
ACGCGTTCGACGGGTACCGACGCTTCGACGAGTTCCAGCAGAACCTCGGGATCTCATCGAGCTTGCTGACCAGCCGGCTCAAGCGTCTCGTCGCCGACGGTGTGCTGGAGCGCCGTCAGTATCAACCCAACCCGCCCCGAGACGAGTACGTGCTCACCCCGCTCGGCGAGTCGCTGCGCCCGGTGATCGTCGCGCTCGCCGCGTGGGGCAACAGTCGCCTGGAACCCGAGCAGCGCAGCATGATCCTCGTCGACGCCGCCACCGGCGAGGAGGCCGAGCCGGTCCTGGTCGATGCGAAGACCGGCCGCCGCGTCGACGGTCCGGACTACGTGTTCGCCGCCGGCCCTGCCGCCAGTGAACCGTTCCGACGCCGCTACGCCGGCGTTCCCACGCCCGGGGCGGCGGGAGGCAGCCGAGATCCGAGCTCGGTCAGGTGACGCGGCCCGGCAGGCCGACTGTCCGACACCGCCTGAGCCCGAGACTGTCAGGCCTCCAGATTCGCCCCTGCGCGACGCCCGACGGCCGGGTCCCATGCAGGTGGAGCGGTCGCGAGGTGGTCGCGAACCCGCTCGACGAACACCGTCGCGTCCAGCGACGACGCCCCGTCGTGGGACAGCGTCGGTGTCAGCGCGCCGACGGCGTCGGCCCGCCACGGCACGCCGTCGACGTCGGTCAGCGCCCGCGCGAGCGGGAGCAACGCAACTCGCTGGCGACGCCGCCGTGTCTTGTACTGCACCCACGTCTCGTAGCGATGCGTCAGCGTGAACCGTTGATCGTGCAGCAGCGCGATCGTGCTCATGTCGGTGGCGTTGTGGATCGCCATCGGATGGATGCCCACATAGCGCTGGCCGGTGAAGCGGTGACCCCACGTCGGCTGCACCGACTCGTGCACCGTCACGACCGCGAGGTCCAGGTCGGCATCCTCCTCGATGGTCACGAGCCCCCGGTCGAGCGCCTGTTCACTCGCGGTGAGTCGCTCGTCGTCGTCCACCCACAGATCGCGGTACGCCTCGACATCGTCGATCATCCGCGGCAGGTGTTCCAGGCCGACCGGATACGGGTCGCCGGGCGTGAGCATGCCCGTCGCGGAGATCGCCGCGCTGATGCGCGCCGCGCGACGATCGCGGTAGGTGCCGAAGTCGCCCGCCGCGGCGATGTCTTCGAGCAGATCACGGTGCTCGAGCGCACGCTCCGGATCGACGAGGGCGTACACGCCGGTGAGGCCGTCCTGGTCGAAGTGGTTGTTCGTGACGATCTCTGCCTCGCCGTGGAGATCCATGCCGCGCTCCACGTACCGCAGCGCCATCTGGGCCGACAGATCGGCCGCCAACGATGGCTCGACGCACGCGATGCCCGGCCAGTGCGTGAGGCACAGCACGGTGCCCGCATTCGGCGACCCGTCGATCACGACGTTCGGCGTGTCCGCGGACGCGTCGTACTCGGCATAGCGCACGAACCGACAGTAGAGCAGCGGTCTCGGTTCCGGATGCCGCCATCTTCAGCCGCTCGCGTGCCATGGCAGGATGAACGGGTGGCTGTGATCCGCCTCGACCACGTGCAGCTGGCGATGCCGGCCGGACGCGAAGCGGACGCGGTCGCGTTCTACGAGGGCGTCCTGGGGATCCCGCACGTTCCCAAACCGGACCACCTCGCCGCTCGCGGCGGCTGCTGGTTCGAGCGAGGCGACCTGAGGGTCCACCTCGGCGTGGAGGCCGACTTCCGCCCAGCCGTCAAAGCGCACCCGGCATTCATCGTCGACGACGTCCGCGGCCTCGCCCGGGCGGTCAGCGCGGCTGGGCTCACGGTGCACGACGACGAGCCGCTCGACGGCTACGACCGGGTCTACGTGAGCGACCCGTTCGGGAACCGCATCGAGCTGATGCAGCCCGACACATAGCGGGTGGAGCGGCATGCCACCACCGGCTCGGCACCGGCACCAGCGGGCCGAGTGAAGGCCGACTGGAGGCGGCGGTAGATTGTTACGTTCTCATGTCACGTCGGGCCGCGGTGGTTCTCCTGACAGCGCTGCTGGCGCTGGGTGGCAGCGCGGCGCGCGCCGACCAGACCGTCACCCACGATGGGCCGGCAGGCGCCGCGCACGTCAGCCTGATCGGCGACTCGACGCTGACCGGCGTGCGCTGGTACGCCGACTACGGCGCGCTGACCCGGTTCGACTTCGTGCTCAGCGCCGAGTCGTGCCGGCGCACGATCGAGCGATCGTGCATCAGCCGCGAGGGCTACCGGTCGGCCAATGTGATCGCCGCGATGCAGTCGCTCGACGGCGAGCTCGGCGAGGTGCTCGTGGTGATGTCGGGCTACAACGATCCGCTGTGGACGATCGACGAAGCGATCGCCGGTGTGGTCGACGAAGCCCGCCGTCAGGACGTCGACCACGTGGTGTGGTTGACGCTGCGCACCAGTGCCGATGTCGACTACTCCGACCCGCAGGAGCAGTCGAGCATCAACACGTTCCGCGAGTACAACCGTCAGCTCGTCGAGGCCGCGGCGGCGTCTGACAGCTACCTGCAAGTGGCCGACTGGGCGACCTACTCCAACGGCGCCTCCGGCTGGTTCGAGTCCGACGGGGTCCACCTCACGCCGCGCGGCGTCGATGCGCTCACGACGTTCCTCGCCGCAACGATCGAGCGTGTGCTGGCGGGTGAGGACGTGAGCCCGGCCGCCGCGCCGTGGACGGTACTCGTGCCGGGCGCCGAGGGCGACGACGTCGAGGCGGTCCAGAACGCATTGCTGGAGGCGGGCATCGAGCTGCCGGGCGGAGCCGACGGTCTCTACGGCAACGACACGATGGCCGCGGTCGGCCAGTACCAGCGTGGCATCGACGGGCTCCAGGTCACCGGCGCCGTCGACGCGGCGACCGCACGCTCGCTCGGCGTCCTCGATGATCCCGAGCCAGCCCCCGAGTCCGCATCCGCGGCCGAACCCGCCACCGCGGCCACCGGAGCGGAGGCACGCGTCGGCCCCGTCGACTCCGATCTCGCCGATGAGCCGACTCCCGTGAGCCCGTCGGCCACCAGCGGGGCGCTACGCATCGCCGCGCTCGTGGCGGCACTCTTCGCCACGCTCGCTTTGGCGGCCGTCGCGCGCCATCGCTACGTCATGGCGCAACGCCGCGCTCGCCGCTGGGCGCGAGTCCATCCGGCCACGTCGCCGCACCGCAGCCTCGCCGACCTGCGCCGTGCTGGCGAGATGCGGGACCACGCGGACGCACCCGACACCCGCGACCACGAACCCGCTGGACGCTCGTCCACGTAACAGTGGGGCCTGGCCCCGTTGTTACATCGACCGAGTCGGCCAGGCGATCGCGGTCACGGCGTCAGGCGGTGGAGGTCGCGTGGGAAGAGCGTCGCCTCGCGGATGTTTGCGGCGCCGGTGAGGCGAGCAACCCAGCGCTCGAGCCCGATGGCGAAGCCGCCGTGTGGTGGCATCCCGTGCTCGAACGCCTCGAGGTAGCCATCGAGGTCGGTCAGCTCCTGTCCTGCCAGTGCGCCTCGGTAGTCGTCGAGGCGGTGCAGGCGTTGCCCACCGGTGACGAGCTCGAGCCCGCGGAAGAGGAGATCGAAGCTGTTCGACGCCGCGGGAACGGTCGGGTTCGGGTGGGTGTAGAACGGCCGCTTGGCCATGGGATAGCCCGTGACGAACACGAACTCCGTTCCGTGCTCGTCGAGCGCCCAGTCGCCGAGCCACCGCTCATCAGCCGGGGCGAGGTCGGGTTCACCGAGCGTCGGCCGTCCGGTGGCGCGCTCGATCATCTGCTGCGCGTCGGTGAAGTCGATCGTCGGGATCGCGGTCGACATCTCCGGGAGCGCGAGCCCGAGCAACAACAGCGCGTCGGCGGCTCGTTCGCGAATTGCGTCGAGCATCCCGACGATCGTTCTCTCGAGGACTGCCATCACATCGCGGTGATCTGTGACGAAGCCGATCTCCGCGTCGAGCGACACGTACTCGGCGAGGTGGCGTGCCGTGTCGTGGGGCTCGGCTCGGAAGACGGGACCCACTTCGTACACGCGCTCGAAGACGCCGACCATGATCTGCTTGTAGAACTGCGGGCTCTGGGCGAGGTAGGCCTCGGATCCGAACCAGTCGATCGGGAAGACGTTGGCGCCCGACTCGGTGGCGGCCGCCACCACCTTCGGCGTGAAGATCTCGGTGAACCCGGCGCCGTCGAGCGTCGTGCGGAATCCCGCCACCGACGCTGCTGCGATCTGCGCGACCGCGCGGCGGCGAGGATGGCGAAGCGCGAGCGCTGCGTGGTCGAGCAACGTCGGCAGCTGGGCGTTCAACACTGGTCGGCGGAGCTCGATCGGCGAGGTCACCGTCGCGGGGGAGATCACCGAGATCTCCGGTCGGGTCACTTCGACTCCGGCGGGCGCGTGCTCGTTGGCGACGACCTCGCCGACGACATCGATCACCGACTCCGACAGCA
This sequence comes from uncultured Ilumatobacteraceae bacterium, assembly GCA_964592115.1. GTDB lineage: Bacteria > Actinomycetota > Acidimicrobiia > Acidimicrobiales > Ilumatobacteraceae > Sva-07. The sequence continues at coordinate 4,445 of CAZQCP010000018.1, forward strand.
GGTCGGAGAGCTGATCTCGCACGTCCGGATCGACCACCACCACCTGTGCGATGCCGCTGCGGTCACGTATGAGCGCGAATGCGACCTGCGCGAGCTGACGTTGATGATGCAGCCATCCCTGCAATCGGACGCGGTGCCCGACGTGGGCGCCGAGGTCGTTGGCCAGTGTCCGTTCCATTCGCTACCTCCATCCGGTCGTATCCCAGATGTGTGGGCGAGGGGAACCCGCGGTGCCACCACACTTCGCCGCCCAGGGCCCGAGCGGCCTCGTTGATCACGGTGCTCGGAGGACGTCACTCCCCGTCAACGCACCGCACCATCCTCGCGCCTGCATCGGACCCGGGGCCACTGGATTCCACGTCGGCCGCTGGGCATGGGAGGGATAGAGGTATGCGGAGGGATGGGCGGGATGTGACGGCGTCGCTCAGGCGTAGAAGCCGTCGCGCAGGACGATGCCGTGTTCCAGCCAGACCTTCATCGCTGCCAGCATGCCGGTCCAGCCCTGACAGTTGCCGAAGGCGCGTTCGGCACCGGTGGGTGTCGGCTTCCACGACGACTCGGTGATGGTCACGAGCGTGCGCTCCCCGCCGTCGATCGACTCGAACTCGAACGTGGTCGTCGTCGTCCCCGACTCGTCCGTGGTCTCGTCGCCACCCCAGCGGATGACGATGCGTTCGTTCGGGATCGCCTCCACGACCGTCACGGGGAACGCTCCAGGGAAGTCGGCGAAGTCCCACGTCGCCACCGTGTCGGTCTCGAGTCGGCCGGTCGCCCCGCCGGTGGTGAAGTACTTCGAGAGTTGTGCCGGGTCGGCGACCGATTCGTACACCTCGGCGCACGGTCGGCCGATACGGCCCGACACCGTGAAGCGAAGCTCGGTCAACGATTCACTGTCAGACATGTGATATTCTTACAACATGTCGCCGGGAGAACGCAAGCGCGACACGGTCGACTCCGGACACGGTCCGAGACCTGGCGACACCACCCTGCGCGACGAGGATGACGCCGTGTTCAAGGCGCTGGCGTCTGCGACCCGCCGCCAGATGCTCGACGTGTTGAAGCGATCCTCGTGTACGACCGGCGAGCTGTGCGCAGCGTTCCCCGATCTCGACCGGACCACGGTTCTGCAGCATCTGCGCGTGCTCGAACGCGCCGAGCTGGTGACCGGCCGCAAGATCGGCCGTGAGCGGCACCTGGCGATCGCTCCCCTCCCGATCAAGCGCATCTCCGACCGCTGGATCGGCGAATACGCCCGAGCGGCCGTCGAGCTGCTCGACCACCTGTCTCGCCCCAGGGAGAATCCGCGCCAGCCGGCCGGTGACAAGCTGGAGTGGTGACCGTCAGCATCGCTTCCATCACCTTCGACAGCACCGATCCCGAACCCCTCGCTCACTGGTGGGCCGAGCGGTTCGGCGCCGAGATCACCGCCAACATGGATGGGTTCTTCCTCATCGTCGCCGGCGGCACCCTGCCCACGCAGCTCGCGTTCCAGCGGGTGGACGATCCGACGCCGGGCAAGAACAAGATCCACCTCGACATCCACACCGACGACGATCTCGACGCCGAGGTGGCGCGCTGGATCGCCGCCGGCGCCACCAACCTCGGCAAGCGCAACGCTGGCGACTTCGCCTGGGTGACCCTCGCCGACCCCGACGGCAACGAGTTCTGCATCGCCCCCACCTGACCGCCCGCGATGAGATTCCGGCGCGACAGGTGCACAACAAACTCATCGCTACCGCACAGCCAACGCCCGCGATGAGATTCCGGCGCGACAGGTGCACAACAAACTCATCGCTACCGCACAGCGAACGCCCGCGATGAGATTTTGGCGCGACAGGTGCACAACAAACTCATCGCTACCGCACAGCGAACGCCCGCGATGAGGTTTTGGCGCGACAGGTGCACAACAAGCTCATCGGTGCGCACGCGCTCGCGGACGACACGTGGCGCCCGCGGCTGCCGGCGCGGGGAGATGAGGTACAAGTAGGTGATGGCGCGTCGACTGGTTCCACTCGCGATCGCGTCGATGATGCTCGTCGCGGCGTGTTCGTCGGCGGACGACTCGACGCGAACGACCGAGGCGACGTCCACGAGCGGAGAGACATCCGCAAGCACCACGGCCGCCAAAGCACCGGACACCTCGCCCGGGACCGAGCCCGACCCGTCGACCAGCAGCTCAGACCCGGTGACCAGTCCGGCCACCTCAGAGCCGACACCGTCCGACCCGGCACCGTCCGGCCCGCTGCCCGAGCCGAGCGTGACGCTCGTCGAGCTCGCCCACTTCGACCAGCCGATCGAGGTCGCCGTCCGCCCGAACGACCCGACCCGGTACGTCGTCGAGCAACCCGGGCGAGTCGTCGCCTTCACCGATGAATCGGACGACGTCGTGCTCGACATCACCGACCTGACGAGCGCCGACGGCGAGCGCGGACTGCTCGGTCTCGCATTCCATCCGAGCGAGCCGTTCGCCTATCTCCACTACAGCGGATCGGGCGGCGACACGGTGATCGCCGAGGTCGCCGTCGATCCCGACACCGGCGCGTTCGACAGGCGCAGCCTGCGCGAGGTGCTCACCGTCGACCAGCCGTACGGAAATCACAACGGCGGTCAGTTGGCGTTCGGACCTGACGGGATGTTGTACATCGGTCTCGGCGACGGCGGCAGCGCGAACGACCCGCAACGGCGGGCACTCGACCTGTCGACGCGGCTCGGCAAGATCTTGCGCATCGACCCACGGGTGTCTGGCGACGAGCCGTTCGACGTGCCCGCCGACAACCCGTTCGTCGACGTCGCGGGAGCGGACCCGACGATCTGGTCGTACGGCTTGCGCAACCCGTGGAGGTTCTCGTTCGACCCGGACACGGGCGATCTGTGGATCGCGGACGTCGGTCAGGGCGAGTTCGAGGAGGTGAACCATGCGCCGTCGACAGGTGGAGTCGACGCCGGCCGCGGCCTCAACTTCGGGTGGAGCGCGTTCGAGGGACTCGAACGCTTCAACGAGGATCAACCGACCGACGATGCCGTGCCGCCCGTGTACGTGTACGGCCACGACGAAGGACGGTGTTCGGTGAGCGGTGGGACCATCGCCCGCAACAGCCCCGTGCCTGATCTCGATGGCTGGTACGTGTTCGGCGACTACTGCACCGGCGAGATCTGGGCGCTCGATCCGACGGCGCCCGTCGAGCAACCGCACGTGATCTCGATCGGCTCACTCCCTGGCCTCGCGGCGATCTCGGCGGGCGACGATGGTGAGCTGTACGCCGTGTCCAACGCGGGCGCCATCGCACTCATCATCGCCGCCTGA
>CAZQCP010000018.1:7848-36604 GCA_964592115.1 uncultured Ilumatobacteraceae bacterium
CTGACCTCCACCATCTGGATCTCCATCATCTGGAACTCCACCACGTGGACCGCGCCGCGGAACCTCGCCGGACGACAGTCAACGGACCCGCCCGCGGGCGCGCCGTCAGTAGTGGAGCGGCTCGAGGTAGCTCTTGATCCAGTCGGCCTGCTCGGCGAACACCGGCGGCACCTGGAAGTCCTTGCCGAGGTTCTCGTAGCTCTCGTCGATCATGAATCCCTCCGGCTTGGACACCGTCGCCTCGAACAGCGCCCCACCAGGCGTGCGGACGTAGACCGACTCGAAGTACCCGCGGTCCTTGCGGTCCGACACGTCGGTGAAGCCGAGACCTTCGAGATGATCCTTGACCCCCTGCTGCACGTCGAGATCATCGACGGCGAACGCGACATGGTGGACGATCCCCTCGCCGAACGTCCACGACCCGGCCGGTAGAGACGCGTCGAGCTTGAAGTCGACGATCGCGCCCGTGCCGCCGTCGCCGACCTCGTAGCGGATGTAGTCGCCCTCCTCGAGGGTCTTCGTGCCGTTCCAGCCATCCTCCATGAACTCCATCGACGCCTCGAAGTCGCGCACCGACACGGTGACACCGTGCGTGCCGCGAATGCCCATGTCCGACGGGATACCGCTCCCGGTCCACGGCAGGCGGTCGTCGTCGGTGATCCCGACGAGCTCGTACTCGATGTGGCCCGGATTCTCGAACACGAGCATCTTCTCGCCGAAGCGCTCGCGCTCGGAATGCTCATAGCCGGCGTCGGTCAGGCGGTCGCGCCAGAAGCCGAGGCTCGACTCAGGGACCGACAGGCTGATCGAGGCGACCTGACCGCTGCCCTTGCGTCCGACGCGGCCGCTCTGGCGCATCGGGAAGCTGGTGAGGATCGTGCTCTCCTCGCCCGTGTCGTTGGCGTAGTACAGGTGGTAGATCGGCACGGTGCCGTCGTAGAGCGCTGTCTTCTTGACGCTCTTCAAGCCGAGCAACTCGGTGTGGAAGTCGTAGTCCTCCTGTGCCGTGCCCGTGCACATCGTGAGGTGGTGGTGGTGTTTGATCGCGCTGGCTGCGTCCATCGCAGTCTCCCTTCGCTCGTGGCGCTGCGGAACGCACGCCCCCGCGTGCGCCGACGTGACCACTGGTCGGACAGATTACCACGCTACGGACAGCGCCGGGAGGGGCTCTCTCGCATCACAGGAAGCTCAACGCGTCGGCGAACACCTCCTCGGCGTCGATGTCGAGACCGCGGCCCGCGAACCACTCGCACACGTTGATCACGTCGCGATGCAAGAAGTCGATGCCGCGCAAGTTGGCCGCCAGGTCCACGGCCTGGGGGAAGTCGATGAACACCAACCGACCCTCCCACCACAGCAGGTTGTACGCGCTCAGGTCGCCGTGGGCGTAGCCAGCGGCGGTGATGCCGCGCAGCCCGACGATGAGTTGGTCGAACGCGTCGCGTAGCTCCGACGACGACAACCGCGCCGCCCGGAGCTGCGGCGCCGCTCGCTCCCAGTTGCCGATGTACTCGAGGTCGAACACGTCGTCCGCGTAGGCGACCGGGTACGGCACGGCGACGCCGCGCCGCCAGAGCTCGGTCATCACCTCGTGTTCCATGCCGGTCCAGCGGTCCTGGAGGAGATGCTTGCCGTAGGTCGACATCCGTTCGACGGCGCGGCGGTCACGGGACTTGCGGAACTGGCGTCCTTCCCGATACTGCACGTCGTTGTGGAAGGCCGAGGCACGCTGCACACCGAGCGCTTCGAGTTGACCCTTGTGGGTGACGTTGCGTGGCAGGTAGCGCTTGCGGGCGAGGAGGCAGGATCGGCCGTCGGCGCCGATGCGCTCGACGAGGTTGACCTGGGCTTCCTTGCCGGACTTGACGGCGCCGTGGTCGACGTCGTCGAAGGGAGGCTCGACCAGCCAGTCAGGGCGGTCGAACGGGGTGTCGTTGGACATTGGGGACCTCGCGGTGATGGAGCGGGCGACGGATGACTCCGGTCGCCGGGTCCGTTCAGCGAGGACCGCGGGCGCGACCGGTGGAAGTGACGGCCAACACGTTCATGTGGATCACCCTCCCCTCGGTCGACGAACAACTGGCCACGACCGTACTCGCGGCCCCCCGGCGATCTCGGTCGGATTATTGGCGCCTGGCGCGAAGACTCCTACCGAGATCGGGAAGTCCGGCTCGGGCAGACCGGTCAGCCGACGCGTTCGAACTCGACCTGACGCGACGTCGGGTCGGCGCGCACGAGCTTCACCTCGATCTCGTCGCCGGGGTCGACGCGCCGCGCCGTTGTCCGCGCGATGACAGCGGGATCGGTGAGCTGGAAGCGCACGCCGCGCTCGTCCTCGTCGGTCACGATCGCAGTGAACACGTCGCCCTCGCGGCCGGCGAGCACGACGGCCTCGGCGAGATCGATGGCGGCTCGCTCGATCTGCCCGGCGTGGGACTCGGTGCGGCGCATCGTGGCGGGGAGCTGCTCGAACGCCTCGACCACGATCTGGGGAGGTTCGTCGCCGGCGAACACCGCGAGCGCCGCTTCGATCACGTAACGGTCGGCGAGCCGGCGCAGCGGTGCGGTCGCGTGGACGTACGTCGCGGCGACCGCCGCGTGCCACGGCACCTCACCGTCGCGGAACGGCTCGTAGCCGGCCGAGCCGCTGAACCTCCGCAGCGCCAGCTGAAACGCGGCCGACCGGGGCTCGTCGCGCGGTAGCGACTGCTCGAACGTGACGACGTCGACGTCGGGCGGCCATGCGAGCCCGAAGGCTCGCGCCGCGTGGCGCAGCCGGTGCTCGCCAGCGGCGTCGAGCCCCGGCATCGTGCGGAACAACCCGGTGCGCGCGGCGACGAGCAGGTCGGCGACCGCCAGGTTCGTCGCCAACGACAACGCCGCGCCGTCGTGTTCGACGGGCAAGCGCGGTCGGAACTGCAGCTCGAACCCATGGTCGGTCCGCTCCACCTCCTGCTCGGGGAAGTCGATGCGGTCGGCGCCGCGCTCGCGTTCGGCCGCCTCGATGCGCCGCGACAGTTCGGTGAACTCGGACGGCAGTTCGTGGTCGCGCACGGTCTCGTACGCCAACTGGGCGCGGCTGCGCACGAGCGCCCGCTCGACGCCGTCGAGCCGGGCCGCGCCGTTGTCGGGAACCCGCACGGTGAACACCACTGCGGGACGATCGCCGTCGGGGAGCAGGCTCGCAGCGCCCTCCGCGAGCTGCGGCGGATGCAGTCCGGCGCGACCGTCGGGCAGATAGAGCGTCACGCCGCGACGCCACGACTCGGCGTCGATCGCTCCACCCGGGTCGACGAACGACATCACGTCGGCGATGGCGTAGTGCAACACGATGTCGCTGCCCGCGGCCTCGAGCGCGAACGCCTGGTCGAGGTCGGTGCTGCCGAGCGGATCGAGCGTGACGAACTCGATCGACGTGCGATCGACGTGCCCGGTCGCCGCACCGAAGGATCGTCGGGCCGCCTCGTCGGCCTCGGCCAGCACCTCGGGCGGGAACGAGGTGGGCACATCGAACTGGCGGCGGATCTCGGCGAGACCGGCACGCAGCGCATCGGCCACCTCAGGAGATGTCTTCACGACAACCATCCTGCCGGTGCCACTCGCCGGTGACCCAGAGCGCTCCGGCGCGGGCCGACGCTGTTTGGGTGAGCGATCATCGACCGGGAGGAGATGTTCGCTCACACAAACGCGACAAGCTCCGCGAGTACGTCAGCGGCGGGCGCCCATGAACATGCCCTTGAGCGCTTCGTAGTGCTCGATCACGTGACCGGCACCGAGCACGACCGCTTCGAGGGGCACGTTGGACATCTTCACCGGGACCTCGGTCTCGCGCTCGATGCGCTCGGCGAGGCCGCGCAGCAAGCCGCCACCGCCGACGAGGTACATGCCGCGCACGAGGAAGTCCTGCGACAGCTCGGGCGGCGCCTTCGACAGGCAGCGGATCACGGAGGCGACGATCGACGACACGACGTCTTCGATCGCGTACCGCACCTCCTCCGGCGTGAGCAGCACGGTCTTCGGGAGTCCGGTCATGAGGTCGCGGCCGCGCACCTCGGCTTGGTTCTCGTCGGGGGTCGGGTCCGCCGAGCCGATGGCGACCTTGATCTCCTCCGCCGTTCGCTCGCCGATGGCGATGCCGTGCTCGCGACGCACGTAGTTCTGGATCGCGGCGTCGATGTCGAACGAGCCGACACGCACCGCTTCGAGCGCGACGATGCCGCCGAGGCTGATCACCGCGGTCTCGCTCGTGCCGCCGCCGATGTCGATGACCATGTTGCCGACCGGCTCGTCGATCGGCAGATCGGCACCGATCGCTGCGGCCATCGGCTGCTCGATCAGGTTGGCATCAGCCGCACCGGCCCGCCGGGCGGCGTCGGTCACGGCGCGCCGCTCGACCTCGGTGATCGCCGACGGCACGCAGATCACGACCTTCGGGCGCGTGAACCGGCTGACGCCGACGCGCTGCAACAGCAATCTGATCATCCGCTCGGTGATCTCGAAGTCCGTGATCGCACCGCCGCGCAGCGGTCGCACAGCGACGATGTAGCCGGGTGTGCGGCCGATCATCTGCCACGCCTCACGGCCGGTGGCGAGCACCTCGCCCGTCTGACGGTTGAGGGCGATGACCGACGGCTCGTTCAACACGATGCCGCGGCCCTTCATGTACACGAGCGTGTTCGCCGTGCCGAGGTCGATCGCGAGGTCACGCGCCATGGAGACCTCCCCTCACGTCGTCCGCTCGCCCGTCACGTGTCATCGGCACCATCATCGTCGGCCGGATCCTCTGCAGGCGTGTTCATCCGCTCGATCGTCGGCCGCCGCGCCTCGGGCGACAGCGCTTCGATCTGCCTGCGGAACGACTCGATGTCGTCGGTCGACCCGCGCCGACGACCGGCGAGAGCCACCAGCGCCAGTCCGACGACGGCGACCACGACGATCAACACGATCCATGGGGTCATGGTGACGTCCCGACGTCACTCGCGTCGCGGACGTCGTGTGCACCGGTTCCCCAGTCCGCGCCGTCGGCCCAGACCTCGTGCTTCCAGATCGGCGCAGACTCCTTGAGCGCGTCGATGGCGAAACGTCCAGCCTCGAACGCCTCGGCGCGGTGCGGCGCCGACACGACCGTGATCACCGACGATTCACCCACGACGAGCCGCCCGGTGCGATGCAACAGCGCCACCTTGCCCGTGTCTGGCCAGCGTGAACGCACCTCGGCGGCGATCGTCGCGAAACGGGCGGTCACCTGATCTTCGTACGCCTCGTAGGTGAGGTGCTCGACGCCGGCGCGGCCTTCGGCGTGGTCGCGGACCGTGCCGCTGAACAGCACGATCGCTCCGCAGTCGGGGCGCACGGCCCACTCGTACGCCTCCGCGACGGGGAGCTCGTCGGACGTGAGCGCGAACCAGTCATCACTGTCTCGGGGCGCGCGCACGCACGCATCGTACCGATGCCGGTTGCCGGCCCGCGATCGGCTGCTCGAATCGGGCATGTACGATCTCGTTCTCGTGGACCCGGCACCGCTGCCTCCCCATGAGCGCACCTGGCGTCACCCGTCCGAGCTCGGCCCGACCAAGTACGACGTCGACCCTGGTTCGAGGAGCCACACTGGCGTGCTCGTCGTCGGTGCCCTCGCGGTGCTCGCCGTTGCCGCCCTCGTCGTCGTCGCCACGCCGCGGCAGCCCTCGGGTCCGCTGGCGATCTCGGCCACCACCTCTCCGATGATCCGGGTGCTGACCGCGCATCGAGAACCCACACACGCCGTCACCATCGCGCGGCCGACGGGTCGGCTCATCAGCTCGTTCACCGCCTCCCCGCACGCGATCGCGTCGGGATCGCTCGCCGACGTCGGAGGCACCGCCGTCGCCGAGTCCGCACCGGCTCCCGACTCGCTCGTCCTGGTGCGCACCGACAAGGTCACCTACCGCGTGAAGTGGTGGCAGGCGCCGATGCTCGATGCTCCCGAGGGCACCGTGGTCTACGACCTCGAGGGTCGGGTGGTCGCCCGCGTCATCGGCGGTGAGCTGCAGACGCTCGTCGAGTAGCGAGCCGTCGGCGGCCGCCGACGATCCCCAGCACCGCTGCCACGATCACGCCGATCACCGCCGCGCCGAGGGCGAGCTCCTGGCGGCGCTTCGGTGACACCACGGTCCACCACGGCGCGTCGGTGCCCTCCACGTAGGTCTGCTCGTTGGTCACCGTGGGTTGCCAACCGGCGCCACGGAGCCGATCGTTCGACACGACCCATGGCTCGCGGGTGTAGGCGAGCAGGCCGGGCGGGATCGGCCCTCGCTGGAAGCGCCAGCGCAGCCCGGCGACGAGGTCACCCACGCGCTCGGGAAGCGGCAAACGAGGTCGCTCGCCCGACAAGGCGCGCACCCGCTCGCCGGCGATCCATCCGTCCGGCGCGACGTTGTACACGCCGTCGAGGCGCGCCTCCACCGCCAGCGCGACGGCCGACGCGAGGTCGTCGAGGTGCAGGAACTGCGATGGTGGATCGGCCTCCGCCAGCCGCCGGCCAAGCCCGTGGACGAGTGCCGTTGCCAGCCGTGACGCCCCGTCGCCGGCGAGCGCTACCGCCGGGCGCAGCACGGTCGTCGACCGACACGACGCGGTCACGCGCCATTGTTCGACCAGCTCTTCGGACGAGGCGAGCTGGCGAGCGAACACGAACTCGACCTCGGGCCGCAGCGTGCCATCCTCGGTGAGCGGCACCGGGTTGTTCGCGGCCGCGCCGTAGACCATCGCCGACGAGACGAAGACGACATGTCCGGCGCCGACCCGGTCGGCAACTGCGAGCGCCGCCGCAGTCGTCTCGGTGGCGCTCTGGCGGCGCGCCGCCAGACGGTCGTGGTCACTGCTGCCGAGGTCGACGACGACACGGTGCGCGTGCGGCGACGCGGCGGATGCCGCCTCGGCGGCGTCGCACTCGCTGAGGCAGTCTCGTACCCGCTCGTCGAGGTCGTCGGCGCCACCGTCAGCCACCACGATGACGCGATGACCAACAGCTCGGATCGCGTCTCCTGCGCGGCGGCCGAGCGCGCCTTCGGCCCCGGTCAGGACGACGTCCATCGCGGGAACGATAACCAGGCCCATCGGTTGCCGGTCATCCAGGCCGACCGTCGTGACTTCGCGAGCGAGCAGCCGCTGACTCCCCGTAGCATCAAGGACATGGCTGACGACGACGCGGGCGAACCGATCGACCCGTTTGCCGGCCTGCCCCTCTTCGGCGACATCTCCCGCGCCCTGTCCGGCCAGGGCCCCCTCAACTGGGACGCCGCCCGCCAGTTCGCCGTGCTCGCGGCCACCGGAGGCGGCGGCATGCTCGGTGGCGGTGCGCCGATCGCGTCCCCGAACGTCGATCCGGCGGTGCGCATCAAGTACGCCGAGCTGGCGTCGATCGCCCGCCTCCACGTCGCCGACGTCATGCAGCTGGAAGTCCCCGAGACCGAACCGTCCGTGGCGACACCTGAGCAATGGGCACAACAGACGCTCGAGGCCTACCGCCCGCTGTTCACCGACCTGGCGACATCGCTCGGCCCGTCCGACGACCTGCCGGCCGAGGTGGCGACCGATCCGATGGCCCAGATGATGGCCAGCATCGGCAAGCTGATGGCGCCGGCGATGCTCGGGATGAGCGTCGGATCGATGGTCGGCAACCTCGCCCGGAGAGCCTTCGGCGTCTACGACCTGCCGATCCCGCGGCCGACGCCGGCGCTCATCCTCGTGCCGACCACGATCGACACGTTCGCTGCGGAGTGGTCGATCGACCTCGACGAGATGCGGCTGTGGGTGCTCGCCCATGAGCTCGCTGGGCTCACGCTGCTGTCGATCGCCCACATCGCCGACCATCTGCGCTCGCTCGTGCAACGCCACGTCGGCGCGTTCCGCCCCGACTCAGGTGCGATCTCGGACAAGCTGACCTCGCTCGACGTCACCGCCGACGATCCGATGGCGATGCTCCAGCAAGCGTTCGGCGACCCAGAGGTGCTGCTCGGTGCCGTGCGCTCACCCGAACAGCTCGCCCTCGAGCCCGAGCTCGACGCCGCCGTCGCCGTCACGATCGGCGTCATCGACTGGACCGTCGACGCAGTGGCGGTGCGGATGATCGGCGGCAATGCGCTCCAGATCGCCGAAGCGGCTCGCCGCCGCCGGGCGGAGACCTCACCTGACGACCTGTTCGTCGAGCGGCTGCTCGGCATCCGCCTCGGCAGCGAGCAGACCGCACGCGGCAAAGCGTTCGTACAAGGCGTCGTCGACCGCGCCGGCGAGCACGGCCTGGCCGCGCTGTTCAACGATCCCGCGGCGATTCCGACGCCGAACGAGATCGAGGCGCCCGGCCTCTGGCTCGCCCGCGTCGGCGACGGCTGACGCCGCTCGGCGCGATACCGCTGCGAGCCAGTCGCCGGCGACCCGCCACGTGGATGCTCGCGGCCACCGCGGCCGCGCCGACGATCACGAACCCGAGCTGACCGGGCACCTGGATGGCCACCGCGAGGAACGCGCCACCGGCCCACGCCAACTGGAACCGGGTCTCGAACACCGCGAACGCGCGCCCCTGGTTGGCTCCAGGCGCGTCGCGCTGCACGATGCTCTCGAAGCTCAGCCGCCCCAGTGCGGCCATCAAGTTGAGCACGGCGGCGAGGACCACGGCGCCGATCGGCCCGCCCAGCACGGCGACGGCGAGCCCGGTCGCTGCACACACGATCAGCGACACCGTGAGCATCAGCTCCTCGCCGACGCGCGTGCGCAGTGTCGGCGCCACCGCGTTGCCGACCATGGTCGCCAGCGCGGAGACACCGACCACCGCACCGAACCACAACGTTCCCTGATCCTCGTCGCGCAACCAGAATGCGAGGTGGAAGAACGTGAAGCCGACGAGGGCGCGCAGCACGGTCATCGCGATCGCGCCGAGCTGCACGTTCGACGAGTTGAGTTCGCGCGTCTCTTCGGCATCGACGGCGGTCGCGGCGACGACGTCGGGCGACAACCGCGTCGCTGCCACCAACGCAGCAACGAAGATGAACGCGCCATAGACCAGCACCGCAGGTGCACCGATGAGTGCGAGCAGTGCACCCGCTGGCACGACCGCCACGGCGCCCATGATCCCCGCGATCAGGCCGAGCTTGGAGTTGGCCTCGACCAGCTCGGCCTCCGAGCGCACGGTCGACGGAACGAGCGCCGACTTCGAGACGGTGTACGTCTTCTGGAGCACCAGCGAGGCGAACACGAGTGGGAAGAGCACGAGCGAGTCGAGGTATGTCGCCATCAGCAGGCACAGCACCACGCGGGCGACCGCGACGCCCTGGATCACGAGGCGTCGACCGCCGGCGACACGGTCGACGAGCGGACCGATGAGTGGGGCGACCACGAGGAACGGCGCGAAGCCGACGACGAGGAACAGCATCACCCGCGACCGCGCCGCGTCGAGATCGATGTCGAAGAACAGCGAGTCGGCGAGCGCGACGACCATCGCCGCATCGCCGCCCATCATCAATGCGTGCGTGATGGCGAGCCGCCGGAACTTCGACGGCGGTTGCCGCGTCGCGCTCAGCCGGTCCACCGAGCCGATCCTACGAGACCCCGACTGACGAACGGTGGGGACGTGTCCCTTCGTTCGTGAGCCGATTGCATCCGGGGTCAGACCCCAGATGCAACACCCCGGCGAAGCGAGTGTGGGCTCAACCGACGTGTGGATGGTTGCATCTGGGGTCTGACCCCGGATGCAATCCGTTCCCCCAGCCGTTCGTCAGCGCTCGTACTTGTAGCCGAGGCCGCGGATCGTGACGATGCGCGTCGGGGTCGCGGGATCGACCTCGATCTTGGAGCGCAGGCGCTTGACGTGTACGTCGAGGGTCTTCGTGTCGCCGACGTAGTCGTTGCCCCACACCCGGTCGATCAGCGTCTCGCGCGGCAACACCCGCCCAGCGTTGGCGAGGAGCAGATGGAGCAGTTCGAACTCCTTGAGCGGCAGCGCCACGTCTGCGCCGCCGACGGACACCCGGTGCGCATCAGGGTCGAGCAGCACGTCGCCCACCTGGAGCACCCCGGGCACGACCTCGTCGAGCGGGGCGCCGTTGTTCTCGGTGCGGCGGAGCACGGCACGCATGCGCGCCACGAGCTCGCGCAGCCGGTACGGCTTGGTGACGTAATCGTCGGCGCCGACCTCCAACCCGACGACCGTGTCGATCTCGGCGCCCTTGGCGGTCACCATGATGATCGGCACTTGGGTTCGCTTGCGCAACTGCCGGCACACCTCGATGCCGCTCAGCCGCGGGAGCATCACGTCGAGGAGCACGATGTCGGGTGCCGCCGAGTCGAAGATCTCGAGCGCCGTCGCGCCGTCGCGGGCGACGACGACCTCGAATCCCTCACGACGCAAACCGATCGTCAACGCCTCGACGAAGCTCTCCTCGTCCTCGACGACGAGCACGGTCGCCTCGCTCATGTCGGCGTCTCGCCGGCAACGGGCTGCACGATGCGAGCCGCGGGCAATCGGAACACGAACGTCGACCCCTCGCCCTCCTGCGACGACACCGACACCTCGCCGCCGTGGTTCGTGGCGACGTGACGGACGATCGACAAGCCGAGCCCCGACCCACCCGTCGCTCGGCTGCGCGCCCGGTCGACCCGGTAGAAGCGTTCGAACACGCGGTCGAGGTCGCGCGCCGGGATGCCGATGCCCTGATCGGCCACCATCACCTCGACCGCGTTGTCGTCCACGCGGGTGCGGACCTGCACCACCCCGCCGTCGTGGCTGTACTTCACCGCGTTCTCGACCAGGTTGCCGACGGCGGACACGAGTTGGGCGTCATCGCCGCGAACCAACAGGCGTGGAGGTGGATCGAGCTGCGTGATCTCCACACTGCGCCCCGCCGCCGCGGCGCGACCGCGCTCCAGGGCACGGTCGACCACGAGGTTGACGTCGACGATCTCGTCGCTGGGACGAGCGCCTTCGATCTGCGACAAGGCGAGGAGGTCGTCGATCGTCTGCACGGCACGGTGGGCTTCCGTCACGAGCCGCGTCGCGACACGGTCGACGATCTCCCGGTCGTCCTCGTCGAGCAGCGCCTCGGCGAGCACGGCGAGCGCGCCGACCGGCGTCTTCAGCTCGTGGCTCACGTTCGTGACGAAGTCGGTGCGGACCGAGTCGCTGCGCACTCGTTCGGTGATGTCGCGGATGGTGACGACGGCGCCGTCGTCGGGCAGCGGGTCGACGGCGATCTCCAGCCACTGCTTCGGCGGGCCGTGCAGCTCGACGACGCTCGCCGCCCGGTCTCCGGCGGCTGCGCCGGCGACCGCCTCGCGCATCCGCTCCTCGACGATGACCCCGACGTGTGTGCCGTCCCACGCGAGCGCGGCGGTGTTGCGGAAGCGGACGGCGCCACCGGTGGCCATCAACACCACGCCGACTTCGAGGTGGTCGACGGCGTCACGCAACGAGCGCGCGACCGCGTCGGAAGACTCATCCGGCACGAGCGCAACAGGCGCGAGGGTGGCAGCCGACGCTGGTGGGGCACCACCAGCGGGGCTGCGTCGATGATCGAGCCAACGCAGGCCTGCTGCCCCGATCGCCACCCCGACCAGCACACCGAACGCGATCGCGACGAGGACCATCTCACTCCAGATCCGCCGGCGGCGGTATCACCTGGGGTGGGTCGTAGTCGCTCTCGGCGTACGGCTGTTCGGGCAACCACGCGTTGACGATGTACCGGGTGCGGTCTCCGACGTTGACCGCATGGTCGCCGATCCGCTCGTAGAAGCGGGCGACGACCGCCAACTGCACGGCGACCTGCAGGTCGATCGTGCCGCTGGCGTGACTCTCGAAGATCACCTGGATGAACTGGCGGTGGAGCGCGTCGAGATACGCATCCATGTCCTGCAGCGCCGCCGCCCGCACGCCATCGGAGTTGAGGTACGCCTCGGTCGCTTCCTTGAACACGACCTGCGCCTGTGTGCCCATCTTCTGGATCACGCCATTGAGATGCGGGTCGAGCTCGTGACCGTAGATCCGCCGCGCCGCCTTGCAGATGTTGACGCACAGATCGGCCGATCGCTCGACGTCGGCGATGATCTTGATCGCTGCCACGAGCGCTCGCAAGTCGCTGGCCACCGGTGCCTGCAGCGCGATCACCCGAAAGCAGCGCTCTTCGAACTCGAGCGACTTCGTGTCGTACTCCCGATCACCGAGGATGACGTACTCGGCGCCTTCGAGATCCATGCCGAGCAGGATCTCGGTCGTCCGCGGGATGAGCTCGGTGACACCGGCGGCGAGGCCGGCGACACCGAGACGGATGTCCTCGAGCTCCTGGTGGAACTCGGACCGCAGTGGCTGGTCCATCATCCGAACCTGCCCGTCACGTAGTCGATCGTCGCTTGCTCTTTGGGGTTGGAGAAGATCATCTCCGTGTCGTCCATCTCGACGACATGGCCCGGCTCGCCCGGACCGTCGATGCTGAAGAACGCGGTGCGGTCCGACACACGACCGGCCTGTTGCATGTTGTGCGTGACGATCACGATCGTGTACGTCGTGCGGAGATCTTTCATCAGCGCCTCGATCGCCAGCGTCGAGATCGGGTCGAGCGCCGAACACGGCTCGTCCATCAGGAGGATCTCCGGCTCGACGGCGATGGCGCGGGCGATGCACAGCCGCTGTTGTTGGCCGCCCGACAGGCTCGAACCTGGCTTGTCGAGCCGATCTTTCACCTCGTTCCAGAGGTTGGCGCCGCGCAGCGACTTCTCGATCAGGTCGGCGGACTCGGACTTCGACAGGCGCCGGCTGTTGAGCCGCTTGCCGGCGAGCACGTTGTCCGCGATCGACATCGTCGGGAACGGGTTCGGGCGCTGGAACACCATGCCGACCTTGCGGCGCACGGCGACGGGATCGACGCCCGGGCCGTAGAGGTTCTCGCCGTCGACGAGCACAGAGCCCTCGACGCGGGCACCGGGGATCACCTCGTGCATGCGGTTGAGCGACCGGATGAACGTCGACTTGCCGCAGCCGGACGGTCCGATGAGCGCGGTGACCGAGCGCGGTTCGATGACCATGTTGACGTCGCGCACGGCGAGGAAGTCGCCGTAGTAGATGTTGAGGTCCTCCACGACGATTCGATTGTCGGGGCCCGCCTCGACCGTCGACTCGGGTGCCGGCGCTTCGACGCGGACGGTGTCGCCACGATCAGTCATCGTCGGGCTCTCCTGGATCTGGGGTGGGTTCGACATCGGTCAGCGCAGCCCTTTCGGCTTGAGCACAGTGGACAGAATACGAGCGGCAGAGAACAGCACCATCACGATCAGGATCAGCGTGAGCGCAGCGGCCCACGCTCGCTCCTGCCCGGCTTCTGGCGGGATGCCCGGCTGCTGGTACTGGTAGTAGGTGTAGACCGGCAAGGTCGTCATGCGACCGTCGAACGGATTCCAGTTGACGCCTTGGGCGAGACCCGCAGTCACGAGCAGCGGCGCGGTCTCGCCGATCACGCGGGCGATCGCCAGCACGACGCCGGTGATCAGTCCGGCGATCGCCGTGGGCAGCACGACCTTCACGATCGTCTTCCACTTCGGCACACCGAGTGCGTACGCGGCCTCGCGTAACTCGTTCGGCACGAGTCGCAGCATCTCCTCCGACGAACGGACGACGACAGGCGTCATCAACAACGTGAGTGCGATCGCGCCGGCGATCCCCGAGCGAGTACCCGGACCGAACAACATCTCGAAGAGCGCGTAGGCGAACAGGCCGGCGACGATCGAGGGGATGCCCGTCATCACGTCGACCATCGACTGGATCGCCTTGGCGGTGCGGGTGCCGTGGCCGTATTCGGCGAGATAGATCGCGGTGAACACACCGAACGGCACGGACATCAGTGCGGCGAGACCGGTGACGATCAGCGTGCCGACGATGGCGTGATACGCACCACCGCCCTCACCGACGACACCGCGCATCGACGTGGTGAAGAACTCGGCGTCCAGGCGGTGGCGCCCGCGGTCGATCACGGTCCACACGAGCGACACGAGCGGGAGCGACACGATCAAGAACGCGCTCGTGACCGTCGCGGTCATCAACCGGTCGAACGCTTTGCGCCGCCCCTCGACCACGCGGGCGACGGTGTAGATGCCGAGCGTCGTCACGAGCATCGACACGATGACCCATCGTGCCCAGTTGACGCTGCCGGAGGGGATCCAGGTCAGCGCGCCGAGCGCGACCCCGCCGGCGACGATGGCCGCCAACGCCGGCCGGTCGAGCCGGCGAGCCAACACCGATGGCGGCTGCTCGACTGGAGCGGTGGGGCGTGTCTCCGTGATGGTCATCCGTCCGCTCCTGAGAATCCGGCGTTGGCGATCCGACGGGCAAACGCGTTGACCGCGAAGGTCACGGCGAACAGCACTAGACCGGTCGCGATCAGCCGGTTCACCTCGAGGCCGTGGGACTCGGGGAACTTGAGGGCGATGTTGGCGGCGATCGTGTTCGGGTTCTGGTTGCTGATGATGTTGAACGTGATCAGGTCGGCGGGCGACAAGATGATCGCCACGGCCATCGTCTCGCCGAGCGCTCGACCGAGGCCGAGCATCGCCCCGCTGATCACACCGGAGCGGCCGTAGGGAAGCACCGCCTGACGGATCATCTCCCACTTCGTCGCGCCGAGCGCCAGCGACGCCTCCTCGTGGAGGCGCGGCGTCTGCAGGAACACCTCCCGGGCGATGGCGGTGGTGATCGGCAGGATCATGACGGCGAGTACCGCCGCCGCGGTCAGCATCACCCGCCCACTCGTCGAGGCCGGTCCAGCGAAGAACGGCAAGAATCCGAGGTTGTCTTCGAGCCATGGCAGCACGCTGCGCGACATGATCGGGGCGAGCACGGCGATGCCCCACAAGCCGTACACGACGCTCGGGATCGCGGCGAGCAGATCGATGAAGTAGCCGAGCGAGACCGCAATGCGACGCGGCGCGTAGTGGCTGATGAACAGCGCCACGGCGACCGCCAGCGGCACCGCCATCAGCAGCGCCAGGAATGCAGCCCAGATCGTGCCGAACAGGAGCGGAGAGACGTACTGCCAGAACGTGTCGCCGCCGCTCAACTCCGACGGGTCGGCGAAGAAGGTCGGCCACGCCTCCGAGAAGAGGAAGAGCGCGACCGCGGCGAGCGTGACGAGGATCAAGATGCCGGCCCCGAACGAGACGCCGCGGAAGACGCGGTCGCCGACCTTGCTCACCGACTCGGTCGGCGACGGCGGCGGTGGGCCGGAGATGTCAGTGGTGGTCACAAGGCCTCCGTGCCGCGACGGGCGGGAGCGGGGTGGGCGGGAGCGGGTGGGGTCTGGCGTGGGGTGTGGGCCGGTCGGCGTTCACGCTAGACGGGTGCGAGGGCTTCGGACCCGACCGCTCGCCGGGGGGAGGAGCGAGCGGTCGGGTCCGTCCGCAGCGGCCTGCGGTCCGGGGATGTCACACGGGTGCCTGGCACCGTCGTGACATCGTGGTGAGATTCACGCAGGTGCCAGACGATTCGGTCACGCTGTGATCACGAACCGACCGAGATCTGGGCGATCGATTGCTGGATGGCTGCCTGCACCTCGGGCGAGATCGGGGCCGAACCCGCCGACGCCGCGGCGTCGGCTTGACCCTCGCTCGAGCTGATGTACGTCATGAACGACTTCACCAGGTCGACCTTCGCCTGTGTGTCGTACTGGAGGCAGATGATGTGGTACGAGACCAACGCGATCGGATACGTGTCCGCCGTCTCCGGCGTGCGGTTGACCTGGATGGCGAAGTCGAACTCGCTCTGGCCACCGGTGAGCTCCGACGAGTCGACGATGCGGCCCGCAGCTTCGGGCGAGTACTCCACGAACTCGCCGGCGACGCCGACGGCAGCGGCGGGCAGGCCGGCGATCTGGCTGGCGTCGGCGTAACCGATCGAGCCGACGCCCGCAGCAACGGCAGCGACCATGCCCTGCGTCTGCGGAGCACCTTCGCCGCCGCCGGGGCCTTCGTCTTCCCACGCCTCGATGGAACCGAACGTCCACGTGTCCGGCGCGGCCTGGCTCAGGTAGTCGGTGAAGTTCGCCGTCGTGCCCGACTCGTCCGAGCGGTGGACCGGGTTGACCGCCGTGTCCGGAAGTTCGAGGTCCGGGTTGTCAGCGGCGATCGCGTCGTCGTTCCAGCGGGTGATCTCGTTGGCGAAGATGCCGGCGATCACGTCCGCGCTCAAGTTGAGCGTCTCCCCCTCGAGCGACGGAAGGTTGTAGGGGATGGCGATCGGCGAGATGTAGTGCGGCAGGTTGATCGCTCCACCGTCACCGGCGCAGCGATCGATCGACGCCTCGTACTCCTCGTCTTTGAGCGCGCTGTCCGACCCGGCGAAGTCGGACCCGCCGGCCAGGAACGTCTCGCGGCCTCCACCGGAACCGATCGGGTCGTACTCGACCGTGGCGTCCGGGTTGGCGCGCTGCCAGCCAGCCTGCCAGCCCGCCATCGCAGCCGCCTGCGACGAGGCGCCGGCGCCGATCAGGGTTCCCGACACCGGGCCACCGGCGGGTGCATCGGTCGACGCAGGGCCATCGGTCGCGCCGGGCGCATCGGTCGCGTCGGTCGCTGCGGAGGCAGTCGTGTCGTTCGAGGAGCCGTCATCGTCGCTTCCACAGGCGGCGGCGACGAGGGTGAGGGCGAATGCACCGGCAAGGATCCGGCGCTTGGGGGTGTTCACGCTGATGTCTCCATTCGTTCGTCTCGCGTTGTCGGCACTCGACAACGCCGCGCACGGTAGACAGCCCAGGTGAACCCGCTCCCCCATCGAGGTGAACGAGGAGTGAACACTCGACGACAGGTGAGCGAGATGTGGCCGAGATGTGGCCGCGGTCACGCCCCGGCGCCGGTCAGCGACGTCCGGTGAGTTGCTGGTCGACCATCCAGCGGTACAACCGCTCTTGCGAGTGCGGCTCGAACGTGTGGCGCGGGCCCACGCGCAGCCAGGAGTCGTCGGGCTGCATCTCCCACGCCACGATGTCGTCGGCCAGCGCGAACTCGAGCGCCCGGTCGAGCGCCGCGGTGTGCCGCGCGTGCTCGATCGGGACCATCACCTCGACGCGCCGATCGAGGTTGCGCGGCATCAGGTCGGCGGATCCGATCAGATAGACCGCGTCGGAGGAGGCATCGGGGATGCGCTCGCCGTCGACCACGTTGCCGTGCGCGAACCGGTAGATGCGGCTGTGTTCGAGGTACCTGCCGAGGATGCTGCGGACCCGGATGTTCTCGGACATGCCCGGCACCCCCGCGCGCAGGCAACAGATGCCACGCACGACCATGTCGATGCGCGTGCCCGCCGCGCTCGCCGCGTAGAGCGCCTCGACCATCCCGTCGTCGGCGATCGAGTTGCACTTCAACGTGATGTGCCCGTCGGGCCCGAACGACGCCTCGTGTTCGATCAGGTCGACGAGCTGGCGGCGCAGGTCGCGCGGGGCGACGAGCAGGTCCCGGTAGTCCTCGGTGCGGCTGTAGCCGGTGAGGTGGTTGAAGAGCTGGGCGGCGTCGTCGCCGATGTCCGGGTGACACGTCAAGACGCCGATGTCTTCGTAGATCCTGGCGGTCTTCGAGTTGTAGTTGCCCGTGCCGATGTGCACGTACTTGCGCAGCTCGTCGCCGTCGTCGCGCACGACGAGTGCCACCTTGCTGTGCGTCTTGAGCCCGACCATGCCGTACACGACGTGCACGCCGGCGCGTTCGAGCTGGCGCGCCCAGTGCACGTTGTTCGCCTCGTCGAAGCGCGCCTTCAGCTCGACCAGCACGGCCACCTGCACCCCGCGTTCGGCGGCACGGATCAGGGCGCGGATGATCGGGCTGTCGCCGCCGGCGCGGTACAGCGTCATCTTGATCGACTGCACGCGGCGGTCGTCGGCGGCCTGCGAGATGAACGCTTCGACGCTGTTGGCGAAGCTCTCGTAGGGGTGATGGACCATCAGTGCCCGGTGGCGCATCACGTCGAAGATCAACCGGTCGCTCTCCTCGGCGGTCGCGATGCGACCCGGCGTGACCGGTGGCCATGCTTCGTCTTTCAGGTCCGGCCGGTCGAGGTCGGCCAGCTGGAACAGCATCGACAGGTCGAGTGGCGAGCGGTGGAACGTGACGTCGGCCATCGTCAAGTCGAGCTCGCGCACGAGCAGTTCGAGGACCTCCGCACCGATGTCGTGGGACACCTCGAGACGCACGGCCGAGTTGAATCGACGCTTGCGCAGCTCCATCTCCACGGCTTCGAGAAGATCGTCGGCATCGTCTTCCTCGAGCGTCAAGTCGGCGTTGCGACTGACACGGAACGGGGCCCAGTCCTCGATGATCATGCCGACGAACATGCGGTCGAGGCGGGCGGCGATCAGCTGCTCGACGGGGAGGTAGCGGCCAGGCGACGACCGGACGAGCCGCGGGAACAGCGCCGGCACCTTCACGCGGGCGAAACGGCGCTCACCCGTCTCCGGGTCGGCGACGTTCACCGCCAACGACAGTGCGAGGTCGGAGATGTAGGGGAACGGGTGCCCGGGGTCGACGGCGAGCGGCGTGAGCACGGGAAACACGCGCTCTTCGAACCACATGTCGAGCTGTTCGCACTCCTCCGCGGTGACGTCGTCCCACGAGATCATCTCGATCCCGGCGCGCCGTAATGCCGGCACGAGGTGATCGACGTACGCGCTGTCGATGCGCTCGACGTGTTCGAGCACGCGCTGGCCGATCTCGGCGAGCGTCTGCGCTGGGCTCCGGCCATCGGCACCGGGGCGATCGACACCGGCGATGATCTGGTCTTTCAGCGCGGCGACGCGGACCTGGAAGAACTCGTCGAGGTTCGTGCACGTGATCGCGCAGAACTTGGCGCGCTCCAAGAGCGGGATGCCCGGCTCGGTGGCGAGCTGCAGCACGCGTTCGTTGAAGTCGAGCCAGCTCAGTTCACGATTGAGGAAGCGCTCGTCGGCCACCTCGGCTCAGCCCATTCGTCAGTCGATGTCCTCGGCGTAGCCGAGATCCCACTCGAGGGTGATGGCCTCGCGCTCGGCGTCGCGCACGATGCGCTCCCGGTTGCGCCGGAACTGCGGGTCGTCGCGGGGCAAGAGCACCAAGCGGGCGAGCACGCGGGCACGGAACTCGTCGAGGAGCTGACGTTCCCCCCAGTCGCCGTACACCTCCCAGTGCGGCGCCACCGGGCCGTGGTAGACGATCCGGGCGTGGGCCCGGGGCTCACGGGTCTCGACGTCGCTCATGGGCGTGGACTCTATCGGTGGGGAGCGCACCGGCGGGGCGGCCGAGATGGTGTGATGCGTCGAAGTTCTTTACGGATGTGTTACGGTTCAGCGGCGACCACGCAACAAACGCGGCCACGGCTCTCCGAATCTCGGACGGGTGGGAACCGCGACGACATCGAGAACGTCGAACCGATCACTCCACACGAAAGGCCCGACATGAAGAACCGCAGCACCTCCCGCACGGTCCGCAACGAGCCGGCGGGCGCGCTCCGTAGCGGCGCCATCACCGCGACCGCCGTGTCCGTCGCGCCGGCGGAATCGATCGATCACGTCCCCCACGATCCCGATTCAGCCACCGCGTGGATGGCCGAGGGCAACTGTCGCCTGCACCCGCCGGCGATGTTCTTTCCGAGCGACGGTGTCGGCGTCGACCGCGCCCGCAAGATCTGCGCTTCGTGCCCGGTGATCGACACGTGCCTCGAGTTCGCGCTCGTCGAGCGCATCGAACACGGGGTGTGGGGCGGGTGCAGCGAGCGCGAGCGTCGCCGCATCCTCAAGCGCCGTCGCGTCGAACTCGCCGACTGACACGCACCGACGCGTCGCGCCTGATCTCGGCGGGCTGACGGGTCAGCCGGGGTCGGTCGACGTGGTCGTGGACGACTCGGCATCTGCGCCGGCGGACGCGGAGCCGTCGGGCTTGCCGGCCTCGGACATGCCGTCCTTGAACTCTTTTTGTGCCTTGCCGAGGTTGCGGGCGAGCTTGGGCAGCTGCGAACCACCAAAGAGCACGAGCACCAGGATCAAGACGATGATCATCTCGGGGCCACCAAAGGACATGTCCGTGAGGTTACCCCACTCCCCCGGGTGTGCGCCGGGCGCGCGCAGCCGCCGCTGGTTGCGAGACGCGTTCAGGCGGTGATCGAGCTGCGCGCGACCTGGGCGCGCTGACGGCGGATGCGGCGCCGCTCGCGCTCGGACAAGCCGCCCCAGATGCCGAACTTCTCGCCGTTCTGGAGCGCGAACTCCAAGCAGTCGGTGCGCACCTCGCAGCCACGGCAGACCTCCTTCGCCTCGCGCGTGGAGGCGCCACGCTCGGGGAAGAAGAGGTCAGGGTCGACGCCGAGGCAGTTGGCGTAGTCGTGCCAATCGGGATCGGGTTCGACCGGCACGGCCGTGACCGTGATGCTCGAGGTGGTGATGAACTGCATGTGCTGAAGTCCTCCTGGCCGGCGCTGGGCGCCGGGTGGTCGAAGGCGGCGAATGGGTGTGACCACATCGCTGGCCGGGTCTGGGAAGAACTCGTACAGCGATGTAATTACAGTGGCGTCATTTTGCCATAGCACACGCGTCATGCGCAAGGGGGGATTTCCCAAGTTCGCGCGCAGCGCGCGAATACGGTCCGACGAGCGCCGCGATCAGCTGGCGCGACGGCCGCGACGGGCGAGCTCGCGCTTGCCGTCCATGAAGTCCACGAGCACGTAGTCACCGAGGTTCTCGGGCGTCGTGAAGAACGCTCGACCACGGTTGATCTGGGTCATCTGCTCGATGAACGCCCGCAGCGACCCGTCGGCGCCGAGGCCGAACGTGTTGATGCGGATCTGCTCCTTGGTGCAGCGTACGACCTCACGCAGCGTGGCCTCGACGGTCTCGCGCACGGGCGGATAGTTGAAGAACGGCATGCCGTTGTCCATGATGTGCGCCGTCGGTTCGCCGTCGGTGATCATGATGATCTGCTTCGTGCCCGACTGCCGGGCGAGCAACTGCCGCGCCAACGTGAAGCCGTGGTGCATGTTCGTGCCGTACACGAAGTCCCACGACACCTCCGGCAGCTGTTCGGCCGTCAACACCCGCGCCGTCTCGGAGAACCCGACGATGCCGAGGTAGTCGCGCGGGAACTGCGACGTGATGAGGCTGTGCAGCGCCATTGCCACCTTCTTGGCGGGCAAGAAGTTGTCGCGCATCGGCATCGACAGGGACAGGTCGAGCATCAGCACCGTCGACGACCGCGTGAGGTGCTCCATCCGCTCGATCTCGAAGTCGTCCGGGTGGAGGCGCACGGGGGTGCCGCCGCCGGACCGGCGCAGCGCGTTACGGATCGTCTGATTGAGGTCGAGCTGGAACGGATCGCCGTACTCGTACACCTTCGTGTCGTACGTGCGCTCGTGGCCCTGGCCGATGTTGCTCGTGTCGTGCTGACCGAGCTTGTCCTTGGCGAGCTTGGAGAACAGGTCGCGCAGCGCGTTGGACCCGATCTTGCGCAACCCCTTCGGGGTCAGTTCGAGCCGACCTTCCTTCTGCTCGATGAGGCCCGCCTGTTCGAGCTGCTTGGTCAGCTCGGCGAGACGTTCGAGTGACTTGGCGGCGTCGTTGCCGAGCAGGTCGCGGACACGGTCCATGTCGGCCTCGGCGAGCGCCGCCGGGCTCGACGCGTTGCGCAACAGGTTCTCCAGCTGATCGAGGTCGCCCATGTCCTGCATCGCCTGCATCGCCTGCTGGAACCCCATCGGATCCTGGCCTTCGAAGTCGTAGCTGCGGTTCCAGTTGAGCTGCGGGAACAGCTGTTGCAGGTTGCCCGACAGCTGCTGCATCTGCCACTGCAGGTCCATGTCCTCGAGCAGCTGATCGGACAGCTGTTGGAGCTGCGCCCGTTGCTCGGGCGTCATCGAGTTCATCATCGCCTGCATCGCCGCCATGCGCTGGGCCATCTGTTCGAGCAGCTCTTCGACGTTCTGTGGGTTCTCGGGGAAGAAGTCCCCGTACTGCTCCATGAACTCCTCGAAGCCGGGATCCTCGCCGCGCTGGTACTTGTCGAGCATGTCGTTGAGGGCGGCCATCATGTCCTTCATCCGGGCCATGTCCTCGGGGGTCATGTTCGACAGCGCGCCCGACATCTGGTCGACCATCTGCTGCATCAGTTGCTCGCGGAGACGATCCATCAGCTGCTCGAAACGTCGCTGCGCTTCGTCGGACTCGAAGTTGTACGAGCTCAGCTCGCGGACCTTGCCGGCGAGGTCGTCCGGCATCAGGTCGAGGCGCAAGTTGCGCTCGTCGGCGGTCGCCTGGGCGTTGTCGGCGCGGCGCTCGTCGCCCGAGCTCTGCGCGTCGCGGAGCGCGTTCTCGATGGCGTGGCGCTCCTCGTCGACGATGTCGTCGAGCTCGGCCTTGATCTCGTCGTAGACGCCGCCGAGGTCGGACTGCTCGAGGCGCTCTTGACGCTCCTGGCGGAGACGTTCGAGCAGCTCGCGCAGCCCCTGCATGCGCTCGCCGTTGCTGTCGCGCATGCCGTCTTGCATCATCCGCCGCAGCGCCGCGCTCACGTCGCCGTGGTAGAGCAGCTCGTCGGTCAGTTCGTCGAACGCGGCATCGGCGTCGAACTCGAAGCCCGTCTGGGTGCCGTCCCACCGCGAGTACGTGAAGCGCTTCGTCATCGCACCCTCCCAGCGAACTGACCCATGTGGCGAATGTACAGCGTTGTAGACTCGGTACACATGCGTGTCCCCCGCACGTTCGTCTTCGTCGACCTGTCAGGTTTCACGAACTACACCGCTGCGTTCGGCGACGACGCGGCCGGACGGCTGCTCAGCACGTTCCGGGCGATCGTCCGCACGGTCGCCTCCGACCGCGGGGTGCGCATCGCCAAGTGGCTCGGTGACGGCTGCATGATCGTCGCCGTCGAACAGCGCGATGCGATCGAGTTCGTGCTCGATCTCGAACGGCAAGCGACCGACGTGTGTGCCCCGCTCACGATCCGCGCCGGCCTGGCGACGGGCCACGCCCTGTTGTTCGAAGGTGACGATTACATCGGCTCGGCGGTGAACCTCGCCGCTCGGTTGTGCGACCGGGCCCGTGGCATCGAGGTGCTGATGCCGACGATGCAGATCGACCAGCTGCCCGAGGGCATCCACGCCGAACCGTACGGCGAGCTCGAACTGCGCGGCTTTCCCGGCGCGGTCGACGTCGTCAGCCTCCACGGCACCCCGACACCGTCGAACATCGACACCGCCGAGCTCTGGACCCGCAGCCCCTTCATCTAACCCGAGCCGGGGGACCTCAGGTGCGACCGCGGTAGGTGGCCGTGGTAGCGCTGGCGTCCTTGTTGAGACGCTTGCTGAGGTGCAGGCCCTCGAGCACGAACTCGACCGCCGCGCCGACCGCCGCCGGCGACTCGTCGCCCCCGGTGAGCGCGGCGACGGGCGCCCGCAGCGCGTCGACCTCGTCGACGAGGCGAGCCAGATCGGCACTTGGCACCGTCTCACCGGTGTGGGCGACGGCGCCACCCTCGAACGCGTCGATCACGGCGCGGGTCTGATCCGGCGGAACCACGTCCTTGAACACGGTGAGCACGGCACCCTTGATCAGGTTGTCCATGATGGCGCCCTCGCGGCCCTCGTCGAGCGACTCGATCTCGATCTTGCCCATCGAGCTCGCCGCCAACGCGTCGAGGTCGTCGACGCGCGCCACCACGCGCCGCTCGCCGGCCCGCAGCCCGCGGCGCAACGCGTTCGCCGCCAGCGCCTCGTAGTTGGCGACGCTCAAGCGCACGCTCACGCCCGAGCGCTGGTTGACATGGTTGCTCGACCTGGCGAGGTGACTGAACGTCGCGATCACGTCGGCGAGGTACTCCGGCACGTCGACGCTGACCGGCCCCTCCCCCGTGGTGACCGACAGCGGCACCGACTCCTGGCGCATGATCGCCACCTCGGTCTCGACCTCGAGTGGGTAATGCGTGCGGATCTGGCTCCCGAAGCGGTCCTTGAGCGGGGTGATGATGCGGCCGCGGTTCGTGTAGTCCTCGGGGTTCGCCGACGCGAACAGCACGACGTCGAGCGGCAGGCGGATCTTGTAGCCGCGGATCTGCACGTCGCGCTCTTCGAGCACGTTGAGCATGCCGACCTGGATGCGCTCGGCGAGGTCCGGGAGCTCGTTGATGGCGAAGATGCCCCGGTTCGTGCGCGGCACGAGGCCGTAGTGGAGCGTCAGCTCGTCGGAGAGGTAGCGGCCTTCGGCCACCTTGATCGGATCCACCTCGCCAATGAGGTCGGCGATCGACGTGTCGGGCGTGGCCAGCTTCTCGCCGTAGCGGGCGCTGCGGTGCACCCAGTCGATCGGCGTGTCGTCGCCGCGCTCGGCGATCAGGTCTCGGGCGTGGCGAGAGACGGGCGCGTACGGGTCGTCGTTGATCTCACTGCCGGCGACGATGGGCATCCACTCGTCGAGCAGGCCGACGAGCGAACGGATCATGCGGGTCTTGGCCTGGCCGCGCTCGCCGAGGAAGATCACGTCGTGGCCGGCGAGCAGTGCGTTCTCCAACTGCGGCATCACCGTGGTCTCATAGCCGGACACGCCGTCGAAGAGCGGCTCACCGGCGGCGACCTTGGCCACCGCGTGCTCGCGGATCTCCTGCTTGACGGGCCGCGACACCCAACCCGACGCCCGCAGCTCGGCGAGCGTCGACGCGAGTTCGGAGGGGCGTGGAGGCGCGGTGTCTGCCATGGACCGAACCTACCCCGAACCGGCCCGAGGGAGGGATGCAGACAGGCGCCGCCGGCCAACTCAACGCATCTCGTGAACGTGTTGCGCATCTGTCCCGCAACATGTTCACGAGATGCGCTCGCCGGTGCCGGGTCAGCCGCGGCGCTCGCCCACTCACGCCCCCGTTTCGCAACTCATCGGGTCCGCAGCTCATCCAGTCCGTAACTCGTTCAGGGTGTGAGTACGCTCGGCGCGCATGGACCTGTCCGGCGTCTGGCGCGCCGCCGAGGCCGACGACGACGTGCGCCGCCACGGGATCGGTCTCGACGCAGACGACAGCGGATGGGAACCGATCCACGTACCCGGCCATTGGGCGGGAACGTCGAAGTTCGCCGCCAGCGACGGTCCGTTGATGTACCGGCGGCCGTTCGCGATGTCCGAGCCGGCCGCCGATCGGCGGCGATGGGTGACGCTCGACGGCATCTTCTACCAGGCCGACGTGTGGCTCGATGGCGCTTACCTCGGCGACCCGGAGGGCTACTTCTTCCCCCACACACTCGACATCACCGCACTGTCGCGGCTCGGCGACGAGCACGTGCTCGCCGTGGAGGTCACGTGCTCGCCGCAGCAGTCGGCGACCAGCCGCCGCAACATCACCGGCGTCTACCAGCCGCCGCGCGGCGTTCGTCCGGCGCGCAACCCGGGCGGGCTCTGGCGACCCGTCAAGGTGTTCGACACGGGTCCGGTGCGCATCGATCGGCTGCGCGTGCTGTGCCGCGACGCCGACCCCAAGCGTGCCCATCTGCGACTCGCCATGCGTCTCGACAGCGACCGGCTGACGCAGGTGACCGTGCGCACGATCCTCGACGGCGGTGTGGTCGACGAGGAACAGCACTCGATCGCTGCCGGCCAGAACGACTTCGAGTGGGGCGTCGACATCGGCAACCCAGCGCTGTGGTGGCCGCGCACACTCGGCGCCCAGCCACTCGTCGAGGTTGCCGTCGAGATCCTCATCGACGGCGAGCGCAGCGATCGGCGTCAACGGCGCACGGGCCTGCGTCAGATCACGTGGGACGACTGGATCTGCTCGGTGAACGGCGAGCGGCTGTTCTTGAAGGGCGTCAACATGTTGCCGACGGCTGCCTTGCCGGCCGCGGCGACTCCGGATCACATCCGTGCCGATCTCGATGCGATCGTCGACCTCGGGCTCGACGCCGCTCGCGTGCACGGACACATCGCCAATCGGGCGCTGTACGACGCCGCCGACGAGCGCGGCATCCTGCTGCTCCAGGACTTCCCGCTGCAGTGGAGCCATGCCCGATCGGTGCGCCAGCGGGCGGTCGATCAGGCACGAGCGGCCGTCGACTACCTCGGTCACCATCCGTCGATCGCACTGTGGACCGCGCACGACGATCCGTGCGCCAACGATGCGGCGATCGAAGTGCACGGCTGGCGCGGCCGGGCGCGGCGCCTGGCGTCGCACCAGCTCCCGTCGTGGAACAAGTCGATCCTCGACCGGTGGGTGAAGCGGGCGTTCGAGCGCGCCGACCCGAGCCGCGAGGTGATCGCCCACTCCGGTGTCGTGCCGCACCTCCCGATGCTCGACGGCACCGACAGCCATCTCTGGTACGGCTGGCGACACGGCGAGCCGGAAGAGCTCGGCGAGCTGGCGGCCCGCATCCCGCGCATGGTGCGCTTCGTCAGCGCGTTCGGATCGGACGCGCCGCCCGAGTCGGCGCCGTTCATCGACGAGCAGCTGCGCGCACACCGCTGGCCGAGGCTCGACTGGGATCGACTCGCCGACGAGTACGGCTACCAGCGCGACGTGTTCGAGCGAACGTTCCCGCCGGGGGACTTCGCGTCCTTCGAGGAGTGGCGCGACACCGCCCAGCACTACCAGAGCCACGTGTTGAAGGTGCAGATCGAGACGCTGCGCCGGTTGAAGTACCGACCGACGGGTGGTTTCTGCTTCTCGACGCTGGCTGATCCATCGCCCGCGATCTCGGCGAGCATCCTCGACCACGAGCGTCGGCCGAAGCTCGCCTTCGACGTCGTGCGCGCCGCGTGCGTCCCGCTCATCGTCGTCGCAGACCCGCTGCCCGACGTGGTGCGTCCGGGGCAGACGATCGACGTCGATGTCCACGTCGTCAACGATCGCCGCGCGGCCATCGACTTCGCCGTCGTCGACGCGGTCGCCTCCTGGCCCGGCGGCGAGCGCCGATGGCGATTCGGTGGTGAAGTCCCCGCCGATGGGGTCGTGAAGGTCGGCCGCGTCGAGCTGGCCGCGCCCGACGTCGATGCGATCGTCACGCTCGACCTCACCCTCACCGCCGGCGAGCTCACGGCGAACAACCACTACTCCACCGTCGCCGCCGCCCGCACCTGACCCCTCGCCCACCGCGCGCCGAAAAATGTCCGTCGAGTCACGCTCAGCGTGATGGAACGGACACATTTCGGGTGTGGCGCCGCGCGATGATCGCGGCGTGGGGGACGGCGATCGCTTTCGGCGCGAGGATCTCGACGAGCTGAGCGCGTACGTGCGCGAGCGTTGGCTGGCCGGCGTGACCGCCGACTGGGACGCGCCCGCGGGCACGCTGGAGTGGACGTGCAGCCAGACCGCGGATCACACGGTCGACACCGTGTTCGCGCCGGCGTTCTTCCTCGCTTCCAACCGCCAGGACAAGTATCCCGACATCGGGATCTACTCGGTCGGCGCCGATGCGGGTCCCGAGCAGTACGTGGAGGCGCTCGCCGTGGCGACCCGCGTGCTCGGCGCTGTCGTGGCCGACGCCGACCCCGCGGAACGAGCGATCATCTGGCAGTGGCCCGAGCCGACCCTGGCCGCGCCGGTCGACTTCCTCCCGCGCGGAGGATTGGAACTGATCCTCCACGGACACGACGTGTGCGCCGGGCTCGATGTCGAGTACGCGCCGCCCGCTGACATCTGCCGGCGCCTCCGTCGCCACACGCTCGACTGGCCGATGTGGCTCCGCTGGAACGGCCTGGCCGAGACCGACGACGCGTGGGCCGACCTCCTCCGCGGGTCCGGCCGCTACCCGGTCTGAGGCCGCCAGCACAAGCGGCACGGCCACCGCAGCCTCCGCTGCCGCCGATAGCTTCGCCGACGATGAGCGCCGGCGGTCTACACACGCTCGATCCACACACGGTCGATCGATACACGGTCGGTCGACGATGACGGACATCGAGGAGCCCTCAGCCGAACCCGCACCCGTGCCCGCCGCGGCATCATCCCCGCGCCCGCCGATCGACTGGTGGGAGATCATCGCGACGGTGCTGTTGAGCATGGCGACGCTCGCGTCCGCGTTCAGCGGCTACCAGGCCTCACGATGGGGCGCCGAGCAATCGGTCGCCAACCGCGCTGCTGCCACTGCGCGCACCGAGTCGACGCGGCAGTCGAACGTCGCCAACCGCCACGTGCTCGTCGACGTGACCGCGTTCGCGGCCTGGACCGACGCCGTGGCAGCGGGCGACGAACGCCTCAAGGACTTCCTCGCCGACCGGTTCCGCCCGGAGTTCGCCGTGGCGGTCGACGAGTGGCTCGCCGGAGCTCCGCCCGGCGAGATCCCGCCCGGCACCCCGTTCGACTCCGAGGCCTACGAGCTCGCGGCGAATGCCGAGGCGGACCGGCTGATCGGCGTCGCCGAGGCGGAGGTCGGACGCGCCGACGACGCTGCCCATCTCAGCGACAACTTCGTGCTCACCGCGGTGCTGTACGCGTCGGTGCTCTTCTTCGCCGGCATCGCGTCGAAGATGAGCGGTCTCTACGCATCGCGCATCGCGGTCGGGCTGGCTGGGTTGATGTTCGTGATCGCCACGGCCGTGTTGATCTCGCTGCCCTGGAGCCTTCAGCTCTGATCGGCCGCCGCGGAGGATCGGCCCCACCGATTGCATCCGGGGTCAGACACCACATGCAACGGCGCACATGATGGTGGCCGGTCTGACACTCGTGCGCGGTTGCATGTGGTGTCTGACCCCGGATGCAATCCACATGATGGTCGCCGGTCTGACGCTGGTGCGCGGTTGCATGTGGTGTCTGACCCCGGATGCAATCG
>CAZQCP010000019.1:0-5699 GCA_964592115.1 uncultured Ilumatobacteraceae bacterium
GTCAGCGGAGGACCACCTCGAACAGCACGGTGTCGTCGCGCAGGTCGTGTTCGAGGGTTTCGAGCACCTCGATCGGTCGTGTGCCCGAGCGCCGCGCGTCGTCGAGGGCAGCGGCCACCTGATCCATCCCCTCGTCGATCGTCTCGCCGGCGCGTTGCACGAGGCCGTCCGTGTACAACACGAGCGACGCCAGATCGCCGGTGACGATCTCCGCGGCGGACTTCTCGCCGCCCGGATCCACGAGGATCGGCGGCGACACATCGGTCTCCAGGCGGACGACGGCGTCGGCGGTCACGAGGAAGCCGGGGGGATGGCCCGCCGATGCGAACTGCAGCGTCCGTGTTCCCGGGTCGTAATAGCCGACCCACACCGTCGTGCAGAACGCACCCGGGATCCGCGTGGCGACATCGTCGACGAGGGTGAGCAGCTCGGCTGGCCCTGCGGCGTCCGTCGCCAACACCGAGATCGCCAGCTTGAGCTGGCTCATCGTCGCCGCGGCTTCCGCACCGTGACCGACGACGTCGCCGATCGACACGAACACCCGACCGTCGGGCAACTCCACGGCGTCGTACCAGTCACCGCCGATCTCGAGACCTTCGCTGGCGGGGAGGTACGCACCCTCGGCGTCGAAGTGATCGCCCGACAGGACGACCGCCGGGAGCAGGTGTCGTTGCAGGCGCACGACGAACTCGTGCTCTTCCGCGGCAGCCCGTTCGAGCTGGGCGCGGGCGAGCGTGATCAGGTCACGTTCGAACACCTCGGCGGCGACGACGAGTCCGGCCACGGTGAACACGACGAGCTCCAGCTTGATCAGGAGCAGCCCGGTCGAGTCGCTGACGCCGACGATCACCTCACCGTCGTCGAGCGCGAGCGTGATCGCCGCCGTGAGCGCCACTGCGAGCGACGTCGTCGTGACTGCACGCACCCCGAACGCCGCCCCGGCGACGACGACGCCGGTGAGGACGGTGAACAGCAGCGGCAGGTCCGTGAGTGACAGCACCACGATCGTCAGCCCGACCGAGCCCCCGAGGAGCGAGACACCGTCGATCGACCACATCGAGCGGCGGTCGTCGCTCGCCCGCCAAGCGAGGATCACGCCGCCGATCAGCAGTGCTCCCAGTCCATCGCCGAGCCACCACTGGGCGAACGTCTCCCAGAAGTCGCCTCCTCCGAGGCCGTTGCTGCTCGCGGCACCGATCAGTGCGCCGAGTGCCGGGCCGAGAACGACGCCGGCCGCGACGAACCAGTAGACGTCCCGCGCCCGGCAGAGGTCGATCGGCCCCCGGATCGCTCGTCGGATCAGCGTCGCAGCGACGAACGGTTCGGCGACGTTGGCGACCACGAACCCGATGGACTCATCGAGCGCGATTCCGGATCGCAGGTCCTGTGTGAGTTCGGCAAACGCGGCAGCGACGAGCACGATCCACCACTGACGGCCGGGAAGGACGAGCAGCGCGGCGAGCGTGAGTCCGGCAGGCAGGAAGACGACCGCATTGAGGTTGCCGGCGTCGGCGATGCGGAAGGCCAGTTCCGATCCGAGCACGTAGCCCGCGGCGACGAGGGCGAACAGCGTTGCCCCGCGGACCGTCGCCGTGTGGACCGTCGCGGTGCGCGACGGTCGCGGTGCGGATGGCTCGGTCACGAGGCGGTGATCCTGCCACACGCGGACGGCCGCGGATGGCGTGGCTCAGAGACCTTGCCAGACCGGCGGTCGCTTCTCGATGAACGCCTTGCGGGCTTCGGCCGTGTCGCCGGTGGAACTGCACAGGATCTGCGTGCGGTTTTCGATGTCGAGTGCGGCGCGCAGCGATGGCGCGTCGATCGTCTGCCACATCGTCTCTTTCGTCATCCATACGGCGAACGGCGAGTTCCGACGGATCTGGCGGGCGGTGTCGAGGGCGCGGTCGACAACTGCACCATCGTCGACGACGTCGAGCACGAGTGCCATGTCACGCGCCTCGTCGGCGTCGAAGATGCGCGCCGTCAACATCAGCTCGGCTGCCCGCGACGCGCCGACGAGACGCGGAAGGAAGTAACTCGTGCCCATGTCGCAGTTCGACACGCCGATCGTGATGAACACCGCCCCGAACCGTGCGCTGCGAGCGGCGAAGCGCACGTCGCAGGCGAGGCTGAGCGAGAAGCCACCGCCGACGGCGGGCCCGTTGACCGCCGCGATCCACGGCTTGCGGGACCGGTGGATGCGTTCGTGCAGTGTGGCCAGCTGGTCCTGCCACATGAATCCCGCGGCGGTGGGACCGACGTTCTCAGCGCCCGGCGCGATTCCGGATCCCTGCAGGTCGAGCCCGGCGCAGAATCCACGTCCGGCACCGGTGAGCACGACGGCCCGCAGCGTCGGATCGAGGTCGACGGCTTCCACCACCGCCGACAGCTCCGAGGTCATCGTGGCGGTGATCGCGTTCAGCCGGTCGGGGCGGTCGAGGGTGACGAGGGCGATGTCGTCGTCGGCCATCTCCACGCGCAGCGCCGTGGTCTCGAGGTCGGTCAGGGTCGGTCGGGGAGCCATTCGCCCATCATCGCGGCCCTACCCCGACCGACACGAGGCGGTGCCGGACATGCCCGCGCGACCGAGCGTGGAACCGAAAAATGTCCGATTTGTCTCGCCGGGCGACACGGACGCGACATTTTTCGGCTCCCGGCCGGGTGGAGAGGGCGACCGGTGGCGAGGTAGGAAGGGACGAAAGTCCCTACTGTCGTGGCCATGTTTCCGAGAGAGTCACCGCCATGACCATCACGAGTGATCGCGCCGACGCCCCCGCGCCGGCGCCACCCCCCAATCAACGCTCGACGAACTCGGGCTCAGCGTCCTCGCGAGCTGGTGGCCTCGTCGTGGCCGCGATGGCCGCGACGCTGGTCGTCATCGCCATCGGTGTCACCCTCTTGGGTGTGGTGGCGTACCTCCGCGACGAGGATGCGCCGGCGGCTGGTGGCGGTGGTGGCGGCACCGCCTCGACGACGTTGAACGTCCAGCTGACGGAGTTCGCCATCAACGGTGACCTCACCGCGCCCGCGGGTCGCGTGCAGGTCCATGTCACCAACAGCGGCTCGATCGAGCACAACCTGGCACTCGTCGACCCGCCGGTCAGCGGTGGCAACCTGATGGCTGGCGGCAGCGAGACGCTCGACCTCGGTGTGCTCGCGCCAGGCACCTACAGGCTGATCTGCGAGATCGCCGGTCACGAGGCGTCGGGCATGAGCACCGACCTGGTCATCACCGACGGAGACACCGGCGATGTCGTGGCCGATGGAGGTACCGACCACTCGAACCACGACGAGATGACCGCCGAGCAGATGGACCGGCTGATGATCGAGTCGATGCTGGCGTTCCCGACCGAGACCGAAGGCCGGGGCAACGAGCTGTTGGAGTACGAAGTGCTCCCCGACGGCACGAAGCAGTTCGAGCTGACGGCCGCGGTGACCCCGTGGGAGGTCGCTCCCGGCGAGTGGGTCGACGCCTGGTCGTACAACGGCATCGTTCCGGGCCCGATGATCCGAGTCGATCTCGGTGACCGGGTACAGGTGGTGGTCCACAACGAGACCCCGATGGGCACCGACGTGCACTGGCACGGCATCATCACGCCGAACGATCAAGACGGCGTCGCGCCCTACACCCAAGACGTCATCTCGACCGGCGAGACGTTCGTATACGAGTTCGATGCCGTCGAACCTGCGATCGCGATGTACCACGCCCACATGCACGGTCAGGTGTCGGTGCCCAACGGCATGTTCGGTGCGTTCATCATCGGCGATACGCCGATCCCGTACGGCCAAACGATCTCGGGCGTCGAGATCCCTGAGGACCTCGAGCTCGTCGTCGACATGCCGATGGTCGTCAACGACGCCGGAGTGATCGGATTGACGCTGAACGGCAAGAGCTTCCCAGCGACCGAGCCGCTCGTGCTGAACCAGGGCGACTGGGCGTCGGTGCACTACTACAACGAAGGGCTGATGCCCCACCCGATGCACCTGCACCGGTTCCCGCAGCTGGTGTACGCGAAGGACGGAATCCCGCTCGACCAGCCGTACTGGGCCGACACGATCAACATCGCCCCCGGCGAGCGGTACTCGGTGCTGTTCCACGCCGACGACCCGGGCACGTGGGTCTGGCACTGCCACATCCTCACCCACGTCGAGGCGGACGACGGCATGTTCGGCATGGCCACCGCGGTGATCGTCAACCCCGCGACCTGACCGCCGATCCATCCGCCGACGCGGGCGCTGTGTCCTGGCTCCGAGCCGTGATGCAGCGCCCGCGTCGTCGCGTCGATGGCCGCGCGTTCGTGGGCCGCGCGTTCGTGGTCGTCGCGTTCGTGGGTGGCACCTTCACCGACCCGGGTTCGTCGCTGATCAGCGTTGGGCGTCGGGTGTCCAGCCCGACGGCTGGACGTAGGGCGTCGCGCGGTTGCATCCGCCGGCGGCATTGACGATCGGGTACGGATTGACCGTCGACGTGCCGCCCGGGTGCACCTCGAAGTGCAGGTGTGGTCCGCCGGCGTTGCCCGTCTCGCCGACCCAGCCGATGATCTGTCCGGCCTTCACCTGCGAGCCAACCTCGAGTCCTGGGGCGAAGTCACTGAGGTGCGCGTAGAAGTATCGGGTGCCGTCGCCGGCGGTCAGGTGCCAGGCGTTCCCGGCACGGCGGCCTGGCTGGTCCCACGCCCGCCCGGTCAATCGCCCGTCCGCGACCGCATAGACGTAGCGGCCGGGTGACGTGATGATGTCCACGCCCATGTGGCGCCGGCCGCCGCCACGAGGTGCCTGCCACGTGTCGAAGTACCAGCACGGCCCCTGCACCGGCGCCGCGTCGAGCGAGACGCCGCCGCTCGATCTCGTCGCCGTTACGGACAGCGCAGTCGCGCCGGCGGGGAGCCGCACGACATCGCCGGGCCACAGTCGATCGTCCGCGGCAGCGTCGTTGGCGGCGAGCAACTGACGAAGGCTGACATGGGAACGCTCGGCGATCGCGAACCAGCTGTCGCCGCGAGCGACCGTGTACGTCGCACCCGATGAGCCGCTGGCCGGTTGCGCCTCGCCAGCGGAGCCCTGCGACGCCATACGGGCGTTGGCCGGCAAGCAGACGACGTTCCCGGGGTGCAGCACGCGTTCGACCGGTGCACCGTTGATCGCCAACACATCGCTGACCGCGACACCGGCCCGTGCGGCGATCGAGAACCAGCCGTCGCCGCTGGCAACGGTGTGGGACGCTTCGCAGGCGGCACCGAGGTCGGCGCCATCGGGAAGGCAGAGCTCGTCGCCCGGCACGAGTGGATCGTCGACGGCGGCCTCGTTGGCGGCGAGCAGCGATGTCGCTGGCACCTTCACCCTGGCGGCGATCGCGTACCAGCCGTCGCCCGGTCGCACCGAGTACACAGGTGCCGCCGACGAGCAGGTGAATCCTGCCGCGCTGACCGACGCCGAGTCGCTCGTGGCGTCGATCGTGACGCCGGCAGCGACGACCGACGCGCAGGTGATGGACGCGACGGCGAACCGTCGCACGACTGCCCCAACCAGCATGTGTTCCTCCCAGGATTCGCACACCGCCCGGCGGCGCGAGGGTACCCAACGGGCGAGCGCGTGTCCCGTCGGCCCTCGATCACCTGCCGCGACACGGTGTCCGACAGGTTCCGAGGTTGTCGCCGTCCGTGTCGCTTCCCGGCAGGGATTCCGACAGCTGGCGAACC
>CAZQCP010000019.1:5799-20880 GCA_964592115.1 uncultured Ilumatobacteraceae bacterium
TCAGGCGGGTGGTGGGACGGACCGGTCGCTGACCCAGTTGCCGTGGAAGCCGAACGGCACGCGCTGGGGGAGTGGCACGCGGGCGACGTAACCGCGGCGGTCGAACTCCTGGGCGTCGAGTACGACGAACTCGGCGGTGTCGTTCGTGAGGTCGTGGACGAACGTCACGAGCCAGCCGGCGTCCTCGTCGGTCGACCCGGAGCGGGCCACGAACACCGGCTCGCCTGCCGCGCGGCCGGGGCCGTGGTCGAACACCCGCCGCTCGCCGGTGTCGAGATCATGCTTGAGGGTCGGCCACCCGGCGGCCGTGTCGCCGGCGGCGACCGACGCGCAGTAGCCGTACCGGTGTCGCTTGCCGGTGAGCGAGCCGCGGTGGCGAGGGAACTCGTTGGGCTGGTCGTCGATCACGGTGATCGAGACCGTGCGTCGAGCGGGATCGATGTCCCACCGCTCGAGCGCCGCGCCTGCGCCGTCGCCGAACGGCCCGGTGTGGTCCTGGCGGAACATCGTCGGATAGTTGCAGATGTCGATCACGACGTGACCGTCGGGTGTGTCGTACGCGTTCAGCGGGTGGAACGCATAGCCGAGCGGGATGTCGATCCACACGATGCTGTCTGCGTCGCTGTCGCGGGGGAGCAGCCCGATGCGGTTCCCGTAGTCAGGGTTCCATGCGAACGGGAAGCTCTGGCCCGCCATCGCCAGGTCGATGTCGACGGTGACCGGCTGGTCGTAGATGACCGCGTACCGCTCGGTGAGCGACATGTCATGGATCATCGTCATCCCGGGCACCGGCACATCGACCGTCTTCGTGACGCGCCCGTCCGTGCCGACGACGACGTATTGCACGTGATCCATCCAGTGCGGCCAGGCGTAGGCGACGGCATGCATCTCGCCGGTCGCTGGGTCGACCTTCGGATGCGCGGTGAACGCTCCCGGAAGCGTGCCGTGGAAGTCGTTGCGGGCCACGGTGTCGAGCTCGTAGGTCAACTCGACGGGGCAGCCGCCGGCTTCGACCATCGCCCACGTCGTACCGGCGAAACCACCGACGTTCGTGTTCGGTCCGGCGGTGCTGTCGTTCCAGTTGCGCCCGGCGATGTCGGGTTCGCCGCGCAGCGCGCTGATCGCGCTCGATCCGACATAGCGGTTGCGGTACCACTCGGCGCGGCCGTCGAGCAGGCGGATGCCGTGGACCATGCCGTCGCCGACGAACCAGTGATGTGTCTTCGGGTCGACGTCGGTCGCCGGGTTGGGGCCGTTGCGCAGGTAGCGCCCGCACAGCTCGGTGGGCAGCTCGCCAACGACGGGCAGGTCGAACGCGGTCACCTCCTCGCGCACCGGCGCATAGTTGCCGGAGAGATACAGGTTGATGTCGCTGTCGGTGGTGCTCATCGGTCCTCCATCGTGGTGATATGAGCGGGCTGTAACTTAGTTACTTCCCCCGTGGATGTAACATAGTTACGTGCCCCCGCTGACGTCAACCCCCGAATCGCGCGGCGACGGGCGCGGTGAGATGCGTGCCGTGCTGCTCGACGCCGCGTTGACCGTGTTGCGCCGCGATGGTGCCGCGGGGTTGACCGTCCGGGCGATCACCCAGGAAGCGGGCTGCTCGACCACCGGCGTGTACACCTACTTCGGTGGAAAGCACGGTCTCGTCGAGGCGATCTATCTCGAAGGATTCGAGTCCTTCGACCGCGAGGTATCCACCCGCGCACTCGACGGTGACCTCCCCGGCGCCGGACGTGCCTACCGGCGTTGGGCGCTTGCCAATCCCATGCACTACATGGTCATGTTCGGACGTGCCGTCCCCGACTTCGAGCCGAGCGATGCCGCGCGTGCCCGCGGTCAGCAGAGCTTCGACGCGCTCGTCGTCGGGGTCGCGGCAGCCGGTGCCCGCGATGCCGTTGCCGGTGCCTACCGTCTGTACGCGACGGTGCACGGCTACGTGATGCTCGAGCTCGCCGGCATGGCGCCGGTCACGTCGGCGTCGCTCGACGAGCTGTACGAGTACGGCCTCGCTGGGTGTGCCCCGGTGGACGGCTACGACGTCGAGGTGTCTGCACGATGATCCCCACCGGACGAGAGCTGCTCTACAACCGGTATCTCAACAAGGGCACTGCGTTCAGCGCCGCCGAGCGCGAGCGCTACGGGCTCGACGGGCTGTTGCCGACGATCGTCGAGTCGCTCGAGCTCCAACTCGACCGCGTCCGCTCCGGCTACGACGAGCGCCACACCGACCTCGGTCGCCACACGTTCCTGCGGGCACTGCAGGACCGCAATGCCGTGCTGTTCTACGCCTTCTTGGAACGGCATCTCGAGGAGCTGTTGCCGATCGTGTACACGCCCACGGTCGGGCTGGCGTGCGAGCAGTGGTCGCGGATCTTCCGGCGCGAGCGAGGGCTCTTCTTGTCCTGGCCGCAGCGCGATCGGGTCGACGAGCTGCTCGACAACGCGCTCGACGGGTACGACGACGTCGACGTCGTCGTGGTGACCGACGGCGAACGTGTGCTCGGCCTCGGCGACCTCGGCATCGGTGGCATGGGCATCCCGGTCGGCAAGCTGGCGCTCTATACCGTCGCCGGCGGGATCGATCCGGCGCGCACGCTCCCGGTGATCCTCGACGTCGGCACCGATAACGAAGCCCTGCTGTCGGACCCGATCTACCTCGGCTGGCGGCATCAGCGCGTCCGCGGCGCCGACTACGACGATCTCGTCGACCGGTTCGTCGACGCGATCCGGCGGCGGTTTCCCGACGCCTTGTTGCAGTGGGAAGACTTCGCCCAGGTGCACGCCAACCGGTTGCTCGAACGCCATCGCGACTCGATCTGCTCGTTCAACGACGACATCCAGGGCACGGCGGCGGTCACCACGGCGGCGATCGTCGCCGGGCTGCGCCTCACCGGCACTCCGGTCGATCAGCTCCGGCTCGTGATCGCCGGTGCGGGCTCGGCCGGGGTCGGCATCGCGTCACAGGTGGTGAGGGCAATGATCGCTGCCGGGCTCGACGAGGACACGGCGCGGCGTCGCTGCTGGCTCGTCGATCGCGACGGACTGCTGCACGACCGTCTACCAGGCCTGGCGCCGTTCCAGGAGCCGTTCGTCCAGCCCTGGACGCACGTCGCGGATTGGGACGACAACGGCAACGCGCGGATCGACCTGCTCGAGGTCGTGCGGGCGGTCGGCCCACATGTACTCGTTGGCGTCACCGGGCAGCCGGGTCTGTTCACGCAAGAGATCGTGCGAGCCCAGGCCGAACGTGTCGATCGGCCGATCGTGTTGCCGTTGTCGAACCCGACGCCGCGTTGCGAGGCGATCCCGGCAGACGTGCTGGCGTGGACCGACGGGCGAGCCCTGGTCGGCACCGGCAGCCCGTTCGGGCCGGTCGCCCGTGGCTCGACGCCGGTGCCGATCGCCCAGGTCAACAACGTCTACGTGTTCCCCGGCGTCGGACTCGGTGTCGTCGCCGTGCGCGCCCGGCGCGTGTCCGACGAGATGCTGACGGCCGCGGCGAACGCGCTCGGCGAGCTGGCCGCGTCCGCTGGCGCGCTGCTCCCGCCGATCTCGGCGGCGCGCGCCGTCGCCGTCGGTGTGGCCCGCGCCGTGGCCCGTACCGCAGTCGCTCAGGGTCTCGCGGCCGAGCTCACCGACGCCGAGATCGACGCCCGCATCGAGTCGACCGTCTGGCTCCCCGAGTACCGCCCGCTCGAATGAGCAACGCCCCGGGGACGGGCCCCAGCCGTTGCTCATCCGCCTCCCGAGCCAGGAGTCAGGCTTCGTAGACGCCCTGGACGTTCACCACGACGTTGGCCTGGCTGCCACCCGTGGGCGACGTGACGCCGCCGAGACCGAGCCAGTCGACGAGCTGGTTCATGTTCTCGAGGCGCAGCCGGGCACAGCCCTTCGACTGCGGGCTCGTCGGCACGTTGTTGGCGCCGTGGATCGCCTGGCCGCCGTCGAAGTACAGCGGCTTGTACATGTTGCCGTTGAGCGGGTTGTCCTCCGGCACGGGGAAGTCGGTGCTGTCGTGCCAGCCACCGTTCTCGGTCGCGGGGTCGTAGCGGTAGACGCGCGACTGATCCTGCAGACGGGTCTCGTGGCCGGGCTCTCCGGTCGATGTCGGGAACACGAACTGGAGGTGGCCGGCACCTGAGCCCACGAACATGATCTGGCACGTCTGGTCGATCAGGATCCACCGCTCGGCATTCATCGCCGACGACGTGGGCACGAGGAGCGATGGCGACGCCATCAGCACGCGCTGCTCGTCGCTGTCGGACGCCATCGGGTCGCGACTCACCGGCAGGCCGAGCGCCAGTCGCGCCGCGCAGAGTCGCTGGCGAGTCACCGAGCCCGACACGCCATCGACGGTGAGTGGGGGCATGCCGTACGGGCCGAACAACTCGTTCAGCTTCTGCTGTTGGATCTCGACGTTCGCCTTCGTCGACGCTTCGACGATCGCCGCGTTCGGGGCTCGCTCGGCGCCGGTGCGATCGTCGAGCCCGTTGTCGACACACACGTCGAGCAGTTGGTCGGGATGGATGACGTCACCCTCGAGGTCGTTTTCGGCGAGGATCGACGCGGGGTACACCGTGTCGTCGTCGAAGCGATCGGCGATCAGGCTGAGCGACTCGCCGCGGGCCACGCGGACGACGCACGCCGGATCGAACACGTCGAGCGGCGGCTCGGTCGTGGTGGTCGGCGGC
This sequence comes from uncultured Ilumatobacteraceae bacterium, assembly GCA_964592115.1. Lineage (GTDB taxonomy): Bacteria > Actinomycetota > Acidimicrobiia > Acidimicrobiales > Ilumatobacteraceae > Sva-07. The sequence continues at coordinate 10,497 of CAZQCP010000019.1, forward strand.
GTCGTGGTGGTCGTCGTGTCGTCGACCGGCGCCGAGGTCGGCGAGGTCACCGAGGAACCGTCGATCGAACCATCGAGGCCGCTGCTCGAGGCCGCGCCGCTGCAGCCGGTGAGCGCCACGACGGCGACGAGTACGAGGAGTGGGGGGACCGACACCTTCGGGGCCATGACAGCCCCGATCGTACCGACGCGACCTGCCCGACACCGTCCACCTTCGCTCGGCACCGCCGCCTTCCCCGAAAAATGTCCGTCCGGTGTCGCCCAGCGAGATGATTCGGGCATTTTTCGGCTCTCCGACGACGTTCAGGGCGGCCAGTGGCCGAACATGAGTCATGTGGACTCAAGGAATCTCGCCGTACACTTGAATCATGTCTGCGTCGATCACACTGATCCGTCTTCCGCTCGCCCATCTCGCCTCGCCGGTGCTGCCCGGCGCCACGATCACCCTCACGCTCGCCGATGGCGATGTGCGCGCCGCAGTCGACGCTGCCGTGGCTGGCGACGGTCGGATCGTGCTGACCGGCGGCGACGAGCGCACGCTCGGCGTCGTCGCCACCGTCCCCAACGTCGGCAACCTGCCGACTGGACAACCCGCGGCGATCATCCAGGCGGAGCGGCGGGCGCACGTCGTCGCTGTCCACGAGCCCGATGCCACCGAATCGCCGCGCACCGCGGACGTCGAGCCCGTCGCCGACCAGCCCTCCACCGCCAGCATCGACGCCGCGACGCGCGAGCTGCGAGCGACGCTCGCGGTCATCGCTGAGCTGCGCGGCTCACGCCGACTTCCCGAGATCCTTCGCACGGTGTCCGACCCTGGCGCGCTCGCCGACGCGATCGCCCTGTGGGCGGAGTTCGCCGATGCCGATCGACTGCGCGTGTTGCAGGCGGTCGACGTCGCCGATCGTGTCGACGCGATCCACGCCTGGGCGCGCAACCACCTCAACGAGTTGCAGGTCGCCGAGACGATCCGCAACGACGTCAGCCAGGGTATGGACCGTCAACAGCGCGAGTTCGTGCTGCGCCAACAGCTCAACTCCATCCGCAAGGAGCTCGGCGAAGGCGACGATGACGTTGCCGCCGAGTTCCGCGACAAGCTCGACGGGCTCGACGCGGCCGATTCCGTCAAGGCGTTCGTCGCCAAGGAGATCGACCGCTTCGAGCGGATGAGTGCCCAGTCACCCGAGCACTCGTGGGTGCGGACCTGGCTGGAGCGCATCTTCGAGCTGCCATGGGGCCAGCGCACCGATGACACGCTCGACCTCGCTACCGCGCAGATGATCCTCGACGAGGACCACTATGGCCTCGACGACGTCAAGGAGCGGATCGTCGAGTTCCTCGCCACCCGCAAGTTGCGGCGTGACCGCGGCCTCGACGAGCGCGTCGACGCCGGTGGCGGTCGCAGCGTCCGCGGTGAAGGAAGTGTGCTCGCGCTCGTCGGTCCTCCTGGCGTCGGCAAGACCTCGCTCGGCGAGTCGGTCGCCCGCGCGATGGGGCGGGCGTTCGTGCGCGTCGCCCTCGGCGGCGTGCGCGACGAGGCCGAGATCCGAGGACATCGGCGGACATACGTCGGCGCGCAACCCGGCCGCATCGCCCGCGCCCTGCAAGAGGCAGGCACGATGAACCCGGTCATCCTGCTCGACGAGATCGACAAGCTGGGTGCCGGTGGCTGGTCGGGCGACCCCACCGCGGCGTTGCTCGAGGTGCTCGACCCTGCCCAGAACCACACGTTCCGTGACCACTACCTCGAAGTCGACCTCGACCTGTCCGAGGTGGTCTTCATCGCCACGGCGAACGTCGCCGACACGATCCCCGCTCCGGTACTCGACCGCATGGACGTCATCCGCCTCGACGGCTACACCGCTGCCGAGAAGGTCTTCATCGCCGATCGCTACCTCGTGCCTCGCCAGCTCGAACGGGCGGGGCTGACGACCGATGACGTCACGATCTCGGACGGCGTCGTCGACACGATCATCCACGGCTACACCCGCGAGGCCGGCGTGCGGTCGCTGGAGCGGCAGATCGGGCGTCTCGTTCGCAAGGTGACGGCCAAGGTGGCCACGGGCACCGACACCCCGATCGTCGTCGGGCCCGACGACGTGGGCGAATGGCTCGGCAAGCCGACCGTCGACGACGAGGTGCCCGAGCGCACGTCCGAGCCCGGCGTTGCCACGGGTCTCGCCGTCACTGGCGTGGGCGGTGACGTGCTGTTCATCGAGACCACCGCCTTCCCGACGGGTCCGGACACCGAGCCCGGCCTGACCCTCACCGGTCAGCTCGGCGACGTGATGAAGGAGTCGGCCCAGATCGCACTCAACTACGTCCGCAGTCACGCCGCCGAGCTCGGCCTCGACGAGGCGGCGTTGCGGCGTCGGTTCCACGTGCACGTGCCCGCGGGCGCGGTCCCCAAGGACGGACCGTCGGCGGGCATCACGATGACCACCGCGCTCGTATCACTGCTCACCGATCGGCCAGTGAAGTCGAATGTCGGCATGACCGGCGAGATCACGCTGCAGGGCAAGGTGCTGCCGATCGGTGGCGTCAAGCAGAAGGTGCTTGCCGCGCACCGGATGGGGTTGACGGAGGTCGTGCTGCCGAAGCGCAACGGCCGCGACCTCGACGACGTGCCCGACAACGTGCGCGACGACATCACGTTCCACCTCGCCGACACCTACGCCGACGTGCTCGCCGTCGCCTTCGACTGAGATTGCATCCGGGGTCAGACCCCACATGCAACCGCACGCGTCGGTTTGGCCGGCTTGGTGTTCGCGCCCGCGATTGCATCCGGGGTCAGACACCACATGCAACGACGCACCAGCGTCGGGCCGGCCAACGTCATGTGTGCTGTTGCATGTGGTGTCTGACCCCGGATGCAATCTGCGCGCGAAGCTGGCGGCATGTTCGCCGACCGCACGGACGCGGGGCGTCAGCTCGCCGCACGGGTCGCCGCACTCGGCCCTGACGTCTTGACGACGCCGTTGCTCGTGGTCGGGCTGCCACGCGGTGGCGTGCCCGTCGCCGCGCAGGTGGCACGGAAGATCGGAGCTCCACTCGACGTCGTGCTCGTGCGCAAGATCGGGGTCCCGGGTCACCGCGAGCTGGCGATGGGAGCGCTCGGTGAGAACGGCGTCGTCGTGCGCTCTCCCGACGTGGCCGAACGTGCGGGTGTTCGACCCCATGAGTTCCACGAGGCCGTCGAACTCGCCTCGCGCGAGTTGGCCGCGCAGGCGGAGCGGTTCCGCGGCGATCGCGCTCGGGCGGACGTTGCCGGGCGAACCGTGATCGTCGTCGACGACGGGATCGCGACGGGCGCGACCGCGCGGGCGGCGTGCGCCGTGCTGCGGGCAGACGGCGCGGCCCAGATCGTGTTGGCGACACCCGTCGCTCCGGCCGGGTGGGAGGCCGAGCTCGCCGGCGCCGCCGACGTGTACGTGGCCGTCGAGACACCACGGCACTTCGGCGCCGTCGGCGCGTTCTACGACGACTTCGCGGCGACCACCGACGCCGCAGTCCTCGCCGCGCTCCGAACTGACTGAGCGGTCAGCTGAAGTCGCCGAAGGCGTCGACCACGTCGCTCTCGGTGAACGAGCGGAAGGCGATCATCGTCACGGTCGACAGCACGCCGGGTTCGCGGGAGATGTGTTCGGTGACTACACGGGCGATGTCCTCGTGCGTGTGGACGGTCACGACCACGACGATGTCGGTCTCCGAGCCGGCGACGGAGTGCGACTCGCGCACCCCGTCGATCCCGGCGAGGCGCGAGGCCAGCTCGGCGATCGCATCGGGCTCGGCACGGACGAGGACGAAGGCGTTGAGCACGCTGTGCAGCCTGCCCCGCAATGAGACGTGAGCGCAACTGTTGTGCTCACCGCTCACCGCTCAGCGCCCACCGTTGCGAGCGCGGTGCGTGCCTAGCCGACGGTGACCGGGATCGAGCGCGGGCCGCGGACCTGACCGCCAGCCCACGTGACGCGCGCCGGGTCGGCGAGCGCGAACTCGGGCATCGCTGCCAGCCAGCTCTCGATCGCGACGCGCAGCTCCATCCGGGCGAGGTTCGATCCGGCGCAGCGGTGGATGCCGGCGCCGAACGCGAGGTGGCGGTTCTGCTGGCGGTCGAGGATGACCTTGTCGGCGTCGGGGAAGACCTCCGGATCACGGTTGGCGGCGGGGAAGTTCATCAGGATCCGTTCGCCGGCCTGCACCGGGCATCCCTTGTACTCGGTGTCGACGACGAGCCGCCGAGCCATGGTCACCGGCGCGTAGGCGCGCAGCAGTTCCTCGATCGCGGTCGGCATCAGGTCGGGCTCGTCGATGAGACGCCGCCGGTCATCGGGATGTTGTGCGAGGTGCCACATCGACGAGCCGATCGACGACCACGTCGTATCGATGCCGGCAATGAGCAGCAGTGCGCACATCCCCATCACCACGTCGATGCCGACGGGCTCGCCGTCGTGTTCGGAGTTGAGGAGCTCGGTGATGAAGTCATCCTGCGGGTTGGCCTGGCGATCGGCGACCGTCTCTTGGAGGTACCCGACGATGCCGAGCACGCCCCGTTGGCGGCGCTCGGGGTCGTGGGCGAACTCCAACACGTCGCGCACCCACTCGGTGAACGTTGCCGCCATGTCCTCCGGCACGCCGAGGATGTGGCCGATCACACGCACCGGGATCTGCTGGGCGTACTCGGCCGCCGCGTCGCCCTCGCCGCGATCGCGGATCTCTCCGGCGAGGCGCTCGCACAGCTCGCGCGTGAACACTTCGTACTCGGCCACCCGCTGCGGGCTCATCGTCGGCAAGATGAGGCGGCGGGTCCACGTGTGCAGCGGCGGGTCGGCGCTGATGGGCGGCACGCCGGCACTCAACACGGGTCCGGCAGCGGCAGTGGCCGCGCGGGCACCATCGTCGACGGGGATCATCGGCACGACGCTGATGCCGTTCCCCGACGGGAACTTCTCGATGTCGTGGGCGATCGCGTAGACGTCGTCGTAGCGGGTGGGGAGCCACGAGCCGCCCCAGCGCTCGCTGTGTGCCATCGGGCAACGCTCGCGGAGGTCGTCCCAGATCGGGAACGGGTCGGCGAGATACTGCGGGTCGAAGATGTCGTAGTCGCTCGCCCAGTCGCGAACCGGCTCGGTGTGCGGACCGCTGTCGGCAGCGTCGAGGTCGTGCGTCATGTCGAAGATCTCCAAGTCCGGTTCCCGCGATGGCGGAGGGTGATGGCGCGCGGCCCGAGTGGCTCTCGGGATTGGAACAGTGTGCCAGATCCAGTTCCGACCCCCAAATCTCGCGGAGCTCCCGAAATGTGTCCGTGCGGTGTCGCTCAGCGGCATGCGACGGACATGTTGAGGTGCTCGCGGTGAAGATCGCGGCGACGGCGGGCGCGAGCGGTCGGGGGAGGAGCGCGATGGCGGCGAGCCGGGGGACGGGTCGGGGCGCGAAATCGGGCCCGGTGAGGTGCGCTCCCGTTGGCGGGGAAAGGCTTGGATCCGTGTGCCGGTCGGTTGCCCTCGCGGCTCCTGGATCCCTGGCTCGATCACCTCATCGGACCCACCCGTATGGTCGCGCAGCCGTCGGGCGAATGCAACGGTCGGTGTCGTGGCAAGCGGCACGACGCCTTCGCGGGTGGGTCAGTTGCCGCGGACGACGAGCAGGTTGTCGCGGAACACGACGCTCGTGGGGCCTTGCGGCTGATAGGTGCCGAGCACCACGACGAGCGTCGCTCGGACTTCGTCGTAGAACCCCGGGCGGGCTGGCACGACCAGCTCGTAGGGTCCGAGCGGGAGTTGTCCGAACGCGGCCAACTGAGCCTGGAACGTGCCATCAGAGCCAGCCGTTGCCGGCACGGTGATCCCCATCCCGTCGACCTCGATCGACACCGCTTCGCCCGGCACGAATCCCTGCCCGACGATCGTCGTGTAGCCGCGCTGGGTGATCGCTGCGGGCGACGCCGCGAGCTGCGGCGCGAGGCGCCCCTCGCCGACGAGGCCGACCGCCGTCGACGCGCTCCCCGAGATGACGTCGAGCGTCGCCGTCCGGGGGCCACCGGCCGTGGCCAACATGCGGATCCGAACGACACATGTGCGTCCCGGCTGCAGCGGCGCCACCCTGCAGCTGTCGGAGACGAGCTGGAAGTCGGTCGCATGCGCGCCGGTGACGAACAGCTGGATCGGCGCTGCGGTGTTGCCGGCATTGGACACGGTGATCTCGGTCACCGCGGTCGGGATCAGGATCGCCACCGGCCCGAAGTCGGCCGGGTTCGGCGAAGCGAACAACACGACGGTCGCGGTCGCTGGCGGCACCGTGGTCGTCGGTGGCGTGTCGGGCGGCGGCACCACCACGTTCGCGGTGAGCCGGCCGCTCGCCGCCAGCGCCTCGTACCCGACCTCGCGCACCACGAGCTGGGACGCGAACGCCCCAGAACCGGCGGGGGCATCGAACCGCACCTGGACGGTGCACGTCGCCCCGGGTGGAAGCCACACGTCGACACCGCACGAGCCGCCCGTCACGACGAACTGCGGTGCCGACGTGAGGATCTGGCCGGGAAGGATCGAGCTACGACCCGTGTTCGTCACGGTCGTTGATGCCGTGGTCGACGAGCCTGCGGTGCGGGTACCGAAGTCGATGTCGTCGACGCGGAACCCGGCATCGCGTTCGCGCAGCATCACGTGGAACTCGTCCGGGAAGTCTTGGCCGAGCAGCGTGGCGCCGCCCTGCGTCTCCCATGCCACGTACCGTCCGCTGCCCGACAACACGGGGGCGAGGTGGAGGCTGCTGATCGCGCCGCTCGCCGCGCGGTTGATGTCTTCGGTCTGGCGCGGGCCGTCGAGGCCGGGGACGGCGGACCACACGACCGACACGACGAGATCGGGGTTCGGTACGCATCCGGCGATGACGACCGCCGCCGAACACGCGGGTCGTGTGCGCACGAACGCGACCTGTGAACCGTCTTCGGAGATCGACGAGTAGAGAGCGATCTCGTCGAGCGGGCTGACCATCGTGAACGTCGGTGCCGCCAGCGGCCGCACGTGGACCCATGCCCGGTTCGGCGTCGCCGGTTGACCGGCGAGTGGATCTTGCGAGACGAACGACACGAATGCGCCGTCACCGGAGACGCTCGGCGAGTACGAGCGACCGCCGAGTGACCCGTCAGGAGTACTGACGACGTCGGCGGACGGAGACCCCGCGCGCCAGGCGACGATCACGGTCCTGGGCGCGTCGCAGTCGCAGTTCTCGATCAGCGTGGCGACGACGACCGAGCCGTCTGCGGACACGTCGACGGGGTTGTCGAACAGGTTGGCTTCGTCGTCCCAGCTGACGAACGGCACCCACCCATCGATTCCCGCCGCGGGCAAGTTCGTGCGGGCGACCGATGCGGCGATGTCGAACCGCATCACGTTGGCGGCGGTCGGCACCACCACGACGGACCCGTCGAAGTTCACGGCCGGCTGGCCGAAGGGCCGCTCGCCGGTGCTCAGCTCGGCGAGGATGCGCGAGTTGGCCGGGCTGCACCGATCGATGGTGGCGATGCGCGTGAGACCGACGGGGACCGGCTCGAGGATCGTCTGCGCGGGACGTCGCAGGCCGATGAAGATCGGTGGGGTGCTGGTGGGGGGCGGCGGTGGCACCGTGGTGGATGGCGGTGGCGGCGGTGGCGGCGTGTGGCCGAGAACGAACGCGGCGACGCACCCGTCGCCGCTGACGCCGACCTCGCCGGCGGCGAACGGTGCCTCGATCGTGGCGTTGTCGAGGCCGATGAACGCTCCGTTGCCGCGGTCCTCGGCGAATTGGTGGACGGCCGTCACCGCCTCGCCTCGCCGTGACAGGTCGGCGCGAGTCCCGACCTCCATCTGTGGGCTCGTCTGCACCGGTGTGATCGGTTGCACCGGACCGAGCGCCGCCGTGCTCGGCGATCCGCCGTCGACGGTCACCAACAAGCCCACGGCCATGACCAGCGCCGCCATCAGGACGGCCCGGTTGCGGCGTGTGAGGCAGACCCGCCGGTGTGCACGCATCCGCACGACCCTCAGTCCTCGGCGGGTGTGACGACGGTTTCGAACCCGGAGAAGGAGACCGCCGGCGAGCATCCACCGTCGGCGGGTATCTGCACGGCTGCGCATTCGACGACCACGCTCAGCGGGGCCGACGAGTCGGCGACGTACGGGGCCACGAAGTGGAAGTCGAGATCGCGGAAGTTGTCCAGCGACGACTCGATGATCGGTACGCCACCGATCTGGACCGAGATGATCCCGAAGTCGCCACGCGGGTTCTGGAGGATCACGTCGGTCAGCGCGAACGTCGCGTTCGTCGGGAGTGCCGCGGCAGACGTCGTGGCAACCGCGCCAGGCGCGGCGCTGACGGCGATGCGGAAGTTCGACGGCTTCGTCGTCTCGTTGAACGTGCTGTCGAGGGCGCCGCCGGTCGTGCCTGCCGCTTGTTCTGCGAGGTCGGCGATGTCCTCCGCAGCCGCCGCAGCTTGGGCCTCGCCGGCGGCAGTCGCTTCGTCGACCTTCTCGTCGACCGCGGCGACCTCCTCGGCGAGCGCCGCGGTCTCTTCCAGCGCGACCTCACGTGCCGCGGACTCGATCGTCGGCTTGAAGAGCGTGTGCCAGAGGATCCACAGGACCACCGCGAGCACGAGGAGCGCGAGCACCGCCTTCCAGAACCACTTCGGCAGGATCGGGACCTGCACGTACGTCCCGGTCAGCGTCATCGGCGCGACGGTCGGCATCGACGGCGCTGGGGCGAGCGCGGGCGCTTCGAGCAGCGCGGTCCCGCCGCCACCTGGTGCCGGCAGCTCACCCGGCGTGTCCTGGTGCGGCGGCTCGAGGTCGGCCATCTCGATGACCTGTGGCTCGGCGAGGATCTCGAAGGCGTGCGTCTTCGGCTGACCCTTCCAGATCCGCTTGGCCGGCTTGACCTTGATCTTGGTGAAGCGAGCGGTGCCCGGTTCGCAGTCGAGGATCGGTTCGCTGAAGTCGAATTCGAGCGATTGCTCGGCGTCGGTTCCCGTGGCCCGCACCGGCACCGGGATGTTGCCCCGGTTGTCGATCGCCAGCTCGAAGCGGCCCCGCAGGCGGCCGTGACCGATCTCCGGTTGCATCTCGGCGGCGACCTCGGCGTACATACCGACGTCGACGGTGCCCTCGGCGACGGCACTGCCGTCGGGATCTTCGCGGGGAAGGGCGCGGACGGCCCAGTCCGTCGGGCCGGGATGGCTCGACGACTCGCGTGGTGGACAGATGCGCACCGCCACCGATTCGTCGGTGTTCGGAAAGAGCCGGACCTCGGCCGGCTCGACGGTGATCCAGCTGGCGGCGTCGCCGAGCGGCTGGAACGTGATCTGGTCGACGACGTCGCCCGTGTTGCGCACCCGCAGCGTGGTCGACACCGTCGACCCGGGCTCGACGGCGAGGTCGGCATCGGAGAGAGAGACAGTGGTACCCATCGGTCCCAACCAACCACCGACGTGCTTCGCGGTCCACGTCCGCGGGTGCACGGCGCGGTTCCCGTGTGCGCCGCCGTCGCCGCCCGAAGGGGAATGCCGCTCGAAGTCCGCGTGTATCAGCGCCGACTCGCCGGAGTCACATCTACCGGACGGACGATTGCGATTCGGGACGGCGCACGGAGCGCCAAGAAAGATTGGGGTTCACAGATGACTGTTCGACTCTCTGTCCGTGTTGTTGGGACGGATCCAATCACGGAGGCCGGTGTCGCCAGCCAGATGCGCGGGCGGCCCGAGGTGCGGGTGCTCGACGTGTTCCACGACGACGAGCCCGACGTCGCCGTCGTGGTGATCGAGTCGCTCGACGAAGCGGCAAAGTGCACCATCCGCTCGCTGCGGCGTGGCGGCTGCGGCGCGGTGGTCGCGGTGTGCACCACCATCGACGACGGCGCGTTGATGTGCGCTGTCGAGCTCGGGATCGGCGCGCTGCTGCGACGGAGCGAAGCGACACCGGAGCGGTTGTCGGCGGCGGTCGTGTCGGCGGCGCGCGGCGAGGGTTCGATGGCTCCCGATCTGCTCGGTCGCTTGCTCGAACAGATGAGCCGAGTGCAGAACCGGGTGCTGGCGCCGCGCGGCATCGGACCGACCGGCTTCACGGACCGCGAGGTCGACGTGTTGCGCCTGCTCGCGGACGGTTGCGACACCGCCGACATCGCCGACCAGCTGGCGTACTCCGAGCGCACGATCAAGAACGTGATCCACGATGTGACGAGCCGGCTCCAGCTCCGCAATCGCTCGCACGCCGTCGCCTACGCCATGCGCGCCGGCGTCATCTGAATTGCATCCGGGGTCAGACACCACATGCAACGGCACACATGACGTTGGCCTGCCTGGCGCTGGTGCGCGGTTGCATGTGGTGTCTGACCCCGGATGCAATTCTGCAACGGCA
>CAZQCP010000019.1:20980-24000 GCA_964592115.1 uncultured Ilumatobacteraceae bacterium
TGGTGCGCGGTTGCATGTGGTGTCTGACCCCGGATGCAATTCTGCAACGGCACACGTGACGTTGGCCTGCCGGGCGCTGGTGCGCGGTTGCATGTGGTGTCTGACCCCGGATGCAATTCACGTGGCTTGGCAGGTACGGGTTCCGGGGTTGGAGACGGTGATCACGCCGCCCCACATGCAGTTGCAGGTGCTCGATGACGTGAGCGCGGGCTTGTTCGCCACCGTCACGCCCGTCGCACCGGGCGACCACGGCGTGGTGGTCACCGGCACACAGGGCTGCGGAGTCAGCACGCCCTGAGCGGCCGACGTCGCGGACGCGACCTGCGGATTCGACAAGGAGGTGCACATCCCGAACGGCGCGATGTTGACGTTCGGCTTGTGGTCCATGATCGACGCCATCGGCATGCCGTCGGCTTGGACACGTCCGTCGGGCAGCACCGTGAGCGTGCCGGGCGCCGCGCCGAACGAGCACGTCGTCATGGCGCCCGAGGCAACAGCGATCCCCATCTCAGCGTGTCCTTCTCGGTGCGGCCTCGTCGACTAACGAACGTTGGGGCGAGATGCGTTCGCGGCGACGGACGGTCGTCCAGCGGCGGTCGGTGAGGAGCAACTCGTCGTCCGTCGACTGCAGGGGTGCCCTCGCCACAGCGCCGGGAGGCGGGGACATCTCGAGGTCGAGCTCGCGGACCGGCTCGGCGATCTCGGCATCGGCTCGCGGTCGGGCGGGCACGACGAGTGTGACCACGACGCCAGCCCCACCGTGCCCGGCGACCGAACCGGGCCGCAACGAGATCTCGACGGGCACACCCAGGTCGACGAGCTCGTCGGGGAGGTGTTCCGGGGCGACCACGTCGTCGTCGACGAGCGCCTGCACGAGCGCGCCGAGGAGACGGTGGGCCTCACGCGTGTCGCCGGAGAGCGCGATGCGGTAGTCCAGTTCGAACCAACGCAACGACCGCTGGCGCGCCGTGACCCGGCCCGTGTCGTCGCGCACGTCGGCGATCTCGCGGTCGCGTCGCTCCACCTTCTCGGCGAGCGCCAGCAGGGTCACGGCGGCCGACACGCCGCGGGTGCGATCGCGAGCGCGAGGTCGGCTCGATCCGCCGGCGGCGGGGTCGCCGTCGGGCTCGGGAGCGTCGACGAAGTCGATCGTCGCCGGGTCGATCGTGGCGCCCAGCCATCGTTCGAGCGCAGTGTCCGCGTGGTCGATCACGTCGTTCACCCTGCGGCACCACCGACGGTGATGCCAGGGCCGAGCCGACGTCCGTTGGGGCACGCCGCGGTGCCCGAACGGCGGTCCCTCCGTCCGGTCACGCAGGCCGTCCCAGTGGCTCACGATGACTACGCACACACGCAGACCGTCCCAGGTCGGCGTGAGTGACCGCCTGACCGACTCGAGAAGGGATCGAGAACTGTGCCGACCTACCTGTCACCCGGCATCTACATGGAAGAGGTGTCCTCGGGCTCCAAGCCGATCGAAGGCGTTGGCACGGCCGTGGCCGCGTTCGTCGGCTTCGCGTCCAGCGGTCCGTTCAACGAGCCGACGCTCGTGACCAACTGGACCCAGTTCGTCAACACCTTCGGCGGGTTCGTCGAGGGCTCGTACCTCGCCCATTCCGTCTACGCCTACTTTCTCAACGGTGGCGGTGTCGCCTACGTCGTACGCATCAGTACCGGGGAGGACGACCAGCCGGGGGAGCTCCCGACGGCACAAGCGGAGTTGCCCCCGGCGGAGGGCGACCGGGTGCCGTTCACGATCCGGGCCAAGCAGTCGGGGGCCGACGGCGACCGCATCTCCATCCAGGTCGACGACGCCAGCGAACCCTCCGACGACACGTTCAAGCTGATCGTGCGGGCGCCCGATCGACCCGAGGAGGTGTTCGACAACGTCAGCCTCTCGAAGGGGCCGAACAACGTCGCCACCCGGGTGCGTGCCGAATCGCAACTCATCGTGCTCACCGAGACACGTGGCCAGAGCGCGATGCCGGCTCGCACGACCATCGAGCTGAAGGGCGGCACGGCGCTGCCCGAGAAGATCGCCGTCGCCCCGAAGGACTACATCGGCGACGCCTCCGACCGCACCGGGTTCGCCGGCCTCGAAGCGATCGACGACGTGACGATGCTCGTGGTGCCCGACCTGATGACCGCCTACCAGCAAGGCATCGTCGACGACGAGGGCGTCAAGGCGGTGCAGCTGGCGATGATCGCCCACTGCGAGTTGATGGCCAACCGGGTCGCCGTGCTCGACACGCCCCCCGGACTCAATGCCCAGGAGGTCAAGTCCTGGCGCAACGACGTGACCGGCTACGACTCGAAGTTCGCGGCGATGTACTGGCCGTGGGTCAAGGTGATGGATCCCGTGCAGGGCAAGGGCATCTTCACGCCGCCCTCGGGTGCCGTCGCCGGCATCTGGGCCCGCAACGACGACACCCGCGGCGTGCACAAGGCGCCGGCCAACGAGGTCGTGCGTGGGGCGCTGTCGCTGGAACTGCAGATCACCAAGGGCGAGCACGACCAGCTCAATCCCGACGCCGTCAACTGCCTGCGCTCGTTCCCGGGCCAGGGCATCCGCATCTGGGGCGCCCGCACGCTGTCGAGCGACCCCGAGTGGCGCTACCTCAACGTGCGGCGACTGTTCAACTTCGTCGAGTCGTCGATCCTCAACGGCACCAACTGGGTCGTGTTCGAACCGAACGACCCGAAGCTGTGGGACTCGGTCACGCGCACGGTGACGATGTTCCTGCGCCGGGTGTGGCGCGACGGCGCGCTGTTCGGGCGCACGCAGGGCGAGGCGTTCTTCGTCAAGTGCGACGACGAGAACAACCCGCCCGAGAACCGCGACGCGGGGATCTTGACCGTCGAGATCGGGATCGCTCCCGTGAAACCCGCCGAGTTCGTCGTGTTCCGCATCAGCCAGTTCAACGGCGGCGCCGGCGTCGAAGAGTGACGTGGCCCACCGGAATGCGGTGAGGCCGAACCAACCAGAAGGGAATGAACATGCCAGCCGAACAACCCGTAGC
>CAZQCP010000019.1:24100-35534 GCA_964592115.1 uncultured Ilumatobacteraceae bacterium
GGTGAGGCCGAACCAACCAGAAGGGAATGAACATGCCAGCCGAACAACCCGTAGCAGCGTCTCGATTCGGGATCAGCATCGACGGTGTCCAGGTCGCCAGCTTCTCCGAGCTCCAGGGCATCACGACCGAGATCGACGTGATCGAACATCGCGAGTCCACCGACGACGGCGTGCGCATCGTCAAGCTCGTCGGGAACACCAAGGTCAACTCGGACATCAAGTTCAAGATGGCGATGGGGACCAACCTCGAGATGAACTCGTGGCTCGAAGCCGCGCAAGCGGGGATGATGGACCAGGCCCGCAAGAGCTGCTCACTCGTCATGTACGACGCCGAGAACAAGCCGGTGGCCAGGTTCTACATCGAGAACGCCTGGCCGACGAAGTGCGTCCTCAGTCCACTGCGCGCCGGCGGCAGCGATGTCATGCAGCAGGAGTGGACGCTCACCTACGAAGCCATCCAGCGGGTGCTGTGATGAGCGGCGCGTTGCTCGCGACCGCGCCGCAGGCCGCGCCGGATGGTGCTGCTGGCACGAGGTCGAACGGCACCGGTACGGCGTTGCAGACCGAGTTCGACTTCGTCTTGCCGCGTGGATATGTCGACGGCGATGGCGCCGTCCACCAGGTCGGCACGATGCGCATCGCCCGTGCCCGCGACGAGATCTACCCGCAATCCGACCAGCGCGTACGCGAGAACCCGTCGTATCTCAGCGTGATCTTGTTGACCCGCACGATCACCTCCCTCGGCACGCTGTCGGAGGTCGACACGTTCGTCGTCGAGAACCTGTTCGCCTCCGACTTGGCGTTCCTGCAGGACTTGTACCGGCGGATCAACCAGGAAGGTCACTCGCAAGCGGCGGTCACGTGCCCGCACTGTTCGACGGAGTTCACGGTGGACATCGCCGGCGATGTCACGGGGGAATCGTGACGTACGCGTCCGATCGACTCTTCGAAGAGGTCGCGTACGTCGCCTACTACCTCCACTGGCCGTTCGATGCCATCTTGGATCTCGAGCACCCGGTGCGCGAGAAGATCATCGACGAGATCGGCAAGATCAACGGGCTGCTGAGCAGCGACGGGGCGGACGACGGTTGGGTCACCGCCGACAGCCTGATCGCGAGCGGGATGAGCGGAGTCGGGTGACGAGATGCCGTGGCCGTTCCATCGCCGCGCGGCGAGCACAGCCGATCGTGGCGCGTCTCGACGCGCGGCGCGATCAGCGCCTCACGCGCCCCCGTCCGTCGACGTGCCCGAACGCATCGATCACGCGCTGAACGCGCCGACGGCCGAGGCGACGACTGCGTGGGCGCACCTCGACGGGCCACGGCCGGCGAGCGGAACTGTCCCGCTGACCTTCGCAGCCCGCGAGTTCAGCCGGTCGCTTCCGTCCTGGCGGCCGATCGCGACCCCGCCGATCGCGCCGATGCACGACCGCACCAGTCCTGGTGCTGCCGCTGGCGTCATGCGTGGCATCGCCTCCGGGGCGACGATCGTGCATCGCGAACCACCGCTCCGGGCGATCTCGGACGTGACGTCTGGCGGGCTGGACACGGTGGCGACGTCAGGCTCGAACCTCGTGGCGGGACCAGGGCCAACGGGCACCGCGCCGATCGGCGCGGTGCCCTTGACCCATCGCCGGCTCGCCGTCGCCCACCCCTCGCCCGCCGTACGACCGGACCTGCTGCACGCGAACGTGGTCGTGCCGTTCTCCTCGTTCGCGCCGGGTCGGACGCCGGGCGGGGGGAGCGAGACGGCGCCGGTGCAACCGATGTCGTGGGACCCCGACCATGGGTTCACGCACGCCGCCGCATCGGGCGCGCCCGGGATGCGGATGCTCCGCCGCCGCGATCGGCACGGCGAGGTGCGAGTACGGACCGACACCGCCACCACGACAGACACCAGCGGCACGCGATCGGAGACCGACGCCGACACGGGCGTCGACACCGTCGCCGCGACCGGCGAGCCGGCAGCACTGTTGCGCTACGTGCCTGCGCCGGGTCCGCGCATCGAGCGCCCGCCTGCCGATCTCGTCGACATCGTCCGCCAGGCGACCGGTGTCGACGTCGGTGGTGCTCGCGTCGACCGTTCTGCCGAGGTCACCGAGCGGGCAGCGGCGATGGGCGCGGTCGCGTTCACGGAGGACTCCACCGTCCACCTGCCCGCCGAGCTCGGTGACGACCTTCAGGCGCGGGCCGTGCTCGCTCACGAGTTGACACATGTGGCCCAGCAACGGCGCGCCGGCATGACGCTGCCGCGGGAGGACACGCCCGAGGGCGAGGCGCACGAAGCGCAAGCGCGAGCCGTGCAGCGCGCGGTCCACGACGGCGCTGCGGTGCGGCCCGTGTTCTTGCGGAGTGCGGGTTCGGTCCCGGCCGCGCCGCGTGGCGTGCAGCGTCTGCGCGGCGACGACGACCCGTACGCGTGGCAAGAGCGTGGCGACCCGCCTTCACGGCAGGGGGCACGCGGGCTCTTCGGCTTCGCGTCGATGCGTCCTGACCCGGGCAGCACCGAGGGCCTGGCACAAGCGAGCCGTGATCGCACGTGGGCCGAGCGGTGGGAGCGCGAGCACGCGGCGGCGCTGCAGAACGAACGGAACAAGCGCTACGCCGAGATGGTCGACGCCGCCGAGCGCGAGCTCGACGTCGTGAACCTGCGCGAGGAACGGTCCGGCGACGACCTGGCGCATCTGGAACGGCGAGACATCCTCGCTCTGCGCCGTCGCCTGGATGACGAGATGCCATTCGAGTTCGGACCGCACGAGGTCGACATGTACCCCGACGACCCGCGGCTGCCGACCGAGGAGGAAGAGGCACAGCGCCGGCGTGCGGTGGCGGAGCGTCGGACGCAGCAACAACAGCAGCAGGCGATGTCGGGAGCGAACGTCGTCTCGCCGCCGGCATCGACCGCCCGCGGCGGAGTGGCCCCGGACGCAGCGACGACCGGGCGGTCCGCGGCGCGGCGGCGCTCGCCGTCGCTGCGCCACACCGGTGTGGGATCTGCGGGCGGCGGGCGTCCCAGCGGGGGCGGCCGTGTGGGCGCAGAACCGGATACGAGCTGGCAAGCGCGGGAGGCGACGACGCGCGAGCAGATCTCGGCGATCTTCGGGGGAGCGCTCGGTGGATTGCTCGCCGGCACCGTGAGCGACGCGGACGACGAGCGCGAACAGCGCGAGCGCGAACAGAACCCGGCGATCATGCGGCGCCGCAAGGAGCGCGAGAAGGAGCTGCGTCACCGCAAGCTGCGCGAGCTGGCCACCACGGCGCGACGCGAGGGCGAGACCGGTCCGGTGCAGCTCAGCGACGACGAGATCACCGCGATCCGCGCCGCGGTCGACGGCGAGATGCCGCTCGAGTTCGCGATGCCGGAGTACCTCGACCGCGACGAGGACGTGTGGATGGACGCGTCCGGCGACGTCGGTCCGCGCCGCGACGGCGACGGTGATCCCGATTCCGTTGGGGAGGCAGGTGATGCCGGCGCCGAGACGGGTCGCACGAGCGCGTCCGCGGTGCGTGGCGCCGAGGAGGCAGGTTTGCCTGGCACCTCCGGCGATGGCGGGTCGGCGCTCGTGGCTCCGCTGGCATCGAACCTGGCATCCGCGCTGACGTCCAGCGCGGCTGCGACTGGGATTGCCGCATCGGCGGACGGCGAGCGAGACGACGAGACGCTCGCCCGGCAGGTCTTCGCCGCGGCCTCCGACCTCGACCTCGAACAGCTCGCCCGCCGGCTCTACGGGCGCTTCCGCCGGGACCTGCGCCGCGAGCTGCTCATCGACCGCGAGCGTGCCGGCACGCTCGCCGACGCCTGCTGACACGACGACCACCTGAACCAGTGACCACCTGAACCAGCGACCACCTGAACCAGCGACCAACAGAAGAAGCGACAAGGAGAACCGAATGCCGATCGCAGCCGATGCCCTCGTCGGGATGGCGATGCGCTTCGCCGTCACGATCGACGAAGGCAAGTACGACCTCAAGAGCTGGTCGAAAGCGGCCGGCCTGGAGGTCGGTTGGGACCTCGTGGAGTACCGCGCCGGCGACAACCGCAACGACCGCTGGTACTACCCGGGGCTCACGAAGTACCCCACGATCAAGCTGGAGCGTGCCGCCACGATCGACGGCACCGAGGCCGTCAAGGAGTGGCTCAACTCCAACTCCTTCGCCCACAAGCCGCAGTCCGGCTCCGTCGTGTTGCACGATGCCCACGTCGACCCGGTCTCGAAGTGGGACCTGCGCCACGTCATCCCCGTGAAGTGGAGTGTGTCGGGGTTCGAGGCGACATCGAGCAAGGTCGCCCTGGAGACGCTCGAGCTCGCCCATCTCGGCTTCCTCGACGAGGCATGAGGACGTTATGGCACTCTCCCAGACCGCGCTCCTCGGGATGTCGATGCGGTTCCAGGTGGTGGTCGATGACCACGACCTGGGTTCGTGGTCGTCGTGCAAGGGGCTCAACGTCACCTTCAAGCACACCAAGGTGAACGAGCTCGGCCAGCACGAGTACAGCTCGTTCATCCCCGGCCGCGCCGAGTACTCGACCGTCGTGTTGCAGCGGGCTCTCGAGAAGGGCGACTGGGACAAGACGAGGAAGTACCTCGCCAAGGTGTCGGCAGCCGACTGGATGCTCGACACGGCTGTGCTGGGCGGCCTCGGCGGTGGTGGATCGAGCGCGTGCATCGCGCTCCACGACGCCAAGCTCGGCGAGGTCGCCACGTGGACGCTCGCCAACGTGTTGCCGGCGGCGTGGAAGGGGCCGGCGCTCGACGCCGCTGGCAAGCAGGTCGCGCTCGAGACGCTCGAGCTCTGTCACGAGGGGTTTCTCGATGGTTGACCGACTGAAGATCGTCAAGGTCCTGTTCCCCGCCGAGTTCGTGCTGTTCGACCACAACCCCGAATCGATGAAGGTCAAGCGGCAACAAGCGAACAACGGCCGCTCGCGAGGCAGCGCCAGCGGCAACGCCGGTGCGTCCGGTTCGGGTGGCTCTGCCGGCACGCTCGGCGCCCTGTTCCACGGCACCGACCCGTTGGAGATCAACATCCAAAAGGCTCACCTGGTCGGGCCGGAGTGCAAGCCGATGTGCGACACGCTGATGTCATGGCTGTCGCCGGCGTCGGGTCTGCTCGGCGCGGCCGCCGCGGCGATGGGTCTGCCGGCCGCCGCGCCGCCCGAACTGCTCGTGCAGTGGGGGCCGCCGAGTGCGGGCTTCATGATCACCGCGGTGATGACGAAGGTCGACGTCACCTTCGAGCGCATCGCGCCGTCGGGCATCCCCGTGCACGCGTCCGTCAACCTGATGCTCAAAGAGGTGCCGTCGCCCTTGAGCCTGACGAACCCGACGTCGGGCGGCCGGCCAGGGCGCAACCGTCACGTGGTCAGCGCCGACGAATCGCTGACGTCGATCGCCACCGAAGCGTTCGGCAACCCGGGGGCGTGGCGGGCAGTCGCCGAGGTCAACGGCATCGACGATCCGACAGCGGTCGAGCCGGGCGATGTCGTGTACCTTCCCGCTCCCGACGAGCTCGCCGAACGGGCGAAGGCGGCCGGAGGTGTGCGGTGAGCATGCCGACGACGGTCGAGCGCGGTGCGATCCGCCCGACCGTGTCCGTCAAGGCGATGGGCGCGCCGATGCCCCTGAACCCGATGATCGAACCGAAGCTGCTGCGTGCCGTCGTGGACCTCAGTGCCCACCGGCCCGGGATGTTCGAGCTGACGTTCCTCGATCGTGACGGCACGTTGTTGGACACGGCGATGATCGACATCGGCACCGAGGTCACCGTCGGCGTCGGCGACGCGCCGAGCGGGACCGATCTGATCTCGGGCGAGGTGACGGCGATCGAAGGCGACTACGACGAGCTCGTCCACTACACGGTCGTACGCGGGTACGAGCAGTCGCACCGGCTGCAGCGGGCGCGGCGCAGCAGGACGTTCCTCGATTCGAGCGACGGGGACATCGCCCGACGCGTGGCCGACGAGGCCGGGCTGACGATCGGCACGATCGAGGATCCCGGTGTGACGCACCGCTATGTCGCGCAGGTCGCTCAGACCGACTGGGAGTTCTTGCGTGGCAGGGCTCAGGAGATCGGGTTCGACGTCGGCGTCAGCGACGGCGAGTTCTTCTTCAAGCCGGCGCCTGGGATGAGTGCAGGAGGCTTCGGTGGTGCCGTCTCGTCCGCCGCCTCGGCGCTCGGAGTCGGGGACAACGTGTTGGAGTTCGGCGAGAACCTGCGCTGGCTGCGTCCGCGCGTCACGTCGTCGGGCATGGTCGGCGAATCGGAGGTGCGCGTGTGGGACCCGGCGGCGGTCGCCGTCGTATCGGCGACCGCCGAGCTGTCGTCGAAGACCGCAGGGATCGACGACTCGCCGACCGCGCTCGCCGCCGCGCACGGCGGGCCGCTGTCGATCCCGTCGCCGCCGAGCTTGCCGTTCTTGCCGAGCTTCCTCGGTGCGAGCGACGACGCGGTCGCCGTGGTCGACCGGCCACTCGGCTGGGGGTCGGTGACCCAGGGCGCGGCCGACGCGATGGCCGCCGGCATGGCCGAACACGTCGGCAGCGCATTCGCCGAAGCTGAGGGATGTGCGATGAACGCCAGCGGCGTGCTGGTGGGAGCGACGGTCACGCTCAAGAACGTGCCGTCGCGCTTCGAGGGTGACTGGTACGTCACGGCAGCCCAGCACGTGTTCGACGACACCGAGGGGTACACGGTGCGCTTCGAGGTCAGCGGGCGCCACGATCGCTCGCTCGGGGGCCTCGTCAACGGCGGCCAACTCAACCGTCGCCAGCGGGGGCTCCTCGATGGGCTCGTCCCCGGGCTCGTGACCGACAACCTGGACGACGACGGCCTGCACCGCGTCAAGGTCGCGCTGCCGTGGCTGTCGTCCGACTTCGTCACGGACTGGGCGCGGGTCGTCATGCCCGGCCTCGGCGCCAGCTACGGCATGGTCGCCGTCCCCGAGATCGGCGACGAGGTGCTCGTCGGGTTCGAGTTCGGCGACATCCGCCGTGCCTACGTGCTCGGCGGACTCGTCAACGGCGACAACGAGATCGACGTCGGCGGCGACATCGTCAAGCAGGGCATCCCCGGCGGTCAGGTCGTGAAGCGGGGCGTCGTGAGCCGCCTCGGCCACAAGGTGCTGATCGACGACGACGGCGACGGTCAGCTGCCGCCGACGACATCGGGGATCACGATCGGCAACGTCGACGACACGATCAGCATCCACCTCGACGACGCGGGCAAGAAGTTGATCATCGTGTGCGACGCCACCACACCCTCCCCGGCGGCGATCGAGATCCGCCAGAACGGTGCCGGCGGAAGCATCCTCATCGAGCAGGCGGGCACCGGTGGCTCGATCGACGTCACGAGCGCCGGCAACGTGACCGTCGAGGCGGCGGCGCCGGGGAACCTGACGTTGAAGGGCGGCACCGGCGTGAAGATCGACGGGGGGTCGGGGATGGTCGAGCTGTCCGGCTCGATGGTGAAGCTCAACTGAGCCCGAACGGGCTGGATCAGGGCTCGCCGCACGCGCTCAGGAGAAGAGGAGACGAAGGAGAAGGAGATGACGTTGGAGGCAGCACGGTTCGACTCGGGGCGGTACGACTTCGTGGGTACGGGCTGGGCGTTCCCGCCCGACGTGAACACGCGGGGCGGGATCGCGCTCGTGTCGCACGAGCGCGAGATCGAACAAGCGATCCAGATCATCGTCACGACATATCCGGGCGAGCGGCCGATGCGGCCGCGGTTCGGGTGCAAGATGCGCGACTTCGTGTTCCGCTCGGCCGACAACGCCACGGCCGCCGAGCTCGCCGTCGAGGTTCGTCATGCGGTCCGTCAGTGGGAGCCGCGCGTCGACGTCCACGACGTGATCGTGCGGCCCGACGCGGACCATCGCAACCGGCTCGACGTGGAGATCGTCTACGCGATCAAGCGCACCAACGACCTGCGCAACCTCGTGTTCCCCTTCTACACGATCCCCGACGACGGAAGTGACTACTGATGGCCATCGCAGCCCCGAACCTCGACGACCGCCGCTTCCAGGATCTCGTCGACGACGCCAAGCGGATGGTGATGGACCGGTGCCCGACGTGGACCGACCACAACGTCTCCGATCCTGGCGTGACGCTGATCGAGACGTTCGCGTTCATGACCGATCAGATGCTGTACCGGCTGAACCGGGTGCCGGACCGGCTGTACGTGAAGTTCCTCGAACTGATCGGGATCCGGTTGTTCCCGCCGACCGCGGCGCGCGTCGACATGACGTTCTGGTTGTCGTCGCAGGCGGTGTCACCGCTCGTGGTGCCGGCGGGCACCCGCACGGCGACCTTGCGCGGTGAGGTCGACGAGCCGGTCGTGTTCACGACGCTCGCCGACCTGTCGATCGTGCCCGTCTCGATCGCCCACGTCGCCACCGCAGGCGCACCGCCCGACGAGGCGGGGGTGGATGTGCGTGAAGCCCCGGATACGGGTGAGGGAGAACGCGCGGGCGGGACGGACGGGTTTCGTCTGCGCACCGATCAGCTCGGCGTCGGTGCCGGGTTCTCGGCGTTCAGCGACGTGCCCCGGCCGGGCGACGCGCTCTACCTGGGACTCGACCGCGCCGCGCCGGGCAACGCGGTCGCCGTCGGGATGCACTGCGAGATCGACGGCGTCGGCGTCGATCCCCTCGATCCGCCACTCGTGTGGGAGGCGTGGGGCGGCGACGGCTGGGCACGGTGCGAGCTGGAGCGGGACGACACCGGAGGGCTCAACCGTCGCGGGGACATCGTCGTCCACCTGCCGCTCGATCATCAGGAGCACACCGTCGATGGCGAGCGCGCCGGGTGGCTGCGGGCGCGTGTCACGCCTGCTCGCGAGCATCAGCCGCGGTACAGCTCGTCGCCGCTGATCCATGGGGTGACGGCGTCGACGGTCGGCGGCACGGTGCTCGCCGCCCACGCCGAACGGATCGAGGTGACGCCCGTCGGTGAGTCGAACGGCCAGCCCGGTCAGCGCCACGAGATGCCGAGCGGGGCGATGGTGTGGCTGGGTCACGATCCGGTCGTCGAGGTGGCGACGGACGACGGCTGGGTGCCGTGGACGATCGTCGAGTCGTTCGCCGACTGCGGTCCCGCCGACGAGGTCGTCATCGTCGACGCTGCATCGGGCGCCATCGAGTTCGCCCCGCTCGTGCGACTCGCCGACGGGTCGGTGCGGGCATACGGCGCGATCCCGCCGCAGCGCGCCGCGATCAGGGTGCGCGAACACGCGGTCGGCGGCGGCGCCGCGGGCAACGTGCCGGCGAACGCGATCCGCACGTTGAAGTCGTCGATCCCGTTCGTGCGGTCGGTCACCAATCGGCATCCGGCGAGCGGGGGAGTCGACGGCGAGTCCGTCGGCGAAGCGAAGGTCCGCGGGCCGTTGATGTTGCGCACCCGCAGCCGGGCCGTCACTGCCTCCGACTTCGAACTGCTGACCCGGGAGGCCGCACCGGAGATCGCCCGGGTGAAGTGCTTCCCCGCCGAGACGGCAGCTGACGCCGGGCACGTGACGGTGTGCATCGTGCCCGCCGCCGCTCGTGACCACGACCGGCTGCGCTTCGAGGACCTGTTGCCGACCGACCACACGCTGGAGGCGATCGCCGACCGACTCGAGGACTGCCGGATCATCGGCTCGACGGTGCACGTCGAGCCGCCGACGTACCAGGGGATCACGGTCGTCGCGCGGCTACGGGCGACCCCGCGTGCCGACGTCGATCGGGTCCACACGGATGCCGTCGCCGCGCTGCACCGCTACTTCGATCCGCTCCTCGGCGGGCCCGACGGTGCGGGCTGGCCGTGGGGTCGACCCGTGCAGGCGGGCGATGCGTTCGGCGTGCTGCAGGCCACGGCCGGCGTCGATGTGGTCGAAGACGTGCGGCTCTTCGGCGCCAACCCGGTCACGGGCGAGCGCGGCAAGCAGACCAACCGCGTCGAGCTCGCTCGCAACAGCCTCGTGTTCTCCTACGAGCACCAGGTGCAGGTGATGTCGCCGTGAGCGCCGTGCCCGTCACGCGCCCGATCGTGCGGCAGTTGCCCGCGATCTACCAGGAGAGCCTCTTCGTCGAGCAGTTCACCGCGGGGCTCGACGAGGTGATCGCGCCGGCGCACAACGTGTTGGACTGCCTCCACGCGTACGTCGATCCGTCGGTCGCACCGGACGATTTCGTGCGCTGGCTCGGCGATTGGATCGGGCTGAGCCTCGACGAGGACTGGTCACCGGCCCGCAGTCGGCGTCTCGTGGCCAGCGCGGTCGAGATGTTCGCCAAGCGAGGGACCGCGGGGGGTCTGCGCCAGGAGGTGGCGCTCTACACCGACGGCGTGGCGCGTGTCGATGATCCGGGCGGGACGTTCACGTCGGCCGTGCCGGGTGCCAGCTTCGACTCCGTGGAGTACGCCCGCGATCGAACGGTGAGCGTGACCGTCGACGTGCCGGACGCGTCGAGCGTGAACTGGAACGGTCTGCACGAGGTGATCCGCCACGCGATCCCGGCACACCTCCCGGTGGATGTCGAACTGCGCGAGGTCGCCGCGCCGTCAGATGCTGACGGCGACGGGCGCGCCACCGTGACGGAGCCTGATCTGACGACTCGCGACGAGACGGTCCCGGACGTGACGACGCGTGACGTGACGATCGCCGAGCCGATCGTCGCCACGGTCGTCGAGGAGGAGAGATGATCGTCTGTACGAAGTGTGCGTTCCAGAACCTCGACGACGACGCGTTCTGCGGGTCGTGCGGGGCGTTCCTCGAGTGGTCGGGGGAGTCGGTGGTCCCCGAGGCGCGCGAGGACGCCGTCGAGCAGGTGGCCTCGAAGCGGAGCTTGCTCAGTCGGGTCCAGACCGTGTTGTCCCTCGACGTCCACGCCCCCGGTGAGATCGAGACCGCGCCCGACGCGGCGACTCCAGCGGCGACGACCGGGCCGAGTGGACCACCCCGTCCTGGCGTGCCGGCCGCTCGAGCCCCTGCTGGCCCGGGTGGTCCCGGTGGGCCGCCATCTCGACCCGCTGTTCCGGCTGGTACCCCTGGTGGGCCACCTCGCCCAGCGGGATCGTCGGTCGGCGCCGGGGGACCACCGCCCCGTCCGGGCGGGCCGCCGACTCCTCCTGCCCGGCCTGGCGGCCCGCCACCGCAGGCCGCGGCCCCGAGTGGTCCGCCTCCGCGTTCGAGCGGGCCGCCGTCTCGTCCTGATGCGCCGTCTCGTCCTGACGCGCCCTCTCGTCCCGATGCGCCCTCTCGTCCCGATGCGCCCTCTCGTCCCGATGCGCCCTCTCGTCCCGATGCGCCGTCACGTCCTGACGCACCCGCTCCCCCCGAGGCCTCTTCTCGCCCTGGTGCCGCAATCGTGCCGTCGATCGATCCCGGCCTGCTCGTCGCCAAGGGTGCGACCGACTCGCCGACGCCGACCGAGGCCCCCGCTCCGCCGCGGGTCGTCG
>CAZQCP010000020.1:0-35220 GCA_964592115.1 uncultured Ilumatobacteraceae bacterium
GTGAGGGCGACGAAGGGCACCTGACGCTGGAACTGCTCGAACACGCTCGCCACGTCGGGGTCGGTGAGGCGCGACTGGTCGCCGTCGGCGATCGAGTCGAGCACGGTGAGCAAGAAGTTGAGTCCGGTGCTCGACGCGAAGGGGTCGGTGTAGCCCATCACGAGGTCGCCGGCGATGACCGCGTCGACGAGGTTCTCCGGGGTCAACTCGCCGTAGTCGGCTCGCAGCTGGTCGGCGGTCGCGTCCTTCATCACGATGCCGGCGACGTTGGAAACGGTCTTCGCCCGCACCTCGGTCATCGGCTGGTACACGGCAGCCATCTCGGTCCACAGCTCGTTCGACGGCGTGAAGGCATGCGGCAGATCGCGCCCGCGGGCGATGAACTGGTAGCCGGTGCCGGAGGCGATGAACCGCAGGTTGACGCCGACGGTGCGTCCGTCGGCGAGCGTGATGCCGGCCCGGTTGAAGTCCTCGGTCACCTCCCGCATCCAGCCGTCGGTGCCGTCACCGGACTTCTCGGTCGACGACCAGACCTCGATCACCTCGT
This sequence comes from uncultured Ilumatobacteraceae bacterium, assembly GCA_964592115.1. Taxonomy (GTDB): domain Bacteria; phylum Actinomycetota; class Acidimicrobiia; order Acidimicrobiales; family Ilumatobacteraceae; genus Sva-07. Next base: position 548 of record CAZQCP010000020.1, read on the forward strand.
CGGCGCTGCGCGGCGCCGCGGCGGTGATCGGGAATCCGTCGAGCGGCGGCAGTGTCTCGGCGAGGTCGCCACCGGTCGGTGGCGGGATGGAGGCCGTGCGCGTGACCGGGTCGTCGACCCAGTCGATGTCGTCGGCGAGCTCGGCGAGCCGCGCCACCGCATCGTCCTGGTTCATCGGCGCGCTGCGATCGCCGTCACTGCCGCACGACGCGGCGATGATCGCCAGCGTGGCGGCTGCGGCGGTGATCCGAACGATCCGTCGCGGGCGCCTCATTCGTCGACTCCGTCGGCCGTGTGGGTGATCTCGCCGATGTCGACGGTGCCGTCGAGCTGCCCTTCGTCGAGCTTGGTCGTGGCGCGGCGGCCGCTCTCCATCTGGCGGATCTCCTCCTCGGTCGCCGCCGTCAACTGGTCGAGCTCGACGATCGTGCCGGCCATCGTCGGCAGCGCCTCGCGTCGGTAGCGGGAGATCTCGTCGAGCGCCGTCTGGATGTCGGCGAACGCGGACTTCAGCGACTCCATGTCGAGCATCGTGCTGGACGCCTGCTGGTGGATGGCCGTGCCCTGTGTCTTCAGCCGCTCGGCGGTGCCGGCGATCATCGCCGACGTCGTCTCGTTGATCGCTTCGATCTTGTCGAGCACCAGCTTCTGGTGGGCGAGGCCGAGGGCGACGGTGACGGCGACCTGCAGTGCGCTGATCGTGACGTCGAGGGCGCGGTCGACGCCGCGGACCAGCTCGCGGTTGTTGCGGATCAGGATCTCCACCGCCAACACGCCTTGCTGGTTGACGGCCAGCTGCTGTTGGAGGTCGAGCGTGCGCTGGCGAACGGCGAACAAGATGTCTTCCTCGACGAACTGGCGCCGCGGGTCGTCCGGCCCGATCTCGGTCGCCAGCTTGTCGACGAGCTCGGCGTCGAGCGCCTGGGCGAGGGCGACCTGGTCGGTCAACGCGTGCGTCAGCTCGCGCATCTGCTTCTGGTCGTCGCCGAGCGTGACGTTGTCGCGCTTCAACTGATCGCGACCCCTCTCCAGCGACTTCACGATCGAGTCGATCTGCGTCTGGCTGCTCTCGTAGCGCATGAAGTAGCGCTTGAGCGGGGTGCCGACGCCCGGGATCTTGCCGACCAGACGGGTGAGCCAGCCGGCGTCGGTGTCGAGGCCGGCGGGATCGAGCTTCTCGACCTCGATGCGCAGGTCGGAGAGCGACCGGGCGACGGGTCCGCCGTCTTCGGTGTTCTGCGCGAGGTCCTTGAGCGGCGCCTGGAGCATCCGGCTGCGCGTGGCCGAACGCGTCTGGAGCTCGCGGCCCATCGCGTCGACCGAGTCGCGGGCCGCGGTGCGGGCGCCGTCGTCGGCCGGGTCGATGCTGAGCAGCGTGGCGACCTGGGTGCGCGCCTGGGAGCGCAGCTCGTCGGTCGGTTCGGGTTCGGCGATCTCGAGCGCGGCACGCGCCTGGGGCACGTCGAGCACGAGGTTCAGGTGCGGTGTCGGCCCGGCCGTCTGCGGCGCGGGAGCGGAAGCGGCGTCGGTCATGGTCGGTCCTTGTCTTCGCGGTCGGGATTCGTGTGCGGGTGTCGGGCTGGCGGACGACGGCTCACGTTGCGTAGTCGGCGGTCCGCGCGGCCAGTGCTTCGAGCGCGGCCATCGCCGCTTCGGCGTCTTCGGGCTTCTTGCCGATCGGCGTGTCGGCGAGCGCCGTCGTCGTGCGGTCGAGCGCGGTCAGCGCCGATTCGTTCTGGGCGAGGAACTGGGCGATCCGCCGGCGTTGGTTGGTGCGCAGGTCGCGGCGCCGCTCCAGCGTCTCACGTTCGCGCGCCGCTGAATCGGCGTCAGCGTCGTCGCTGTCCAACTCGGTGAGGCGACGATCGATGTAGCCGTCGTCGATGGTGCTGATGCTCTCGGTGGCGACGGCCACCTCGTGGAGGTTGTCGATCGCCGCGTTGAACACCTGCTGCGCGGTGGCGAGGTAGCGGGCGTAGGTCATCTCTCCTGCATCGAGGCGATGCTGGAGCACACTCTTGAGGTTCTCCCGCTTCTGCACGAGTGCATCGAGCTGCTCGACGGGCTGGGTGTCGGGCAGCGCGGCGAGGCGGGTACGCAGTGCGGCGATCGCTTGTGGGTCGGCCTCGTCGACGCGGGGGATCGCGAACTGCAACTTGGCGAGCGTGCCGGTCGCCGACATCGTGAACGGCCACGCGACGACGGCGAGCACGGCGAGCACGATCAAGACGACCACGAGCACACCGGGCGGGTCGAGCAGTTCGAGGAAGAGCCACACGACCCCGGCCACGATGACCCCAACGATCCATGTCGGCGGGTACGTGGCTACTGCGCGACCCCAGCTCGTCATCCATGCCGAGGATAACGGGCTGCCTGCACGGCCCGGCCCGCGGCTGCCGTTGCGGCGCAACCCGAAGGTCCTGGTCAAGGGCCTCGGCTAGTGTCGACCCGTTCGCCAGAGCGAACGATGAAAGGACTGACCATGGGAATCCTCGACACGATCAAGGGAAAGTTTGGCGGCAAGAAGCCGCAAGTGAAGCAGGGCATCGACACCGCCGCTGACAAGGTGGACGACAAGTTGCCGCAGCACGCCGACAAGATCCAGCAGGGCGCCAAGGTGGCCAAGGACGCCGTCGACAAGTTGCCCGACTGACGCGTCCACCGTGACTGCGGGCGTGTCCTCTCCGCGTCCGCGCCCGCCGTCGGTCGATGCGCTGGCGCGGACGCTCGCGCGATCGGGCCTTCCGCACGCCCTGTGCGTCGACGTCGCCCGCGAGGCGATCGCCGCGGGTGACCCCGACTCGGCGGCAGCCCGCGCCGACGCGCTCGGCGCGTCGCTGTTGCAGCCGGTCGTCAACGCGACCGGCGTACTGCTCCACACGAACCTCGGGCGAGCGGCGCGGCGGATCGCGACCGAGGCCGTCCCGCCACGGGGAACGAACGTCGAGTTCGACCTGACGACGGGAGAGCGCGGCTCGCGTCAGGCGGGCGTCGGTCGAGTGCTCGCGCACCTCTGCGGCAGCGAGGCGGCGATGGTCGTCAACAACAACGCCGCCGCAGTGCTCCTCGTGCTCGCCGCGCTCGCCGGCGGGCGGGGCGTCCCAGTGAGCCGTGGCGAGAGCGTCGAAATCGGCGGGTCGTTCCGAGTTCCGGATGTGATGACCCAGTCCGGCGCCCGGCTGATCGACGTGGGCACCACGAACCGCACCCGGCTCGACGACTATCGCCGCGCGATCGGCGCCCCGGGCGCCGATGTCGCCGTGGTGCTCAAGGTGCATCCGAGCAACTACCGCGTGGAAGGGTTCAGCGAGTCGACGACGATCGCCGAGCTGGCGAGCCTCGACGTCCCCGTGGTCGCCGATCTCGGCAGTGGGCTGATCGACGCTGACTGCCCGTGGCTGCCGGGTGCGCCGCCATCGTGGCTCGCCGGTGAACCTGCTGTCCGACAATCGCTCGCCGACGGCGCCGCACTCGTCACGTTCAGCGGCGACAAGCTGTTCGGCGGCCCGCAGGCGGGGATCATCGCCGGGCGCGCCGACCTCGTCGAGCGCTGCGGGCGTCATCCGCTCGCCCGCGCGCTGCGGCCGGGAACCATGGTGCTCGAGGCGCTCCAGGAGGTCGCTCTGGCCTACCTCGCCCGCACGGTGACCACGGTCGTGCCGTTCTGGACCATGGTGGCCACACCACTCGACGAGCTGGAGCGGCGCGCTGGCGCGGTGGTCGACGCCATCGCCGACGTGGAGCAGGACGCGCGGCTCGTCGCGACGGACGCGCTGCCCGGCGCAGGGTCGGCGCCTGGCGCGACGATCGACTCGTATGGCCTCGAACTGCGCGGTGACCGCCGGGCGACCCTGCGCCGCCACGCACCCCCGGTGATCGCCCGGACGCGCGACGACGTCACCGTGCTCGACCTGCGGGCAGTCGCTCCCGCCGACGACATCGTGCTCGTCGACGCCATCCGCGCCAGCGCGCCGTGACGATCCTCGGCACGGCCGGTCACGTCGATCACGGCAAGTCGTCGCTCGTCGAGGCGCTGACGGGCGTCCATCCCGATCGCCTCGCCGAGGAGCGACGGCGCGGGCTGACGATCGATCTCGGCTTCGCTCACACCGTCCTTCCGTCGGGGAGGAAGGTCAGCATCGTCGACGTCCCCGGACACGTGCGGTTCCTCCACAACATGCTGGCCGGTGTCGGCGGGATCGCTGGCTGCGTGTTCGTCGTCGACGCCAGCGAAGGATGGAAGCCGCAGTCCGAGGAGCACCTGCGGATCCTCGAGCTGCTCGGCGCACACGACGGGGTGGTTGCACTGACGAAGGTGGACCTCCTCGATGCTGCAGCCCTCGACGCGGCGCGTGCCGACGTTGGGGCGCGGCTCACGGGCAGCTTTCTCGCCGATGCGCCTCGGGTCGCGGTCTCGACCGTCACCGGGCAGGGCATCGGCGATCTCGTGACGGCGGTCGACGCGCTGTGTGCTCGTGCGACGGCGCCGGTCGATCGATCGCGCCCGCGGTTGTGGATCGACCGGGTGTTCGCCGCCGCGGGCAGCGGCACGGTCGTGACCGGCACCTTGACCGGTGGCCGCCTGCGGGTCGGGGATGCGGTCACGGTCCAGCCGGGCGATCTTCGCTGCCGCGTCCGCGGCGTTCAGACGGCCGGGAGCGCGGTCGACGAGGTCGGACCGGGAACACGGGTCGCGTTGAACCTGGCCGGCGTCGGGCACGCGGAGTTGGACCGCGGCGCCGCCGTCGTCGAGCCCAGCCGGTGGCGGACGACCGGGCGTGTGGACGCGTCGCTCCGTGTGCTCGCTTCGCTCACGCATGACGTGACGCGCCGTGGCGCGTTCGCGCTGCACGTCGGTACGGCAGAGGTGGCCGTGAGGCTGCGTGTGCTCGGTGCGGACGACGCGATCGAACCCGGCGCCTCCGGGCTCGTGCGGCTCCACCTCGCTGGCCCGCTGCCGCTGCTGCCAGGCGACCGGTACGTACTGCGCGAGTCGGGACGCTCGGAGACGGTCGGCGGCGGAGAGGTGCTCGACATCGATCCCGTGCTGCCCGCACGTGACGCGGCGCCCGATCGGTCGGTGCAGCGAGTCGTGCGCGAGCGCGGATGGGTCACGGTCGACGAACTGGAGGGGCTGACCGGTGAGCGTGTCGCTCCGAACGTGGGGCAATGGGTCGCCGCGCCGCCGGCACTCGCCACACTTCGCGCCGCCGTGCAGGCCCGCATCGAGGGCGCCGGTCCTGCCGGGGTGGACCTCGCGTCGCTCGACGATCGCGAACGCGCTCTCGTCGACGGGCTCGATCGGGTGGTCGTGGAGCGCGGTGTCGCACGATCGGTCGAGGCGCGCGATCCCTACGCGGCGCACCCCGCGCTCGATCTGCTGCGCACGGGTGGGTTGATGCCGGGCGATCCGGGGATCCCGCGCGGCGAGGTGCGCGAGCTCGTGCAGCGCGGACTTGCCGTGGAACGCGACCGGATCCTGTTCCACCCCGACGCGATCACCGCCGCGGCCACGGTCGCCGCGTCGCTCCTCGTCTCACGGCCCGATGGATTCACCGTCGCCGAGTTCCGCGATGCCACCGGCACGACGCGCAAGTTCGCCCTCCCGCTCGTGGCCGAGCTCGACGCCCGCGGCGTCACCCGCCGTCGAGGCGATCACCACGTCGCCGGCCCCCGCCTCCCCGACCCCCCGCAGCCGAACGATCCCACCGCCGAGTGACCCTGCCCGCCCCAAATCTGTCCGCTTCGTATCGCCGAGCGTGACATCCCCGACACATTTCGCGCCCCGCCGAACCATCCCCCGAAATGTGTCCGCGACGTGTCGCTCAGCGTGAGGAATCGGACAGATTTGGGTTGCTGGAGCGCGGGTCGTGCGTCTCAGGCGCTGTCGGTGGGCTGCTTCGTGCGCATCTCGCGGTAGTCGCGGGCGGCGCCTTCGAGCGGCTCGACGTCGAGGGTCACGCCGTCGATGCCGGCCACGCGCAGCGGGGCGCCGTCGGCGAGGGGGGTCGCCCGGTTCGTGCGCGCTCGCCACCGGGCGCCACGCACCTCGACGAAGCCATCCGGATCAACCGCGCCGACGGCGACGCCCTCCTCGCCGATCATCCAGTCGCGACCGATCGTGGGCGTGGCGAAGCGCGTGCGCACCATCGACGGCATGCCGACGATGAACGTGAGGGCGATGCCGATCAACCCGGCGCCCAACGACAGCCACGACGGACGCATCGACGACCCGGGCACCGGCTCGAACAGGAACCAGCTCCCGAGCGCGGTCAACACGAGGCCGACACCGGTCCAAAAGCGCGGGATGCCGACCTGCACGTCGACCGCGAAGGCGAGCATCGCCAGCATGATGACCACCACCGCCCACGGGCGGGTGGGAAGCACGGCGAGTCCGCTGAACGCCAACACGACACAGAGCGCGCCGACGCCACCGCCGATGCCGACGCCCGCGGTGAAGAACTCGAACACGAGCAACGCCAACCCGGTGAGCAACAGGAGGTACGCGACCTCCGGGCTGGCAACGGTGTGGAACAGCTGGTCGACCAGGGGCAGCTTGGCGAAACGCACGACAGCGATGGTGTCGAAGCGGGTCGAGCCGTCGTCGAGCACGACGAGCTCGGTGGTGTGCAAGACGATGCCGTTCTCCTCGAACCCGTCCATCGCCTGCACCATGTTCGTGATCGTGGGGATGCCCTCGTCGTCGATCCGCTGCTTGAACACGTCGAGCGCACGGGCGTCGCTCAATCCGACCGAACCATTGCGCAGCCGCTCCTCGGCGACTCCGAAGTCGACCGCCGTGCCGTCGGGCAGACCGGGCGGGTCGAGGGGGATGCCGATGTATCCGACGCGGGAGCCGGGTGACATGCCCGTGACATCGGCGACGGCGATGAGCTGGGCGGCGGTGCCGTAGAAGCGCGCGCCACTCGGACCGACCCACACCGCGATCGGGATCGGCGCGTTCGCGACGCGGACGAGGAGGTCTTCGATCTCGTCATCGTCGACCACGGTGCCTTGGCTGTTGACCTGGAGCACGAGTGCCTGTGAACCGTCGTCGACAGCACGGTCGATGGCGTCGTGGATCGACCGGACGATGATCGGGTCGAAGTAGCCGCTGACCTGCAAGACGTCGACCCGGCCGGCGCCAGCCGGAGATGAGGTGTCGTCGCCGTTCTCGTCGGTCTGCGCGTGCGCGGGAGCGGCGAGGAGGCCGACGACGGACATCAACGTCAAGATGCCGATCGCTAGTCTTCGCAAGGGTGCCTCCGGAGAGCGAGAACTCGCTGCAGTTGTTGACCGCCGCCCGGGTGGTCGTGGTGGCGGGCAAGGGGGGTGTGGGGAAGACCACGGTAACGGCTGCGATCGCCCGCGCCGCATCGATGACCGGCCGCCGGGTCCTCGTGATCGAGCTCGACGGCAAGCCGGCGCTGTCCCACCTGGTGGGTGACGTGGAGGTGCGCTCGATCCTGGCTCCCGAGGCACTCGACGAGTACCTGCGAGAACACGGCTTCGGGCGGGTGGCCAAGCGGCTCAGCAAGACGGGCGTGATCGACATGGTGGGCACCGCGGCGCCCGGCATCGACGACATCGTCGTGCTCGGCAAGGTCAAACAGCTCGAACGCAGCGGTGAGCACGACCTGATCGTCGTCGACGGGCCCGCGGCCGGGCACGCGATCACGTTCCTGCGTGCCGCTGCCGGGCTGTCCGATGCCGTGCGGTCCGGTCCGGTGCGCACGCAGGCCGACGATGTGCTGGAGATGCTCCACGACGCCCGGCGCTGCCAGGTGGTGCTCGTGACGCTGCCCGAGACGACGCCGGTCAACGAGGTGATCGAGACTGCGTTCGCGCTCGAGGACGACGTCGGGGTGCAACTCGGACCGATCGTCGTGAATGGCGTCGACCGGGGCACCGAACTGCCCGACGCGGATGCTGCGGTGCAGGCGGTCGCGGCCCTCGACGCTGCTGACGCGGCGACGCTGCTCGACGCGCTCGCCTTCCGTCGCTCCCGACGCACGATGGAGCGCGCCGAACTGGCCCGTTTGGAGTCTTCGCTCCCGCTCCCGCACGTCGTCCTCCCCGCCCTCCCCGCCGCCGGTCTGTCGCCCGACGACATCGATGCCCTCGCGGCGACACTGGTGGATTCGTGAGTGCCGGAGCCGCCCCCTCCGGCGCGCCTGACCTCGTCGGCCCGCCCGGTCCATCTCGTGAACAGATGTCCACTCACGAGCGCAACATGTTCACGAGTTCGCCGACGGAGGGCGGCACGGACTTGATCGACGGCGCGTCGGTCATCGTCTGCTGCGGATCCGGCGGGGTCGGCAAGACGACGACCGCGGCGGTGATCGGCATCGAAGCAGCGCGGCGGGGGCGGCGTGCGGTGGTGGTCACGATCGATCCGGCGCGGCGCCTCGCCGACGCCCTCGGCCTGACCGGGGGGCTCGCCGCCGAACCGCAACGGATCGAGCTGGACGCGGCATCGAAGACGGGTGGTGCAGTCCACGGCGAGCTGTGGGCGATGATGCTCGATCCGGCGGCGACGTTCGACGGGATCGTTCGCCGCGAGGCCGCCGACGAGGCTCAGGTCGAACGCATCCTCGCCAACACCTTCTACCGCAACATCGCCAGTTCGCTGAGTGGCACGCAGGAGTACATGGCCGCCGAGATGCTGCACGCGCTGCATGCCGACGAACGCTTCGACCTCGTCGTCGTCGACACACCGCCGAGCCGCAACGCGCTCGACTTCGTCGAGGCACCTGGCGTGCTCGCCCGCTTCCTCGACCATCGCGTGTTCAAGCTGTTGATGCTGCCGACCCGTGGCGGTCTGAAAGTGCTCGGCGCGGCGACGCAGCCGATCGTGAAGGCGATCGGGCGGGTGGTCGGATCCGACGTGCTCGCCGATTCGATCGAGTTCTTCCAAGCGTTCGCCGGCATGGAGGATGGTTTTCGCCGCCGTGCGCACGAAGTGAGTGCGCTCATCCATGCGCCCGAAACGTCGTTCGTCGTCGTCGCCTCGCCGCATGCCGACACGATCGACGAGGCGGTCTGGTTCGCCCGCCAGCTCGTCGATCTCGGGCTTGGCGTGCAGGCGGCGATCGTCAATCGCGCCCATCCGGCGTTCGGGTCGGCCGGCGCGGCCGATGCGCTCGCCGCCGCCGACGCCAGCGACGACGCGGTGTTGGCCGCGCTGTGGCGCAATGTCCACGAGCTTCGGATCGTGCGGGAGGCGGAGCTGTTGACGCTGGCGCCGCTCGTCGATGCTGTCGGTCCGGAACGCCTGACCGTGTTGCCGCTGCTCGACAACGACGTCCACGACCTTGCCGGTCTCGCCGTGATCGCCGACCATCTGTTTGCCAGCGCTGCGGGGTCGGAAGGCGTCGGACCCTTCGACGGCACTTCGACGGCGCGCTGACGGGACGGTAGGTTCTCGGTCGTGCACATCCTGCTGGCAACCGACGCGGACTGGCTGGTCGACGAGATCACGGCCGCGTTGGGTGATGACGACGTCCGCTTCACGGTCTGCCGGGACGGCCGAGCCGTGACCGGACAGGTGAAGGAGTCGACGCCCGACCTCGCCATCCTCGACCTCCAGGTCGGCTCGATGGGTGGCATGGCGGTCACGATGGGTCTGCGGCTCGACGAGTCGTCCGGCGCCCTCGACCACGTCCCCGTGCTGATGTTGCTCGACCGCACCGCCGATGTGCACCTCGCCCGTCGGTGTGGTGCCGAGGGATGGCTGATCAAGCCGCTGGACGCGCTGCGGCTGCGACGTGCCGCCGAGGCGATTGTCGCTGGAGGCCGGTACACCGAGGGGCTCCCCGCCGACGCCGCTGAGGTCGACCCGATGGTGCCGTTGCCGGATTCCGGTGACGTCGCCGGCGCCGATGACGCCAGCGACTCGGCAACAGCCGAGGAAGAACCGGCCACCGCCGGATAGCATCGCATTCCGCTACGGGGTGTAGCGCAGCTTGGTTAGCGCGCCACGTTCGGGACGTGGAGGCCGGAGGTTCAAATCCTCTCACCCCGACACAAAGCCCCTGGTCATGGCCCCTGCTTCGGCGGGGCCGGGCCAGGGACTTTCTCGTTCGGGCCTTTGGGAACCGCTCCGTTGCGTGGTGGTGGGCGCGATCCGAAAGAAGGAGGACCGCCATGCCTCGCAGGCCGACTCCGCCCGTTCCCGCGGAGAAGGGTCGATCTGCCGGAGTGTCTACACGCGGGCCAGCGGCGTCACTGTCGAATGGTGGATCGCGTCGGTCGACTTGGGCGTCGTCGAGCAGGTCGGCCACCTCGGCGTCGGCGAGCCGGACGACGCGGCCGGCGACGACGGGTTCGATGACACTGTGATGCAGCCGCGGACCATCGTGACGGCGGTCGTCGGCATCCCCGATCGGGTCGAGGGGTAGACTTTCGACATGGCTGTGTCAGGGACTCTTGACCACCGGGATGCGCTGCTCGATCAGGTTCGAGCACTGATCGGGCCGATCCGCGAGTTGCAGGGGGCTGCCCCATCGGCGGCTCATCTCGGTCCGCTCGCGTTCGCCGCCGATTGGGAACCTGGCCGACGCGAACGGTTCGCCAAGGGGCTCACGGAAGCGCTCGAAGCAAGCATCGACGCTCACGATCCGAAGCCGATCGCAGAGTACGTGCGGCTGATGAGCCACGCCGACGACCCGATCCCTCCGCAGTTCCGTGCCTCGTTCTTGGACGAGATCAGGGACAAGATCCGCGCCCGCACCGAGCGGTGACGCTCGAACTCATCGAACTCGGTCCTGCCACTCTCCACCGCACGAGCGAGCTGGAGCGAACTCCCGGCAAGCGTGAACCATGGGTCTCCGAGGTCGAGGATTTTTCTTCAGTGCCGCGGTCGGTACCCACGTCGATGAGCCCGCCAGCTTCATCCTGCTGGCTGTCGATGGAGAGCAGGCAGTCGGCGCTGTGGTCCACTACCCCGACGACAACTTCCCAGGGGCGGAGTACGTCAGCACCATCCTGATCGACCACCGTCGGCGAGGGCGGGGCTACGGCCGCGAGCTACTGCGGGTGGCGATCGAACACGCAATCTCGGCAAGCCAGCGGCCACATGCGCTGTGGACGGTCCACCCAGGCAACGCTCCGATGCTCAAACTCTCCGAGGAAGTAGGAGAACTCGTCGATGAGCTGTCCAACGGCTACCGAGTCTTCGTCCGCCCGTAGCCAACAAGCTGTTGGCCAAGTCGGACCCTCGAATCGTGGGAGCCATCGTGGGAGCCAAACGTTCTGATACTCGCTGATACGCGTCGTCGGCGGTTGGCATCGTCGGCCGCGTTCGGCGATTTCGCATGACTCCGACAGGCCGGTGAGCACGCCGGTCGTGACATCCTCTTTCGGACAGGACCGTGCGCCGTGCGGCGTCACCGACGAGTTCGCGCTCACGTCTGGACAGGAGCTCTCGCCACATGATGAGGACGCACCACGCTCGTCCTCCGCCGCGGCTCAAAGCCCGGTCACGGTGACCGTCCGACGATCCCGGTTGTCGTGGCAACCCCGGCCCGAGTGACAACGTGGCCGGGCGCTTGGAGACGCGGTCGAGTTCGATCCGAACGACCCGACACTCCGGCAGACTCGCCGATGGCTCCGCGGCGTCCGAGTCGGTGTGATTCGGCGCGTCCGGCCAAGCGAATGGCCTGGCCAGGCTGGCGGTCGTTGCCGTTGTGACCCGGGGCGCGGCGGCGTGAGCCGGGGTCAGGTGCGGTTGGTGGGGAGGGGTCGGCGGTCGACGATGCGGCGCATGACGATGGTGGAGGTGAGTTTCTGGACGCCGGGGAGAGTGGAGAGGTGGCTGTCGCGGAGTTGTTGGTAGTGGTCGATGTCGCGGGCGACGACGCGGATCAGGTAGTCGGGGTCGCCGAAGAGTCGTTCGGCGTGACGGATCTCTGGGATCTCGCCGAGCGCGTGTTCGAAGCGGGCCACGGTGTCGGCATCTTCTTGTTGCATGGTGATCGAGGCGAGGACCTCAAAGGCGAGGCCGAGCGCGGCGGGATCGATGTCGGCGTGGTAGCCGACGATGGTGCCGTCGTGGTGGAGGTCGTGGAGGCGGCGGCTGCACGCCGAGGTGCTGAGCCCGACCCGGGTGGCGAGCTCGGTGACACTGATCCGCCCGTCCTGTTGCAGGATCGCAAGGATGTTGCGGCCGATGACGTCCACACCGGCAATCCTTGCACACATGGGCGCTCCGGGCGGGCTGTTCGCAACCATGTCCGGTGCTCGGTGCGTCATGCTTGAGCAATGAGGCGTACCGGGTGCGGTGAGTTGTGGCGATGAGATTGCTGCTCGATCTTGCCCCGTTGGGTGCTGCGGTGTTCGCGGTGCCGCAGTTCGTCCCGCAGCTGCGACGCGCTCTGCGCACCGGTGATGTCGCCGGGGTGTCGTGGTTGTGGGCGGCGTTGACGAGCACCGGGAACGCGGCATGGTTCGTGTACTTCTCACTGTCTGGGTACTGGTTGGCATTGGTGCCGGCGGTCTCGGCGTCGTCGATGGCTGGAGTGCTCGCCGTGTCGATCGGCCGGGTCCGCCGTCCCGATCGGCACAGCGTGCTGCTCGTGTCCGGGTGGGCGTCGTTGCTGGTCGTGGCGTTCGCGTTGGCCGGGCGGGTCGGGCTGGGCACTCTGTTGTCGGTGGCGTTCGTGGTGCAGGTCGTGCCGGCGATCTGGACGGCCTATCGCACGCAGGCGCCGACGGGGATCGCGGTGGGCACGTGGCTGCTGGTGCTGGGCGAGTTGTCGTGTTGGGGGGCTTACGGGCTGTACCGCGGCGATGGTCGCTTGGCGGTGATGGGTGTGACCGGCAGCATCGCCGCGGTGTTGATGATCACCCGGGCGGTGACCGCTCGCCGCTCGACCATGGTTGTAGGCCCGGTCGGTTCCGCTCCGGGCACGCTCGCGGCCGCGGCCGAGACCGGAGGGTGACCGATGACGACCAGGACGACTCCACCCGATCCAGCCGAGGACGACACCGGGTTGCTGTCGGTGTCGACGGCGCACCTCGCCGACGCGTGCTTGATGGTCGGGGTGGCGGTGCGCTGTGTGCCGTCGCAGTTGCGGCCGGTCACCGGCCAGGCGCGCTTCGGCGGCCCAGCTCAGCCGGTGCGCCACACCGGCAGCGTCGACGTGATTCTCGAAGCGATCGGTCAGATGGTGCCGGGTGCGGTGTTGGTGGTCGACGACGACGGCCGGACCGACCGGGCGTGCATTGGTGACCTGACCGCGCTCGAAGCCGCGCATGGTGGTGCGGCGGCGATGGTCGTGAACGGGCTGCACCGTGACAGCGAGGAGCTCGCCGAGCTGGGTCTGGTGGTGTTCTCGCTCGGATCGTCACCGACCGGGCCGCTCGAGTGGGCGCCGTCACCGCCCGACGCGCTCGAGCGTTGCCGGCTCGGTCCGTGGGAGGTGACTCGTGACGACGTGGTGGTCGGCGACCGCGACGGCGTGATCATCCTGCCCGCCCAACGTATGAACGAGTTGGTCGACGTGGCGCGCACGATCCGTGACCGAGAACAGCACCAAGCGCGCCTCGCCCACCAGGGCACGACGCTGCGCGAGCAGTTCGACTTCGACACCTACCTCGCCGCCCGTGCCACCAATCCGGAGCTGACGTTCCGCCAGCACCTCGCCGCCCGGTGCGCCAGCATCGAAGCCTAAGCACCCCCAGCGCGGCGCGGCGGACGCCATCAACGCGCGTGTGTCGCATCTCCGGACCGAGAAGGGCCACCACGAGGTCGACGTCATCGTTGACGGCTCCGACATGAACGTCGTCCCATCACGCGCAGCCTGGGCCCGGAGCCCCTCCTTCGGCGCCGCGGTGTCGTCCCCACCGGCCCGCCGCCCATCTTCGACATCGGCTTGCGACAGCCCTTGCCGGAGCCGGCGCTATCGGCCGCCGGGACCGCCGCCTCCCGGACCGGCGCCCCCCGGACCACGCCCCATCGGGCCGCCGCCCATCATCTGGTTCGACAGCTCGGTGACCAGCTGACCGTTCGTGGTGATCGTGCCGCCGGTCAGCACACCGGTGCCGTCGAAGTCGAACGGGGACTGGGCAGTGATGTCGATCGTGCCGCCGTTGATGGTGAGGTCGCCGTTGCTGTCGATCGCGTCGGTGTCGCCGGCGCCCATGACGATCGTGAGGTTGCCACCGTTGATCGTGATGCTCAGGCCGTCCGTGATGATGTCGGAGGCCGAGGCGTTGATGCCGTCGTCGGAGGCATTGATGGAGATGTCGCCGTCGTCGATCACGATCACTGGCGCTTCGATTCCCTCGACGGATTCGGTGATGTCGATGGTTCCGCCGGCGATCCAGATCTTCTGCTCGGCCTTGATCGCGTCGTCGCCGGAGGCGATGGTGATGATCCCGTCGGTGATGTTGAGTTGCCCCATGCCGATGTCGGTGTCATTGCTCGCCTTCAGACCGTCACCCGTCGCGTCGATCGTGATCGTGCCGCCGTCGATGGTCAGCGAGTCCGTGCCGCGAATGCCGTCGTCGACGCTCGTCACGTTGACCGTTCCCGAATCGATCCACACGTCGTCCTTGCCGACGATGCCATCGGCGAAGTTGGACGTGACGTTCAGCGTTCCACTGCCGGTGATGGCGAGGTCGTCCGACGAGTAGATCGTGCCGTCGATCTCCTCGTCGCTGCGGGTTGCCGCGTCGGACACCGTGTTGGTGGTTCCGTCGGCGAGCTCCAACACCGTCAGCTCGGCGTTGTCGACCTGGATCGCGGCACCGACGCCGCTGTCGATGGTCACGCCGTCGAGCACGATCCGCACGTAGCCGTCGGAGTCCACCGTCACTTGCCCGGTGGAGCTGCCGGTGAGCACGTAGGTTCCGGCCTCGGTGATGGACAAGCCGTCGTCAGCGAGCGTGACGTTCGTGGTCGCCAGGCTGGCCCAGTCGACGTCATCGCCGGAATCGGAGACCTCCGTCGAGGAAGCCGTGTCCGTTGTGGTCGCCGCGGCGTCCACAGTCGCGTCGGTCGAGGCAGTCGGCGTGACGTTCGTGCTGGCGGACGTGTCCTGACTCGAAGCGGCGTCGCTGGCGGCGCAACCGGCAACGATCAGGGCCGCGGCACACAGCCCGGCGGCGATGCTTGTTCGGGCGACGCTCTTGTGGTGTCTCATGATGGTCCTCCGTTGGGGCCCGTTCGGCCCTGTGGGAGGAGTCCACCAGCGGAACCTGAGTGAACGCTGTGGAAACGCTGTGACGATCGCGTGAGTCGTCGGGTTCGCCGCCGGGACCGTCAGGATCTCGTCAAGTCGGGCGGCGTCGAGGCCGATGACGTGTCGTGGCACTCCTTCCTGCACCGTCGACGGACCGCATCGATCGTGCACCGGCCCGGCTCAGCGCGAGCGCGGAGCTGGTGGTGTCGAATCACGACGGGACACGCGTCCGCGGCGTCACCGGTCCGGCGGGGAGCGGCAAGACGTTCGCGCTGACCGCTCGCGCTGCTCGTCTCGCCGCCGAAGGCAACGACGTGTTGGTGTTGTGCTTCAACCTCACGCTTGCGGCGCGTCTTGAGGCGCTCGTCGCGCAACGCTGTGCGGAGTACGGCGCCGACCCAGCGAGGGTCGCCTGCACGAGCTTCCACACCTTTTGCGCCGGTGTTGTCGACGACGCCCTCGCCGCCGGATTCGTGCCTGACGAGTCCGTGCGCGGCACGTGGCCGCAGCGGACGCTGGCGAAGACGAACGATGTGTTCGAGCAGGGCTTCGAGCGTTCGTACGACGCGGTGCTCGTCGACGAGGGACAGGACTTCACGGTCGAGTGGTGGAACCTGCTGCGCCGGCACGTCGTGCGGCCCGATGGCGAGATGCTCCTCGTGTCCGATCCGATGGTCGACCTCGGGAGCAAGGGCACGTGGGACGATCCCGACGTTCGCCTCGCCGCCGGCTTCGATGAGCCGTGGATCGAGATGTCGAGCTCGTACCGGATGTCGCGTGGGCTGATCGAGCCACTCAACGAGTTCGCCCGCTGCTACCTCGACGACGTCGGCATCATGCCGAGCGTGCCCGACGATCAGGAGGCCGTGGTCGGACAAGTCGCCTCGGAGGTACGGACCTGGCGGAACATCGACCGCGTCGCCGACCTCGGCATCGAGATCGGGCGGCAGGTCGTTCGTTTGCTCCGCGAGCATCCGACGCTCGCTCCGGGTGACGTCGTGTTCCTCTGCGAGTACCACCACGACGGCTTGGCCGCCGCGGAGCTGATCGAAGATGCCGGGTATCCGACGCATCACGTCTACAGCCGGGATCCCGATGCCAGGGTGGAGCGCAAGGCCCGCTTCCGTCCGGAGGCCGCGGCTGTCAAGGGATGCACGGTGCACAGCTTCAAGGGGTGGGAGAGCCCGGCGGTCGTCGTCGGCATCGCCGTCGAGGAGCGCTCACGCCGGCTCGCCTATGCCGGGATGACGCGGGTGACATCCGTGCATGGCGGCTCGGTGTCGCACCTCGTCGTCGTCAACGCCGACCCGCGCCTCGCCGGGTTCCAGCCGACGTTCGAGGTCGGCGTGCCGGTCAGCCGCGTGTCGGAGCAGATCCTCGACGCATCGGACGGTCTGCCCCGACCGGAGCTGCCGGGGCTACCGTCCAACGAATGGACCTCGCCGACCTCCAGGACGTGATCGAGCGCACGTACGGCGAGCGCGACCGCGCCCGCGGCGTGTCGGCGACCGTGGCATGGCTCGCCGAGGAGATCGGTGAGCTGGCGCAGGCGGTGCGCAAGGGGTCCCACGAGGAACGGGTGCACGAGTTCGGCGACGTCGTGGCATGGGTGGCGACGCTCGCCAACCAGCAAGGCGTCGACCTCAACGAGGCGGTGGCCCGCTACGCCGCCGGGTGCCCCCGCTGCGCCACCCTTCCCTGCACCTGTCAATAGGCAACGCAGGGCCCGCGCGGGTTGTCGCGACGTTGCGTGTTTCGATCGGACGGCCCGGAAGCACGGCGCCGCTCGAACCACCGTGCTCGTTTCAGCGCCAGGAGGCGACGAGCTCGGCGATCTGGATGGCGTTGAGGGCGGCACCCTTACGCAGGTTGTCGTTGCTGACGAACAGGGCCAGCCCGCGGCCGTCGGGCACGCCTTCGTCCTGGCGGATGCGACCGACGTAGCTCGGGTCGCGGCCGGCGGCGTCGAGCGGTGTCGGCACATCGCTCAGCTCGATGCCAGGCGCGGCGGCGAGCAGCTCCGTCGCCCGGGCGACCGACAGCGGGCGCTCGAACTCGGCGTTGATCGACAGTGAGTGACCCGTGAACACGGGCACACGGACGCACGTGCCGGACACGAGGAGCCCTGGAATGTCGAGGATCTTGCGACTCTCGTTGCGCAGCTTGCGCTCCTCGTCGGTTTCGAAGGACCCGTCGTCGACGAGCGCGCCGGCCAACGGGAGCACGTTGAACGCGATTGGCTTGGCGTACGTGGCGGGTGCCGGGAACGTCACCGCCCTGCCGTCGTGAGCGAGTTCGGCGGCTCGGTCGACGACCTCGCGCACCTGCTTGTCGAGCTCGTCGACCCCAGCACCACCGCTTCCCGACACCGCCTGGTACGTCGACACGACGAGCCGCACGAGGCCGGCCTCGTCGTGCAACGGCTTCAGCGCCGGCATCGCCGCCATCGTCGTGCAGTTCGGGTTGGCGACGATCCCCCGCTTGGAGTCACGGGCCAGCTCACCGTTGACCTCGGCGACCACGAGCGGCACGTCGGGATCCATGCGGAACGCAGACGAGTTGTCGATCACGATCGCACCGGCAGCGGCGAACTTCGGCGCCAGCGCCCGCGAACCGGTGGCGCCGGCCGAGAACAACGCGATGTCGAGCCCGGCTGGGTCGGCGGTCGCGGCATCTTCGACGACCACCTCGGTGCCGTTCCACGACAACGTCGTTCCAGCCGAACGGGCCGAGGCGAAGAAGCGGATCTCGGCGATGGGGAAGTTGCGTTCGGCGAGCAGGCGACGCATGACCCCGCCGACCTGGCCGGTGGCGCCGACGACACCGACGCGCATGCCGTCGCGACCCAGTCCTGATGCAGCAGACATGACGGCAACGATAACGGGACGGCGCCGGGCCCGGCCTGGAGGATTCACGCGCTGGGCACCACCCCGCCGGGTCTGTCACAATCGCATCGTGCCGCGCCGCTCCCAACTCGTTCCCTGGAAGGCCGCCGGCCAGACGAGCGATCGTCAGGTGAGTGGCGACGACGTCGTGCGCACCACCGGGTGGGTGTTCAACAACGAGACGGGCAGCGATCTCACCCTCGAGCAGTTCGTCGCCACCGGCGACTCGGAGGTGCCCTCGTACCTGACCGTGTTCGGTCTGCGCGAAGCGGACGCCGACGGTCGAACCCCGAACGACAAGACGATCGTCGAGATCGGCTGTGGCATCGGACGGATGACCTGCGCGTTCACGCGCGAGTACGCCTCGGTCGTGGCGTGCGACCTCGACGCCGGGTTCCTCGAACGCTGCTACGAGACCGTCGGGCGCTTCGGCCGGATCGATCGGCTCCGCACCTCGCACGTCACCGACGGACGAACCCTCGACCTCCCCCCGGACTCAGCCGACGTTGCGTTCAGTTACATCACCTTGCAGCACTGCGATCCTGACGACGCCGAGAACCTGACGGCAGAGGCGGTGCGCGTGACCCGTCCTGGCGGCAAGATCGTGCTCAACTACCGCGGCCGCAGCCCGCAAGACATCATCTTGCTGCCGGCCGGCGCGGTGACCCGAGCGATGTTCCGCATCCCCAAGTTCGGCCCGTGGTTGTCACAACGTCGCAGCGCGGCTCGTCTCGGGTGGCAGGCCAACCGGCTGCACCCCGACGACCTGATCGGCCCGCTCACCCCGTTGCTCCGCGACGTCGAGGTGTGGCGCAACCCCAAGAGCAACCTCCGCTCCAGCCAGGCAACGACCCGCGAGTTCGACGGCATCAACCCGCACCACTACTGGCTCATCGCGACCGTCCGCTGATTGCATCCGGGGTCAGACACCAAATGCAACCGGAGCGAGCGGCGGGCGTGCCTGCGACTGCGTGCCGTTGCATTTGGTGTCTGACCCCGGATGCAATCAGCCCCGGGTGCAATCAGCGGCGTTCGGGGAGTGGGCCGCCGTAGTCGTCGCCGGAGTCGAGACCGAACGCGGTGTGCAGCGAGCGGGCGGCGAGCTCCATGTCGCTGGAGGCGCACACGATCGACACGCGGATCGTCGACGTGGAGATCATCACGATGTTGACGCCGGCGTCGGCGAGCACGCGGAACATCTTGGCGGCGATGCCCGGTGACGACTTCATGCCGGCGCCGACGAGCGACACCTTGGCGATGTTGCTGTCGTGCTCGACACCGTTGGCGCCGATCTCGCCGGCGATGCGGGTGACGATCGCTTCCGCTTCGGCCATGTCCGCCATCGGCATGGTGAAGCTGATGTCGGTCGTGCCCTGAGTCGACGTGTTCTGCACGATCATGTCGACGTTGACGTTCGCCTCGGCGAGCGGTTCGAACAGCGCCGCCGAGATGCCGGGCCGGTCGGGCACGCCGAACACGGTGACCTTGGCCTCGCTCATGTCGGTGACGACACCAGAGATGATCGGATCTTCCAAGGAGGCCTCCTCGTTGGTGACCCACGTGCCGGGCTCCCAGGTGAACGCGGAGCGGACGTGGAGGGGAACGTCGTGATTGCGGGCGAACTCGACCGAACGCAGCGCGAGCACCTTCGAGCCAGCTCCGGCCATCTCGAGCATCTCGTCGAAGTGGATCTTGTGGAGCTTGCGCGCCTGGGGGACGATGCGCGGATCGGCGCTGAACACACCGGTGACGTCGGTGTAGATCTCGCAGGCGTCGGCGTGCATCGCCTGAGCGAGCGCCGAGGCGGTGAGGTCGGACGCACCGCGACCCATCGTGGTGATCTCCTTGGCGGTGCTCACGCCCTGGAAGCCGGCGATCACGCAGACCTTGCCGTCGGCCATGGCCTCGCGCACGCGGTCGCCCTTCACCTCGACGATCTTCGCCTTGCGGTGTGACGTGTCGGTGATGATGCCGACCTGGCTGCCGGTGAAGCTGATCGCGTCGATGCCACGGTCGGCGAGTGCCATCGTCATGAGCGCCGCAGTGACGCGCTCGCCGGTGGTCAACAACATGTCCATCTCGCGGCCGGGCTGCGTGCGCGACACGGAGTCGGCGAGGGCGAGCAGGTTGTCCGTGGATCTGCCCATCGCCGAGACGACGACGATGACGTCGTCACCGCGACGGCGCGTGATGGCGACGTTGTCGGCGACGGCGTTGATCCGCTCGGGGTCGGCGACGGACGTGCCGCCGTACTTCTGGACGATCAGAGCCACGGGGACGGGAGCCTAGTGAGTAACAGCGGGGCCGGGCCCCAGCGTTACTTACTCGGCGGCGCCCTTGACGACGTGCTCGACGACTTCGAATGCCAGCAGCTCGGCCGACTGCGACACCGGCGCCGGCCCGCCGGGATGCCCACCCGCGTGCCCGCCGCCCGGACGGGCGCCGCCGTCACCGCTGCCGGCGTTGGCGTGACCCTTGACGAAGTCTTGGCTGTTGACCCACGACTGGAAGTGCTCCTCGCTGGCCCAGCGCGTGTACACGAAGTAGCGAGTTTCGCCCTCGACGGGACGCAGGAGCTGGAAGTCCTCGAACCCGTCGAAGCCCTCGACCATGCGCGCCCGGTTGGCGAAGCGCTCCTCGAGCTGGGGGCCCATGCCCTCGGGCACGGTGATGGCATTGATCTTGACGACGCTCATGTTCCCAGCATGCCGGATTTCAGGCCGACGACGGCAGCGTCACACGAGGCGCAGGAAGCTGGCATGGCGGACGAGGCCGTCGTTCGTGAACTCGGCGATCTCGATCTCGGCGCGCAGTTCGGGGCGCACCCACGTCGCCGTCCGTCGTACCGGTGCCGGGGGAGGAGGGTCGAACGGACAGGCGTCGGTACGGAGGCCACGCAGCTTCGACAGCAGTGACTCCAACATCGGCTGGTCGAAACCGGTGCCGACGCCGCCGGCGAATCGCAGCGATCCCTCGTCACCCGATCTCTCGTTGCCGGGCATGCCGACGAGGAGCGCACCGAACGTCGAGGACCGGTTGCCGGTCCCTGCGGTGTACCCGCCGATCGTCACCGTCGTGACGATGCGGTTCTTGATCTTGCGCCACTCTTTGGACCGTGTCCCCGGTCGGTACAGCGAATCGAGACGCTTGGCGACCACGCCCTCCAACCCGGTCTCGGCGGTCATCCCCAACAGGTCGTCACCGCCGCCGATGCGCATCGACGGCACGATCCAGTTCGGCCCTGCCGCCTCGATGACCATCTCCAGGAACTCGCGGCGGCGGACGTAGGGAAGATCGATCGTGTCCGTGCCATCGATCTGCAACACGTCGAACACGTAGTACACGGTCTCGTAGCCGCTGCCGACGCCGCTCTGCTGGAGGCGACCGAAGTTCGGGCGGCCCGTGTCGTCCACCGCGACCAGCTCGCCGTCGAAGATCGCAGACTCGGCGTGCACGCTGTCGGCCAGCGCCTCGATCTCGGGCCAGCGTGCCGACACATCGCGCCCCGACGTGCTCTGCAAGCGCACCTGGCCATCGTCGACGAACACGACCGTGCGGTACCCGTCCCACTTGATCTCGAACGCCCACTCGTCGCCGGAGGGCAACGAACCGAGCGTCGCCTTCATCGGCGGGACGGGGAACCGCAACGCCACGCACAGCTCCGATCAGTCCGGCACGCGGCTCGACACGACACCGTCGGCTTCGAGCGCGTCGAGTCGGGCGTCGTCGTACCCGAGCAACTCGTGCAGCACGTCCCGGTTGTCCTCGCCGCGGTAGCGGGGGATGCCCGACACGCCGACGTCGGGCGCGCCACCGAACCGCCACGGCACGTTGGGCACGCGGATCGTGCCGCCGGCACGATCGTCGACGTCGACGACCGACCCGCGCTCGCGCGCCCAGTCGGTGTCGGCGAGCTCGCCCGGCTCGCGGACGCGTCCGACGGCGAGTTGGTGCTGGGCGAAGATCTCCTCGAACGTGTCGGCGTCGGGCACCGTGCCGGCGAAGTCGCGGATGATCGTCACCAACTCGTCGAAGTGGGCGAGCCGCGCCGGCACATCGGCGAATCGGGGATCGTCGGCGAGGTCCGGGCGTCCGAGTGCACCGAGGAAGAAGTCGAACGTGCCCCGCTCGGCCGGGTGGCCGGCAACGACCAACGACTCGCCGTTGGCGACGGTCAGCACGAGGTAGTCGCCTGGCCGGAAGCTGCGGATCCACGACGGATCGTCCTCGCCGTCCCACAGCGCGTCGTGCAGGTGCTCGTTGACGTACAGCATCGTGTCTGCCATCGAGATGTCGATCCACTGCCCTTCGCCGGTGTGCTCGCGCTGGTAGAGCGCGGCGAGGACCGCGGCGCCCGCCTCGAGCGCGGTGTAGACGTCGGCGTGACTGTGCGGATCTTTGGACAGCGGCCCGCCGCGGGCGCGGCCCTGCGAGGCGATGATGCCCGCCTCCGCCTCGACCACCGGTGCGTACGCGCGGCGACGTACCCACGGCCCGGTCTGCCCATAGCCGGAGATCGACGCGTACACGAGGCGCGGGTTGCGCGTCCGGACCGTGGCCGCGTCGAGACCGAGCCGCGCCATCACGCCCGGTCGATAGTTCTCGACGAGCACGTCGACGTGTTCGGCCAGCTCCAACAGCAGCGCCGCGCCCTCCGGCCGGGCGAGGTCGAGGCTGATGTTGCGCTTGCCGACGTTTTGTTGCACGAAGTAGCTCGACAGCCCGGCGCGGCGCGGGGTGGCGAAGCGCGTCAGGTCGCCGGCGGGCGGTTCGACCTTGATCACGTCGGCGCCGAGATCGGCGAGCATGCGACAGCAGTGTGGCCCCGACAGCACCCGGCTCAGATCGAGTACCCGGATGCCGTCGAGGGGACGCGCTGTCGCGGCCGATGGAGTGTCGACCGATGGGGTGTCGACCGATCGGGCAGCAGCTGCTGGCGTGTTCGGCGATCGAGATGGAGGCGGTGGGCTCGGGGTGGTTGCGCTCACCCCGCCATCGTGCCCGATGGCGGCCTGCGGGCGCGCTGTCCGGTGTCGAGCGTCACCCGGATGATTCGCCGCTCGGCGGGGATTGCGAGCGAGGTGCCGGTAGGGTCGCCGTTGCGCTGGTCGAATTCCCGACTGGTGAGCGCTCTCGGAACATCTCTCCGCTCCGGTCCCGCGCTGTGTGAGCAATCAGAGGAGTTCCCCCCATGACCATCGTCGACGACGCGCCGCGCGTCGCCCCCAGTTCCGCGCCTGTCGCCTTTGCCGACCTCGGCCTGCCCGACACGATCGTGCGTCGCCTCGAGCGACAGGGCAAGCACAACGCGTTCCCGATCCAATCGGCTGTCATCCCCGACGCCCTCGCCGGGCGCGATGTCGCCGGCCGTGCCCCGACCGGGTCCGGCAAGACGCTCGGCTTCGGGCTCCCGCTCGTGGCCGGTCTCACCGACGCCCGCGCTCGCCGGCCCGTCGCGCTCGTACTCGCCCCGACCCGCGAGCTCGCCGAGCAGATCATGGCCGAGCTCGTGCCGTTCGCCGAGGCCACCGGACACGCCGCGGCCTCCATCTACGGAGGCGTCGGCTACGGAGGTCAGCGCAAGGCGCTCGATCGTGGCGTCGAGCTCGTCGTCGCGTGCCCCGGCCGTCTCGAAGACCTCCTCCAGATGGGCGCCCTCGACTTGCGCGACGTCACGACCGTCGTGATCGACGAAGCCGACCAGATGGCGGACATGGGCTTCTTGCCCGCCGTGCGCCGCATCGTCGGCCAGACCGCGCCGAAGCGTCAGGTGCTGCTGTTCTCGGCGACACTCGACGGACCGGTCGCCAAGCTCGTCGCCGACTTCCAGCACGACCCCGTGCGCCACGAGGTCGGCCCGACGGGGCCCGACATCCACGCCGCGAGCCACCACTTCTGGATCGTCGCCCAAGATGAGCGGGTGCAGGTCACCGCCGACGTCGTGAAGCGACTCGGGTCGACGATCGTGTTCACCCGCACGCGCCACGGCGCCGACCGGCTGGCCAAGCGGCTCGCCCGCGTCGGCGTGATCGCCGAGCCGATCCACGGCGGCCGCAGCCAGGGCCAGCGCGACCGCGCCCTCGCCGCGTTCAAGTCCGGCAAGGCAGCCGCCCTGATCGCCACCGACGTCGCCGCCCGCGGCATCCACGTCAACGGCGTCAATGCCGTCGTCCACTACGACCCGCCCGCCGAGGACGCCACCTACCTGCACCGTTCCGGGCGCACGGCCCGCGCCGGCGCGACCGGCACCGTCGTGTCGCTGCTCGACCACAGTCAGAAGAAGGACGCCGGCAAGATGCAGCGCGGCGTCGGCATCGACGAACCGTTCACCGAGCCGCGCGTCGACCAGCTGCAGGCCGCCCCCGCCAAGCCGGCGGCCGAGCGGGCCGATTCCGCTCCGTCGGCGACGCGTGAGCGGGCGAAGCCGGCCGCGCGGACCGTGGTGCCGAAGGCCGCGGTACGCAAGCCTGCCGCCGCCGCGCCTGCCTCGGCGCCGATCGTCGTGCCGGAAGGCGCGACATCGGGCACCGTGAAGTTCTTCAACGTCGGCCGCGGTTACGGGTTCATCACTCCCGACGCCGGCGGCAAGGACGTGTTCGTCCACTTCTCGGCGATCGCCGACGAGGGGTTCAAGGCACTCGATGGTGGTGCCCGCGTGGCCTTCCGCCTGGTCCCCGGACGCAACGGTCACGAAGCCGCCGACGTGCGCGTCGCCGGCTGAGCGGCCGAAGCCGCCGCCGTCGCGTCGTCGCCATCCCAGCGTCATCCCATCGTCTTCGCCCCGTCGATCGACTCGCGGATGATGTCCGCGTGACCGGCGTGCTGCGCCGTTTCGGCGACCAGCTCGGCGGGCGGACCGACGCTCGGCGGTCAGTTCACCGGTCGTGTGGGTTGCGGTCGTGTCGCGTGCGGCCAGATCCTGTCTGCAATGTGGCTGAAACCCGGGACGCGACGAACTGGCGTGGAAACCAGGCCCCGGAGGCGCCGGCATTCACTAGCGTCAGCGCGATGCACGACGACCGGGAGCTGCAAGAGAAGCGCATCCGGCGTGAGTTGTGGGAGCGCGTGCTCCCGCTCGTGCACACCGCTCGACGTCCGCTGGCGATCGAGGCCGGGCCCGATCTCGACCACCTGGCACCGTTCGAGCCCGGTTCGTCGTGGGGGGCGCCGTGGGCCACGACGTGGTTCCGGCTGCGCGGCGAGATCCCCGACGGCTGGGCAGGGGAGCGCGTCGAGGCAGTGATCGACCTCGGCTTTCATCGCCACGCGGCTGGGTTCCAGTGCGAGGGCATGGTCGTGGAACTGGCCGACGATGGTCGCCCGATCCCGATCCAGGGCATTCACCCGCGTCGCACCAACTACGCGCTCGACGCCAAACCGGGTGCGATCGAGGTCCTCGTCGAGGCGGCGTCGAACCCGATGTTCCCGCAGTTCCGCCCCTCGGCGCTCGGCTCGCTCGACACGGCGGGAGATGCGGAGTTGTACCGGTTCCGGCGCGCCGAGCTCGTCGTGGTCGACTCCGACGCCGAAGCCCTCGCCTACGACATCGAGGTGCTCGACGGCCTGATGCGCACGCTCGACGCGCGCGATCCGCGCCGCACGCGCATGTTGCGCACGCTCGCCGCCACGCTCGACCGAGTCCCCGACATCGGTGCCGCCCGCCGCGTGATCGCACCGGCGATGACCGAGAACTTCGGCACGGCAACGCGCCATCGAGCCGTCGCCACAGGCCACGCGCACATCGACACCGCGTGGCTGTGGCCGATCCGCGAGACGAAACGCAAGTGCACGCGTACGTTCGCCTCGGCCACTCGGCTGATGGATGACTACCCCGAGTACAAGTTCGTCGCTTCGTCCGCCCAGCACTACGCGTGGATCGAGGAGCACCATCCCGAGCTGTTCGCCCGCATCGCGGAGCGGGTCGAACGCGGCCAGTGGATCCCCGTCGGTGGCATGTGGGTCGAAGCGGACATGAACCTCCCCTCCGGCGAGAGCCTCGTGCGTCAGATCGTGTTCGGCCAGCGCTATTTCGAAGCGCAGTTCGGGAGACGGTGCACCGAGGTCTGGATCCCTGACGTGTTCGGGTATCCCGCTGGCCTGCCGCAGGTGTTCGCCGCCGGCGGCATGCACCGCTTCGTCACCCAGAAGCTGAGCTGGAACAAGCAGAACCGCTTCCCGCACTCGACGTTCTGGTGGGAGGGTCTCGACGGATCCCGCGTGCTCACACACTTCCCGCCCGTCGACACGTACAACGCCGAGATCACACCGACCGAGGTCGGCTTCTCGGTCGCCAACTTCCGCGACCACGGCTGGAGCACGCAGTCACTGATGCCGTTCGGTCACGGCGACGGCGGTGGCGGCCCGACCCGCGAGATGCTCGAACGAGCGCGTCGCCTGGCGACGGTCGACCCGCGCACGACGATCGAGATCGACACACCCGACGCGATGTTCACCCGTGTCGAGCAGGAGATCGCCCAGGGCGCGGCGACCCCGGTGTGGCGCGGCGAGCTGTACTTCGAGACGCACCGCGGCACGCTCACGAGCCAGCTGCGCACGAAGCTCGGCAACCGTCGCTGTGAGCGGCTGCTCGTGGAGACGGAGCTGTGGGCGGCCACGCTCGGTGTGCCCGCCGACGTCGACGACCTCTGGCGTGAGGTGCTGACGCAGCAGTTCCACGACATCCTCCCCGGCTCGTCGATCGCGTGGGTGCATCACGATGCGGAGGAAGTGTTCGATCGGGTGGGCGCGGCATTGGAGGAGCGGATCGCCGGACTGCTCGCCGAGCTGGCGCCCAGCCCGCTGGCGGTCGCCAACGCGGCCGACGTCACCGTCGATGACGTGGTCGTCATCGACGCGCCGCACGTCACGGGCGCCGATGTGCAGCGTCTCACCGACGGGCGTGTGGCCGCGCGCGTCTCGGTGCCTGCATTCGGTGTCCGCCCGCTCGCGCCGTTGCCGATCGACGATCGTGTCGTCGTCACCGACTCGTCGATGACGAACGGCCACCTCGCCGTGCGCTGGGACGCTCTCGGCAACCTCGTGTCGATCATCGACCTTGCCCGCGCCCGCGAGCTCGTACCCGCGGGTGAGCCGGCCGCCGTGCTCGAACTGGCTGCCGACCATCCGGTGGAGTACGACGCGTGGGACCTCGAATCGTGGACCCGTGCCGCCGGTCGGCCCGTCACCGGCGCCGTCGAGGTCGACGTCGTCGAGACGGGACCGCTCGTCGCCCGCGTCCGCGTGGCCCGCCGGTTCGGACCGTCATCGGCGACGGTGAGCTACGAGCTGCGCGCTGGCGCCCGGCAGGTCGACGTGCATGTCGCGCTCGACTGGCACCACGACGAGCACCTGCTGTCGATGGCGTTTCCCCTCGACGTGCGCGCCGACCTCGCGCGGTGCGACGTGCAGTTCGGCGTCGTCGGCCGCCCGACGCACCCGTCGAGCCCCTGGGACGCGGCGAAGTTCGAGATCTGCGCCCACCGCTACGTCGACGTCGCCGAGCCCGACTTCGGTGTCGCCATCCTCAATGACGGCCGCTTCGGTCACTGTGTGTTCGACGGTGCCGTGCGGGTGAGCCTGGCGCGGGCGGCGCAGTATCCCGATCCGGGTGCCGACCGCGGCCATCACGAGGTGACGCTGGCGATCCGCCCGCACGACGGTGACCTCGGCGACGTCCGCGCCGCGGCGCGCCGCCTCAACCAGCCCGTGCGAGTGGTCGAGGGCGGGCAGCCGGAAGGTGCACGGGCGGTCACGCCGATCGTCGCCGTCGTCGGCGCCGACGGAGGTCCGATCCCCGGCGTCGAGGTCGACGCGATCAAGCTCGCCGACGACGGGAGCGGCGACCTCGTCGTGCGCCTCCACGAGTCCATCGGGAACCGCTCTCGAGTGTCGGTCGCCACCGACGCCCGCATCACCTCCGCGTCGCGTTGCGATCTGCTCGAGGTGCCGATCGCCGGCGAGGAGGTCGGCGACGGCATCGTCGCGCTCACCCTGCGCCCGTTCCAGCTCGTGACCCTGCGCCTCACGCGCACCCACGCCGACGACGGCCGCACCCTGCGCGATTGACCGCAGCGTTTGTGTGAGCGATTACGTGCGAGTCCGACGTATTCGCTCACACAAATCCGGAGATCGGGCGATCAGCCGGGGGCGAGGCGGCGGAGGGCCGCGGACGCGTAGAGCGCGGTGCCGGTGACCATCGCCTCCTCTTCGAACATCACGCGGTTGGAGTGGTTCGGCGCGGCGGTCGCCGGGTTCTCGCCTTCGGGCGTGCCGCCGAGGAAGACCATCGCGCCCGGCACGTTCTGGAGCACGTAGCTGAAGTCCTCGGCACCCATCACCGGGTTCGGGAGCTCGACGACGCCCTCGTTGCCGTTGAGATCGCGAGCGAGATCGAGTGCCCATCCCGCGAACACGTCGTCGTTGCTCGTGACCGGGTAGCCCTGGATCACGTCGACATGGCAGTCACAGCCGTGCGCGGCCGCGACCCCCTCGGCCACTCGCCGGATGCCGTCGTGGATCTTGCTGCGCGTCCGCTCGCTCGTGGCGCGGATGGTTCCCTCGATCTCGGCGACCTCCGGAATGACGTTGTTCGTCGTTCCCGCCGAGATCCGCCCGACGGTGACGACGCCCGGGTCGAACACGTCGATCGACCTGGTGATCATCGTCTGCAGTGCCTGCACGATCTCGCAGGCGACCGGGATCGGGTCGAGTGCCCGGTGCGGTTCGCTGGCGTGGCCGCCGCGACCGGACACCCGGATCATCATCGTGTCGGCCGACGCCATGATCGGTCCGCGTCGACAGCTCAGCCATCCCGACGGCAGTGAGGAGGTGATGTGCAACGCGAACGCCGAGTCGACCGGCGATGGTGTGCCGTCGCTCAAGTCGGGAACGTCGAGCAGCCCTTCGTCGAGCATGAACTTCGCGCCGTGGTGGCCCTCCTCACCGGGCTGGAACATGAACAGCACGCGGCCGGCGATGTCGTCACGCCGTGCGGCGAGGATGTGCGCGGCGCTCGACAGCATCGCCGTGTGCGTGTCGTGGCCGCAGGCGTGCATCGATCCCTCGACGTGGGAGGAGAAGTCGAGCCCCGTGTCTTCGGGCATCGGGAGCGCGTCCATGTCGCCGCGCAGCAGCATCGTCGGGCCGGGACGCGACCCTTCGAGCAGAGCGACGATGCCGCTCGTGGTCTCGTGTGTGGTGATCGACAGTGGAAGACCGTCGAGCGACTCGAGGACGCGATCGCGCGTGATCGGCAAGTCGTTGCCCAGCTCGGGCCACTCGTGAAGGACGCGCCGGAGCGCGACGGTCTCGTCGAGGCGGTCGCGGGCCTCGGCGCGGACGGAATCGAGGACGTCGGCGTCGGGCGTCTCGTTGGCGGCGTTGCTCATGGACGCAGCGTACGACGTCTCGCGATCGGCGTCTTCCGCTCTGCGCGACCCGGCGCCCACTGGGTGATGTCGCGGTCAACGCGACACGGCCACCCAAGTCGGCACGAATCAAGCAGGAACGAACGGAGACGACCATGACGATGTACGGCGCCAACCCCGAACAGCTCGCCAACCTCGGCACCACACTGAGCCGGCAGATCGATTCGATCACGCACATGATCTCGACGGTCGATGGCGTGATCAACGGCACCATGTGGCAGGGCCCCGCCCGCGAGCGGTTCGTCGAAGAGTGGAACGGCAGCTTCAAGCAGGCGCTCGGCAAGCTCAATGAGGCGTTCGGTCTCGCCGGGCGCGACTGCGTGGCCCGTTCCGACGAGCTGCGCCGGATCATGGGCGTTGCCTGACGGCCACCACGTGCCCCTCGGATCGCTCGATCAGCGCTACAAGGTGAGTGCTGGCAATGCCTTGTACGATGCCGAGATGTCGACCACCGGAGAACTGAAGGTGTCGTCCCGAGGCCAGATGAGCCTGCCGGCGACCGCTCGCCATCGCTGGGGCCTCGACGGGGGCGGCGAGGTGGGGTATCTCGACATCGGCGACGCGATGATCATCGTGCCCGGCGGCATCGAGCGACTTCGGCGGGCGCTGTTCGACGAGGTCTCGGATTCCGACTGGCACGAAGCGCGGGCGGGCTTCGGGGACCCGGACCTTGCGAACCAGTGAGCCAGTGAGCCAGTCGGTGATCCAACTCGTCGACGATCAACTCCTGAGCGCGGTCCTGCGTGGCCGCTGGGTTCCGGCGCGTCGGGCCGGCGTCTTCACCACCGGCTACTGGTACGTCCGGTTGTGCCAGGCCGTGATCGGCGGTCCCGCGAGCAGGGGCGTGCTGTCAGGACCTTTCGCCGCGCTGCCCGAGCCGGTGCGCCAACGAGCGATCGCCCGCTTGCTCGAACTCCCGCAGTCGATCGGGCTGCTCAGCCTGCGTGAGCTCGGTCCGGAGATCGGACGGCTCCGTCAGCGTCACGACCTGAACATCCTCGGCATGGAAGCACTCGCCGCGGCGAGCGTGCTCGGCGCCGAGGTCGTCCTCTCAGCCTCGTCGCCGCGGCTGGAAGATGCGCTCCGAACGGAAGGCCTCGACGTGACGGTGGCCGGCACTGCCTGGCGCCGGTGACCCGGTCACGCTCTACGCTTCACCGAGTGGCCCAGCTCGAGTTCCTGATCGAACCGTTCGTCGACGGGCGACCGGGCCCCCACGTGACCGCGGCGATCGCGGCAGCCGAAGCGACCGGTGCCGCCGTCGAGGTCGGGCCGTTCGGATCGTCGTGCACGATCGACGATGACGACGTCGGCGCGGTCGTCGGCGACATCACGGCGGCGGCGCTCGCCAACGGCGCTACGCACGTGACGATCAACGTCGCTCGCGACGACGCGCACGATGCGGGGTCAACGCGATGAGTGACTCCACGCGGCCCGCGAGTCAAGCGCCCGCCGTCCACCCGCTCGTCCGGGCGGTCAAGCCGGTCGTCGATGCCGTCGGTGCGACGTTCGTGCCCGCTGACCACATGGAGGCCAGCGACGTCCCGCTCGTGTGGGACGGCCGCACGGTGGGGGCGGTCCGGATGCCGCCGCTCCACGGTGCCCTCGACCGGTTGATCGACGCGGTCGAAGCGGAGCTCGGCGGGCGGCTGCCGTTGCTGTCGCGCGAGGACAAGCAGCGGGCGGTGCGTCTCCTCGACGAGCGAGGCGCGTTCATCTTGCGACGGGCCGTCGAAGATGTCGCCGACGCGATGGGCGTCAGCCGCATCACGGTCTACAACTATCTCAACGCGATCCACCGGTGACTGCGCCATCTTCCTCTGGTCGCCGGATCGACGGCCTCGATGTCGTCGCGTTCGACGCCGACGACACGCTGTGGCGCAGCGAGGACTCGTTCGTCCACGCCGAGCATCGCTTCGGTGAACTGCTCGCGCCGTACGTGTCAGATGGCGTGGATCTGTCCGGCGCACTGCGTGCCGCCGAGCGCGCCGACCTGCCGATCTCGGGCTACGGCGTCAAGGCGTTCACGCTGTCGATGGCGCGCACCGCACTCCAGCTGACCGGCGGGCGCATCCCGGCGGCCGTCGTCGGTGAGTTGCTCGACATCGGTTGGGACATGCTCAGCGAGCCGGTGGAGTTGCTGCCGGACGTGCCCGAGGTGCTCGCCGCGGTCTCGCCGCACGCGCGCACGATCCTGATCACGAAGGGCGATCTCGTACATCAGGACCGCAAGGTGAAGATGTCGGGCATCGCTCACCACTTCGCCGACATCGAGATCGTGCTGGAGAAGGACGTCGAGACCTACGCCGGGATCCTCACCCGGCTCGGCGTCGACGCTTCCCGGTTCTGCATGATCGGCAACTCCGTGCGCAGCGACGTGCTCCCGGTGCTCGAGCTCGGCGGACAGGGGGTGCACGTCCCGTACCGCATCACCTGGGAGATGGAGCGCGCCGACGGCCACGGTCGCGACATCGTCGAGCTGCGCTCGCTCGCCGACGTGCCGATCTGGCTCGGCCTCGAAACGCTCTGACCCCGGCAGAGCGCCGCCGGGTCAGAGGCGGCGGAGCTGGACCTGGTCGACGTGGTGGTCGGCCGTCTTGTGCACGATCAGCGAGGCGCGGTCGCGGGTCGGGGCGATGTTCTCGCGCAGGTTGCGACCGTTGATCTCGCTCCAGATGCCTTTGGCGACGAGCACCGCATCGTCGTCGGAGAGGTCGGCGTAGAAGCGGAAGTACGACCGTGGGTCCTGGAAAACCGACTCGCGCAGCGCCAGGAACCGCCGGACGTACCAGGCTTCGATGTCGGCCTCGTCGGCGTCGATGTAGATCGAGAAGTCGAAGTAGTCGCTCACGAACTCCTGCGCGTCGACGCTCGTCTGCAAGACGTTCAAGCCCTCGAGGATGACGATGTCCGGGTCGCGTACGACGACCCGCTCGTCGGGGACGATGTCGTACACGACGTGGCTGTACACCGGCGCCGTCACGTCGTGGGCGCCGCTCTTGATCTGGCGCAACACGCTGAGGAGCTCGCGTGTGTCGTACGACTCGGGGAAGCCCTTGCGGTTCATGATCCCGCGCTCTTCGAGCACGCGGTTCGGGTGGAGGAAGCCGTCGGTCGTGATCAGGTCGACCATCGGATGGTGCGGCCAGCGGGCGAGGAGTGCCTGGAGGATGCGGGCGAACGTGCTCTTGCCGACCGCCACACTGCCGGCGATCCCGATGACGTAGGGCACCTTCGGTGCAACCGTGCCGAGGAACGTCGCCGACACCTTGTGCAGCTCCTGCGTGGCGCTGACATAGAGGTTCAGCAGGCGGCTCAGTGGGAGGTAGATGCTCGCCACCTCGTCGAGGTCGATGCGTTCGTTGATGCCGCGCAGGCCGGCCAGCTCGGGTTCCCGCAACGTGAGGGGCGTCGCCGCCCGCAGTTGCGACCACGCATCACGGTCGAAGGTGAGATACCGACTCGGAGCATCGGGGGACGCGACGTCGACGCCCGCGGAGGGGGTGGTGCTCACGGCACGACTGTATGCGGCGAACCCCCACCGCTCCCCAACCTGCCGGCGCACCAACGCGATGGATCGGTTGCTCGGTTGATCGCTTTTGGGGCAGATCCCTTCCGGAATCCGCAACGAATCTGCCCCGGATCGGGTGCGGGCGGTCGCGATGGGTGGAGGCATGATGGCGCGATGAGGGAGGAGCGCAAGCGTCTCGGTGCGTGGTACACGCCGCCCGACCTCGTGGAGGCCGTCGTCGCTGGGGTCATCGACGCGGATTGGCTTGCCGCCCGGCCAGCCGCCACCGTCAGGGTGCTCGACCCGGCGTGCGGCGACGGGCGGTTGCTCGCCGCCGCGGCGCGCCGGATCACCGACCTCGGGGGCCGGGCGGAGTTGGCCGGGGTCGACGTGGATCCCGCTGCTGTGGTCGCCGCCCGGCAGGCCGTGCCCGAGGCGACCATCATCGACGGCGACGCGCTCGATCGGCGGTGGGATGGCCAGCGGTTCGACCTCGTGATCGGCAACCCGCCGTACCTCTCCCAGCTCGCCAGCGCGACGACCCGCGGCGGATCTGGCAGCCGTGGCGTGGGCACGTATGGCGACACGGCGGCGGAGTTCCTCGCCCTCGGCGCGGACCTCGTCGATCCCCACGGTGGCCGATTGGCGATGATCTTGCCGCAGTCGATCCTCGCCTCGCGCGACGCGGCGAACGTGCGCCACGACATCGACGGGCGGGCCACGCTCGTGTGGTCCTGGTGGTCCGCGGTGCCGGTGTTCGAAGCCCAGGTGCTGACGTGCGCGCTCGCCTTCGAGTTCGAAACGCCGACACGGCCGCAATCGCCGACGCGTCCGCGGGCGCGTGGCAACTGGGCCGGCGTCGTCACCGACCGCCAGCAGATCCCCACCCTTCCGGCGCTGCGCACCGCCGGCACCCTCGGGGACCGGGCGACGCTCAACGCCAACTTCCGCGACCAGTACTACGGGCTCGTCGGCGCGGTCGTCGGCGACAGCGAGTCGATCGACGGCGAATCGATCAACGGGGAGGGGGACCTGCCCCCGTTGATCACGAGTGGTCTGATCGACCCGGGACGTTCCCGCTGGGACGAACGCCCGATCACGTTCAACCGCCAACGCATCACTCGGCCACGTGTGCGCCTCGGCGCACTCGACGACACGATGCGCCGGTGGGCGCACCGCCGCCTCGTGCCCAAGGTGCTCGTGGCCAACCAGACGGCGATCATCGAGGCATTGGCGGACCCCGACGGCACGCTCCTGCCCGGTGTCCCGGTGATCGGCGTCTACCCGACCGGGAGCCACTGGGACGATCGGCCGATGGCAGCCACGCTGTTCGACGCGCCAGCGGACGCCCGGCGCGCCGGTGCCGGTGCGGTGTCGATCGATCGGGCGGTGTGGGAGATCGCCGCGGTGCTCACCTCGCCCGTCGCGTCGGCGTGGCTGTGGCACGAACGTGCCGGCACCGGGCTGTCGGCGGGCACGGTGCGTGCCTCGCCGGCCGCGCTCGCCGCGCTGCCATGGCCCGCTGGCTCGCTCGACGATGCCGTCGAGGCGCTGCGGTCCGGCGATGTCCGGGCGTGCGCGCACGGCGTCGATGGCGCGTTCGGCGTCGCCGACGACGCGTTGTTCGACTGGTGGGCCGCACACCTGGCGCGCATCGAGGCGCGCA
>CAZQCP010000021.1:0-10391 GCA_964592115.1 uncultured Ilumatobacteraceae bacterium
TCGGCGGCACGGTCGGCACCGTCGGGCCGCTCGCCGATCAGCCGCTGCAACTGCGCGAGTGCGCCAGCGGCGCGAGCAGCGCGGATCGTGTCGGCGTCGGTCCGCGTCCAGGCGAGGTCGACGGACGGAACGACGACCGCCGTGCTGAACACGCCGAACGCGGCGGCGATCACCTCGCCGGGCACCTGGCCGAGCAGGCTGCCGCGGCTGGCGAAGTACGCCGGACCGTCGGGCAGCGCGACGCCGTTGGGCGCTGCTGGACTTGGGTCGAACCCGAGCGCGACGTAGTTGGCGTGGCTCTCGGGCGAGAAGTACACCTGGCCCACGACTGGTTCGAGGGCCGACGCCAGCCGGCGGGCGGTCCGTGAGTTCTCCGAGATCTCCATCCGACGCACCGTACGCAGCAGGCGGGCGCCGCCTCGCACCGGGGGTTCCTCGCTGGGCCACACCGTGTCGCTCCCTGCCAAGATGACGAGATGGCTGCACGCACGGTGGCGTTCGTCCACGGCAACCCCGAGACAGCGGCGATCTGGGGACCGCTCGTCGGCGCGCTCGGCGAGCGCGGGGTCGAGCGGATCGAACGGCTCTCCCCACCAGGTTTCGGTGCCGCGGTTCCCGAAGGCTTCGATCCGACGATGGACGCCTACGCCGACTGGCTCGTCGGTGAGCTCGCCGCGCTCGCAGGGACGGGCAGCGACGATGGAGCGGAGCTGGATGTCGTCGGCCACGACTGGGGTGCCGGCCACGTGTTCGGCGCACTCGCCCGGCGACCCGACCTCTTTCGCACGTGGGCGTGCGACATCGCCGGCGTGCTCCACCGCGACTACGTGTGGCATGACATGGCCCAGCTCTGGCAGACGCCCGACGTCGGCGAACAGGCGGTCGCCGGTCTCACCGCCGGGAGCGTCGAGGACAAGCGGTCCATCTTCTCGTCACTCGGTCTGACCGACGAGATGGCGGCCGACGTCGCCGTCGCCGCCAACGACGACATGGCCCGTTGCATCCTGCGGCTCTACCGGACGGCCGCGCAACCGGCCGTCGGTGATCTCGGCGACCGGTTGGCCGCGATGACCCTGCCGCCGGGCCTCGTGATCGACGCGCACGAAGATCCGTACGTCCCCACCGACCTGTCGAACGACATCGCCCGCCGCCTCGGGACCGAGATCTTGCCGATCGAAGACCGCGGCCACTGGTGGATGGTCGCCGACGTCGACGACATCGCCGACCAGCTCGTCACGTTCTGGTCCCGCCACTGACCCAAGACCCGCCACCGCCGGAGTCCGGTTCGCCAGCGGTCATAGCATCACGAGGGTGGAGTTGGAGTTCAGCGGGGAGATCATCCACTGGCGTGGACCGTCGCCCTTCCACTTCGTCGCCGTGCCCGAGGAGCCCAGCGCCGCGATCGAGGCGATCTCGTCACTCGTGACCTACGGTTGGGGTGCGATCCCGGTTCAGGCGGTGATCGGCGAGACCGCGTTCCGGACATCGCTGTTCCCCAAGGGCGAGTTGTACCTCGTGCCCCTCAAGCAGGCGGTCCGCCGAGCTGAGGATCTCTCACTCGGCGATTGCGTCACCGTCCGGCTCCTCCTCGATGTCTGAGCCGACGCGCGATCGGCATCTATCGATGTCTTGCCCGACGTCCGGTTCGCGGTGCCTGGCACCGTGGTGACACCGTGAGCCGATCCGAGCCTGCACGCTGCGTACGCTCTCGGTCGTGCGCGGGTCGACAACGAGGATGCGATGGGACCGCGCGACTTCGATCGCGCTGGCATCGTTGAGCCTCGTGTCGTGTGCCGCCGGCGCCTCGGCCACCCCGTCGGCCGGCAGCGCCACTGCGGTGGTCGCCTCGACATCGACGACCACTCCGGCGACGACGACGACTAGTACCACCAGCACCACAACCAGCACCACCACCTCGACCAGCACCAGCACCTCGACCACCAGCACCTCGACCACCAGCACGACCTCGACCACGGTCGCATTTACGAGCCCACCGGACGTCGTTCCGCAGCTCAACGCGACCCACGCCGCGTTCGACGCGCTCGCCGGGGGCAACGCCGCGGCGTCGCTGACCGTGATCCGTGACGGCTCCCCGATCCTGCAACGGGCCGCTGGCACCACGATCGACGGCGCGCCTGCCACGTCGAGCTCGCCGATGGTCGTCGCCAGCGTCAGCAAGGTGCTCACCGCCATCGCCGTTGCCCGGCTGGAACAGCAGGGGTTGATCCAGCTCGACGAGCCGGTGCCGTGGCATCTCGTCGGCATCACTCCCCATCCTGCGTGGAGCGACGTCACCGTCCGCGAGCTGCTCGACCACACGTCTGGGATGCCGGTCGTGCGCTCCACATGGTTCGTCGGCCACGACATCTGCTGGACGTACCTGCCCGCTCTGGTCAGTCAGCCACCGCAAGCGCACCGCGGCGAGTGGACCTACTCGAACGGCAACTACTGCGCGCTCGGCCTCCTCGTCGGCGCGCTCACATGGCTCCCGCTCGACGAGGCGATCCAACAGCTGGTGCTCGACCCGACCGGCACCGGCGGCGTCCACCTGTCGACCGACGGCGAACGACCGGGAGACATCCGCTACGCGCTCGGCCTCGGCCGGCTGGCACGGCTCGGCGGCGCCGGCACGCTGATCGTGTCGACCGATGCGATCGCCGCCACGCTCGGCTCGATCACTCCTGACGACCGGCGCGTGCTGTCGTGGCCGGCGGTGATGTACGACCAGTACGGGTGGGGCCACACCGGCACCGTCGACGGCGCGAAGGCCTGCGCGTGGACGCTCGAGGATGGGCGGACCGCCGTCGCGGCCACGGTGGCAGGCAACCGACCGTCGACGGGCGGCGGTGTGTGCGATCTCGTCGTACCGGCGATCGCCGCCGATCTCGGCCTTCCCGTCAGCGGGAAACCCGAACGCACGCCCCGCTGATCAGAGCTCCCAGCGTTGGCGGGCAGCAGCGACGACCGCCTCGCCGACCGCGCCGTTCGATGCCTCCTCCGGTCGGAAGCCCTCGCCGATCAACGCGGCCAGCGTCGCGCCCGTCGACAGCGACAGCGCGTCGAGGTCGTAACCGCCTTCCAGCACCACCACGGTCCGCCGCGCCGGCGCGAGCGCCTGCAGCCGGACGGCGAAGTCGGCGTAGTCGGCCGACGTCAGCTCCAACCCGGCGAGCGGGTCGTTGCGATGCCCGTCGAAGCCAGCGGAGATGAACAGCCAGTCTGGAGCGAACTCCGTGACCACGGGAGCGATCACCTCGTCGAGCGCCCGCCGGTACACGTCGCCACGGGTCCCGGCCGGGAACGGAAGATTGAGGTTCGACCGCGGCGCCGTTGCACCACCCATCTCGGCCGCACGTCCCGTGCCGGGATACAACGGTGACTCGTGCGTCGACACGTAGAGCACCCGCGGGTCGTCGTAGAAGATGTCCTGAGTGCCGTTGCCGTGGTGCACGTCCCAGTCGACGATCGCCACCCGCTGGCCCCGATCGGCGAGCTGCGCGGCGGCGACCGACACGTTGTTGAACAAACAAAAGCCCATCGCTCGATCGGGCACCGCGTGATGCCCGGGAGGACGGCCGGCGGCGAAGGCGACATCGGCGTCGCCCCGCTCGAGCGCATCGACGGCATCGAGCACGGCGCCCGCCGCTCGGCGGGCGGTGTCCCACGAGCCTGACGCGGCGTACGTGTCCGGGTCGAGGTCGCCGCCGCCGCGCACGCAGAACTGTTCGAGTTGGCGGAGGTATTCGGCGGTGTGCACGCGCTCCAACTCCTCGATCGTCGCCAGCCGCGGCTCGTGCATCTCGACCGCGTCGCTCAGGCCCGCGCGCTCGATGCCGGACAACGCGGCGTCGAGCCGCCCTCGACGTTCGGGATGCCAGTCGGGCGTGTTGTGGAGATCGAGGTCAGCCGCAGCGAACACGGCGATGGGCACGGCCACGAATCGATCCTAGGCAGCTCCGTCGGCGCTGCCACTCTGCCAAGCTGGGTGAGATGGATCGGGCAGAGGCCGCGCAGTCATCGTGGGCGTCGAGCGTCGTCCTCGGCAACGGCGATGCCGTGTTCGTGCGCCCGATCACGCCCGACGACGGCCCCGCGCTCGCCGCGTTCCACGAACGGCAGTCCTCCGAGAGCATCTACCGGCGGTTCTTCTCGCCGAAGCCACAACTCAGCCAACGCGAAATCGAACACTTCACGACCGTCGACATGGTCGATCGCGCCGCCCTCGTCGTCGAACAGCACGGTGAGATGCTCGCCTGGGCGAGTTACGAGCGCTGGCCCGGGCGCGACGAGGCGGAGGCCGCGTTCATGGTCGACGACGCACACCAGGGGCAAGGGATCGCGACGCTGCTGCTCGAACACCTCGCGGCGATCGCCCGCGCCAACGGCATCAACCGATTCACCGCCGAGGTCCTGGGGGACAACCGCCCGATGCTCGCCGTGTTCGCCCGCGCCGGGTGGCCGCTGCAACGACGCTTCGACTCCGGCGTCGTCGACCTCGACTGGGAGCTCGCCGACACCGACGAGTTCATCGACAACGTCGAACGACGCGAACAGCGCGCCGACTCGCGCGCTGTGGCCCGCTTGTTGATCCCGCGCTCCATCGCCGTGATCGGCGCGTCCGAGCAACCGGGCTCGGTCGGCCGCGCGATCTGGGAGCACGTCGTGGGCAGCGTCGCCGGCGACGTGTACGCCGTGAATCCGAACCAGGACTCGATCCTCGGCCACCCCTGCCTCCGGTCGGTCGACGCACTCCCCGACGACGTGTCGCTGGCGATCGTCGCCGTACCCGCCGCCGCAGTCGATGCGACCATCGACGCGTGCATCGCCAAGCGGATGCGCGGCGCGGTGGTCATCACCGCCGTCGACGGCACCGACGTCGACGTCGGTGCGCTCGTCACGCGGGCGCGTCGCAACGGCCTGCGCATCATCGGACCATCCAGCATGGGCATCGCCTCGCCACGGCCGGAGACCCGGCTCCAGGGCGCGCTCGTCGACGTCGCCCTTCCACCGGGCAGCGTCGCCATCTCGATGCAGTCGGGATCGCTCGGCGGCTCGCTCCTGCGCAAGGCCCGCGAGGTCTCGCTCGGCGTGTCGTGGTTCGTCTCGCTCGGCGACAAGAGCGACATCTCGGGCAACGACCTGTTGCAGTTCTGGGAGCACGACGAGCACACCACCGTGATCGCGATGTACACCGAGTCGTTCGGCAACCCGCGCAAGTTCGCCCGCATCGCCCGGCGGGTGTCGCGCACCAAACCGATCGTCGCCGTCCGTACCGGCGCTGCCGCGAGCGGCAGCTTGGGGAGTGCGGTGTACCGCCAGGCCGGGCTGATCGAGGTACCGACCGTGCCCGCACTGCTCGACACCGTGCGCGCTCTCGCGTCGCAGCCGGTCTTGGCAGGCCCACGAGTCGCCGTGATCACGAACTCGCGCAGCCCGGGCACGCTCGCCGACGCGGCGCTGGTCGCCGCCGGACTCACTCCGGTCACCGGACCGAGTCCGCTCGACTGGCGAGCTCGCCCGGAGCACTACCCCGCCGCGCTCGCCGACACGCTCGCCGATCCCGATGTCGACGGCGTTCTCGTCATCTACGCGCCGGCGGTCGAAGACGATGTGGCTGTCGCCGCGCAGTACATCCACGAGGCCACTCGCAACGAGCACAAACCGATCGTCGCGGTGCTCCTCGGCGGCGCCGACGGGCCGATCGTGCGCGGCTCCGACATCCCCTCGTTCTCGTTCCCCGAGCAAGCGGCGGCGGTGCTCGGCCGCTCGTACGCCTATGCCCGGTGGCGCGACGAGGACGGCGTTGCGCCCGAATCGCTCGGCCGCCCGATCGACCCTGTGCGCGCCCACCGGATCGTGACCGACGCGCTCGCGGCGAGCGACGGCACCCCGACCGAGCTCGGTATCGCCGCCCGCTGCGAGTTGCTCGGCACGTACGGCATCCACGTCGCCGCGACACGAGCGACCACCCCGGACCGCGCCGTCGCGGATGCCGACGCCGTCGGCTACCCGGTGGCCCTCAAGGCCGTCCACCGGCGACCCGGGCGATCGGCGCGGGCCGGCGTCGCCCTCGACCTGGCCGCAGCCGACGACGTGCGCGACGCGGTCGACGTGATCGGGCGCGCGCTCGGCGAGGACGGCAGAGAGCTCGTCGTGCAGGAGATGGCCGCGCCCGGCATCGACGTACGCATACGCGGCGAGCACGACGACCGACTCGGCGCCATCGTGTCGGTCGGCCTCGGCGGAGCGAACGCCGACGCGATCGACGACCGCACGATCCGCCTCGCTCCCGTCTCGCCAGCGACCGCCACGACGATGCTGCGTGACACGCGCCTCGGCGCCGCCCTCGCGTCGGCGAACTTCGATCCGTCCGACCTCGTGGAGTCGATCGTCCTCGCCGCGCAGCTCGCGTCCGACCATCCCGAGATCGTCGAGCTCGACCTCAATCCGGTCATCGTCAGCGCCGAAGGAGCGGTCGTCACCGACACGACCGTGCGGTTGGGTCCGGTCGCTCGCGACGAAGGTCCGCTGCGTCGCCTCGACTGATCGGCTTCAATGGGCGCGTGTCGCCCGGCATCGTCATCCCGATCGTCTTGTTACCCGTCGTGCTGTTCGCCATCTGGCGGTGGTACGTCCGCAGCCTCCGCTCGACACCGACGGGCGAGCGCCGCGAGGTGTCCGTCGTACGGCTCACGGCCGAGACGCTGCGCCGCCTGTCGTCGCCACCTTGGAGGGTCGTCCACGAGATCGGCGACCAGCTGCCCGGCATCGACCACGTCGTCGTCGGCCCGCCTGGCGTGATCGCCATCACCACCCGTGTCGGTGATCGGCCCGACCCAGAGCGCATCGCCGCCACCGCAGGCACGGCCGCCGACACGGCGATCACCCGCGCCGCACTCGACGCCCTGCTCGACGATGTGTCGATGCGCTCGGTCGCGCTCGCCCGCGTGTTCTGGGGCTCGCCCGACGAGTCCCGTCCAGCGGCGGAAACCACGATCGAGGCCACCCCGTACGTCGAAGGTCAACGTCTCATCGAATGGCTGACCGGCCTCGCCGCCGACACGTCCCTCGACCAACCCCTCGCCCAGCCCCTCGAACCGACGCGCGTCGACAATGCGTGGCGCGCCATCGTCGTCGGCATCGGTCGTCCCGACCCGGGCTAGCGTGACGCGATGGCCACCGCCGAGGAGTTCACCGGTCCGACCACCGAGCTGTTGCAGGCGCTGATTCGCAACGAATGTGTCAACGACGGCACCCCGGACTCGGGCAACGAGACGCGCAACGCGGATCTGCTGCAGCAGTACCTGGAGGGCGCCGGCCTCGACGTGCAGCGCTTCACACCGCGCCCAGGCCGCGACTCGATCGTCGCCCGCATCGAGGGGTCGGACCCTGACGCTCCGACGCTGTGCCTCATGGGCCACACCGACGTCGTGCCGGTCAACGCCGACGGCTGGCGGGAGGACCCGTTCGGTGGCGAAGTGATCGACGGCGAGGTGTGGGGCCGCGGCGCGATCGACATGCTCAACCTGACCTCGTCGATGGCGGTCGCCTTCCGCCGACTCGCCAATGAAGGGTTCCGGCCGAAGGGCGACGTGATCTACTTCGGCGTCGGCGACGAGGAAGCCGGTGGCGTGTGGGGCGCCGAGTGGATGGCCGAGCACCACTGGGACGCGATCGCCGCCGACTACGTCCTCACCGAGCTCGGCGGATGGTCCACCGCGGGACACGACGGCACGCGCACCGTCACGGTCAACGTCGGCGAGAAGGGGCTGGCGTGGCGGCGGCTGCGGGTGCGGGGCACCCCGGGGCATGGGTCGATGCCCTTCGGCGCCGACAACGCGCTGATCAAGGCGTCCGAGATCGTGCGCCGGATCGCCGCGTATCGCCCAGCGGCGCATCTCGACGACATCTGGCAAGCACAGCTCGACTCGCTGTCGCTCCCCGACGAGGTGCGCGACG
This sequence comes from uncultured Ilumatobacteraceae bacterium, assembly GCA_964592115.1. GTDB lineage: Bacteria > Actinomycetota > Acidimicrobiia > Acidimicrobiales > Ilumatobacteraceae > Sva-07. Next base: position 7,960 of record CAZQCP010000021.1, read on the forward strand.
GTCTGTCGTCGCAGGACACGATCTGGTCGACGCTCGAAACGTTGCCGACGCCGATCGCCCGGCTGTGCCATGCCGAGACACACACGACGTTCTCACCGAACGTCGCCCACGGCGGACAGAAGACGAACACGATCCCCGACGTCATCGACATCGACGTCGACATCCGCACGGTGCCCGGCACGAGCAAGGACGACGTCGACGCGATGCTGCGCGACGCGCTCGGCGAGCTTTTCGACCACGTCGAGGTGTCGGTCCTCCAACACGCCGACCCGACGGCCTCGTCGTTCGGTGAGAACAACCTGCTGTGGGAGACCGTCACCAAGCACACCCAGGTCGCCTACCCGGGCGCCAAGCTCGTTCCCGGGCTGATCGTCGGCGGCACCGACGCTCGCTTCTTCCGCGAGCGCGGCGTCACCGCGTACGGGGCGGGCCTGTTCTCGCCGGCGATGGACTTCGCCACGTTCGGCTCGCGGTTCCACGGCAACGACGAGCGCATCGACGTCGACTCGCTCGGCCTGTCCGGCAACTACTTCTACGGCATCGCCAAAGACCTCGCCGGCTGATTGCATCCGGGGTCAGACCCCACATGCAACAGCACACGAGTGGTCTACCCGCCATGACGATCGCTCCGGTTGCATGTGGGGTCTGACCCCGGATGCAATCAGCGGAACAGGTCGCGGGAGGAGTCGCGGATGACGGGGGCCATCGACGCGGTGTCGTCGGGGGTCCAGGGGTAGCCGCGGACGAACGCCGCTGGCACACGGCTCGTATTGCCCTTCACCAGCTCGGCCGCAGCCGCGAGCTCGTCGACGACGCACAGCTCTTGCACGCGGAACTCGTGGCCGTGCGGGTCGTGCTGGCCGATGTAGCTGTACAGCGGGGCGATGCCGGCGACGCCGATGGCGATGTCGGTCTGCCCCTCCCGCCACGGTCGTCCGAACGTGTCGCTGACCACCACCGCCACGTCGACACCGAGGTCGGTGAGGCGCGCCCTGGCGCGCCGGGCCGACGCGTCGGGATCGAGCGGGAGCACCAGCACGCGGTCGACCGCGCCGCTCGACGACTGGTCCACACCGCTGTTGGCACACACGAAGCCGTGATGGGTCTCGGTGATGAGGACCGGACCGATCTGGCGCACGATGCGTCGCGACTCGCCGAGCACCACCTCGACGACCCGCGGGTCCTTGTCCCACTTCGTGCCCCACGCCGTCGCGAACGCCGACGGCACGACCGCCTCGAGCTCGATCGCCCTGCCCTCCGCCTTCGACAAGATCTTCGACGTCAACACCAGTACATCGCCGTCGGCCAACGGATCGCCCTGCGCCGCGGCGGCCGCGTGGACCATGCCCGCGACGTCGTCACCGTCGGCGATCTCGGGGAGTCCCTCGATCCCGACGACCTGCAGTCGCCCCACCCTGTCAGTCTCCGAGCGAGTCGAGGAACTCGATGATCGCCGCGTTCACCGGCTCCGGGTTGGTGAGGTTGGCGGCGTGGGCGCCACCGACGCGAACCACCCCCGTACTACCGGCCAGCCCCGCGGCGAGCTCCTCGGCGCGCTCCATCGAGATCGCCGTGTCCTCCGTGCCGTGCACCACGAGCGCGGGGCACGTGATCTCTCCCAGCCGACCGGTCACATCGTCGCGACCGACGAGTGTCGCGAACGGTTCGACGATGTAGTCGTTCGGCTGCTGCTTCCACTTCGCCGTCCACCGCGGGTTCTCGTCGGGGTCGGCGATGATGATCTGGGCGACCGCGTTCACAAGGTCGTCGACCGGGCCCGCGGCAAGCCACGTGTCGCGCATCGCCTCATAGGCGGGCACCGTCTCGGGATCTTCTTGACCTGACTGGGTGTCGAGCAGGATCAGCGCTCGTACCCGCTCCGGCGCTGTGAGCGCGGCGCGCAGCGACAAGAACCCGCCCTGGCTCATGCCACCGACGACGGCGCGGTCGATGCCGAGGTGGTCGAGCAGCCCGATGCAGTCGGCCGCCGAGTCCCAGTACGTGAAGGGCTTCCCGTCGTACTCGGTCTGCCCGAACCCGCGCTCGTCCCACGTGATCACGCGCCAGCGATCGCGCAGCGCCTCGACCTGGGGCGCGAACATCTCGAGGTCCATCAAGAACCCGTGGGCGAGGATGACGGGCGGACCTTCGCCACCCGTGTCCTGGAAGTGGATGCGCTGGCCGTTGATGTCCGCGTGTGGCATGGGCGAACCGTACCGGATCGGCCAACATGGGTCGATGGCCAGCGAAGTTGCCCCCGTGTCCGAGATCTTCGTCCCCGACGCGTGGCGCGCGGTCGACGGCTTCGACTTCACCGACATCACGTACCACCGCGCCGTCGATGCCGGCGTCGTACGCATCGCGTTCGACCGGCCCGAGGTGCGCAACGCGTTCCGGCCTCACACGGTCGACGAGCTGTACACCGCCCTCGA
>CAZQCP010000021.1:10401-10734 GCA_964592115.1 uncultured Ilumatobacteraceae bacterium
CGGCAATGGTCCGTCGCCGAAGGACGGCGGCTGGGCGTTCTGCTCGGGCGGCGATCAGCGCATCCGCGGCAAGGACGGCTACAAGTACGCCGAGGGCACCACCGCCGACACGATCGATGCGGGCCGGGCCGGGCGGCTCCACATCCTCGAAGTACAACGCCTGATCCGGTTCATGCCCAAGGTCGTGATCTGCGTGGTGCCGGGATGGGCGGCCGGCGGTGGTCATTCCCTCCACGTGGTGTGCGACCTCACGCTCGCCAGCCGCGAACACGCCCGCTTCAAGCAGATCCGAACCCGCCGTCGAAGCTGGCGACGTCGGCGTCGGTCTGCTTG
>CAZQCP010000021.1:10744-28450 GCA_964592115.1 uncultured Ilumatobacteraceae bacterium
ACGCCCGCTTCAAGCAGACCGACGCCGACGTCGCCAGCTTCGACGGCGGGTTCGGATCTGCCTACCTCGCCCGCCAGGTCGGTCAGAAGTTCGCCCGCGAGATCTTCTTCCTCGGCCGCGAGTACACAGCCGACGAGATGGTCGCGATGGGCGCGGCCAATGCGTCGGTCGCCCACGACGAGCTGGAGGCGACCGCACTCGAGTGGGGTCGCGAGATCTGCGCCAAGAGCCCGACCGCGCAGCGCATGTTGAAGTACGCGTTCAACCTGATCGACGACGGCCTCGTCGGCCAGCAGCTGTTCGCCGGCGAAGCGACCAGACTCGCCTATGGCACCGACGAGGCCGCCGAGGGACGCGACAGCTTCCTCGAGAAGCGTCCCGCGGACTGGTCCCCCTACCCGTACCACTACTGATCGTCGGCACGGCGATGGTGGCGATCATCCCGATCGACGACCCCGACGATCCCCGTTTCACCCAGTTCCGGCTCAACGAACGGCGACTCGCCAACCGGGCACAGCGACGCGACGACGCAGGCGCCGGCATGTTTCTCGCCGAGGGCGACCTCGTCGTCGAGCGGGCACTCGCCGCCGGTTGCCAGCCCGTCGCCGCGCTCGTCGACATCGAACACGTCCCGCCTGCGGCAGCGACGCTCGGGTGTCCGGTGTACGGAGGCAGCGAGCGCGTCCGCGCCCACGTCGCGGGGCTCGGAGTTCCGGCGTCGATCATCGCCTTGTTCCGCCGGCCGTCACGGCCCAGTGTCGCCGAGCTCGCCGCCCGCAGCGATCGGCTCGTCGTCGCCGAGGCGGTCGACAACCCGGCCAACGTCGGCTCGATCATCCGTAACGCTGCTGCACTCGGCTGGCAGGGTCTCGTGCTCGACCACACCAGCGCCGACCCTCTCGCCCGCCGGTCGTTGCGCGTTGCGATGGGCACGGTGTTCGAGCTACCTCACGCCCGGACGACCCAGCTCGCCGGCGATCTCCGCGCGCTCACCGACTCGCGCGAGGGGTTCACGCTGTACGCGCTCACACCGGACCCCGCAGCGATCGACATCGCGACGATCGAACCGGCGCCGCGGCGGGCGGTGCTCGTCGGCTCCGAGCGCACCGGGCTGTCCGTCGAGCTGCTGGCGCTCGCGACGCCGGTGCGGATCCCGATGGCCAGCGGCGTCGACTCGCTCAACGTCGCCGCCGCGACAGCCATCGCCTGCTACGCCCTCGCCTGATCCCCCCGATTGTGCCTGGACGGTTGGGGACGGACGGCCGGCCGCGTTGAATGGGACATCGTGACCACCGCTGTCTTGTTGTTGTCGTGCCCGGACCGTCAAGGCGTCGTCGCCGCGACCGCAACGTTCCTTGCCAACCACGGCGGCAACATCGTGCACGCCGAACAGCACGTCGACAGCTCGGGCAACGGTGCGGGAGGCGGCGCGGGAGACGTCCACGGTGCCGGCGCGATGTTCTTCCAGCGCATCGAGTTCGAGCTCGACGGCTTCGGTCTCGCACGCGACGCGATCGCCGATGCGTTCGCGCCGATCGCCGACGCGTTCGCGATGACCGCCGAGCTGCGCTTCAGCGACGTGGCGACACCGACCGCGATCCTCGTCTCCCGTCAGGGTCACTGTCTGTACGACCTGCTCACCCGCTGGCGCGGCGGCGAGCTGCCGATGGACCTCCGCGTCGTCGTGTCGAACCATGCCGACCACGCCGAGATCGTCGAGCACCTCGGCGTCGAGTTCGTCCACCTCCCGGTCACACCGGAGACCAAGCCCGCCCAGGAGGACGCCGTGCTCGCCGCGCTCGAGCGCTGCGGTGTCGAGCTGGTGGTCCTCGCCCGATACATGCAGATCCTCAGCGACCGGTTCGTCGCCACGCGACCGAGCGGCATCATCAACATCCACCACTCGTTCCTGCCCTCGTTCGTCGGCGCCAACCCGTACCGCCAGGCGCACGACCGCGGCGTCAAGCTGATCGGCGCCACCGCCCACTACGCCACCGCTGACCTCGACGAGGGTCCGATCATCGAGCAGGACACGGTCCACGTCAGCCACCGCGACGACGTCCGACGCCTCACCGCACGCGGTCGTGACCTCGAGACGGTCGTGCTGGCCCGCGCCGTGCGCGCCCATCTCGAACACCGCGTCCTCGTGCACGGCCGCAAGACGATCGTCTTCTCCTGACGCTCACGTGAGATTGCATCCGGGGTCAGACACCACATGCAACCGCGCACCAGCGCCAGGCCGGCCAACATCATGTTTGCTGTTGCATGTGGTGTCTGACCCCGGATGCAATCTCACGCGGGGGTGGCGGTGGGGCGGGACCGGCGTCGCCGCGGCGCGCTGCCGCTCGGCTCCCAGCGAAAGCGAGTGAGCGCCACGGCGAGACCGACGGCACCCCAGGCGGCGACGAACGCGAGGCGACCCCATGCGAACGCCGGTGCCTCGACGAACGGTGAGAAGCAGTCCTGGAACGCGCTGGCGAACGGCTTGAGCGGGAAGATGCCACCGACGATCTCGATCCAGCGCGGCGGATCCTCCAGCGGGATGAAGATGTTCGATACGAACGCCAGCGGCAAGATGATCGCATTGGCCGCCGCTGACGCGCCGCTCGCCGTCTTGACGACCGCGGCGAGCGCCATGCCGAGCGCGGCGAACGACGTGACACCGACGACGAACGTGAGCAACGCGGCGGGCATCTTGGCGGCCTCGATCTCGAGGTCGTAGGCGACGACGCCGAGCGTGAGCAGGAGCACGACGCCCACGAGGGCGATGATCAGCGCCGAGATGCAGAAGCCGGCGACGTAGATCCACGTCGGCAAGGGTGTCCCCCGCCAGCGCTTCAGCACACCCTCGTCGCGCCGGATCGGGACCATGTTGGCGAGGTTCGTGAACGTCGCCGACACCGCGGTGAACGCGGCGAGACCGCCGGTGTAGAACTGCTGGATCGACCAATCGCCACCGTTCGCTTCGATCGTGCCATCGCCGAAGAGGGCGTTGAACAACACGAGCATGATCAGCGGCAGCCCAACCGTGAAGAACATGGCAACGGGGATGCGCCAGAACGTCACGAGCTGATAGCGGGTCTGCACGACCAGCAGTCGCGACGTCGACGGAAACCCGCTCACTCCCCCGCCTCCCTGACGTTCTCGGTCGTGCCGGTCTCGGTCGTGAGCGAGAGGTAGACGTCCTCCAGCGAGACGCGGGTGATCGACAACGAGTCGAGCTCGACGCCTGCCTCCACTGCCCACCCAGTCAGGCGGTGCACAGCGGCAGTCGGATGATCGACGCCCGCCTCGATCATCCCCGCGACCACGCGCACCTCGACCCCGAGCAGATCTGCGAAGTGCTCCGGTCCGACGTCGACGACCTCGTCGGGGAGCGCGAATCGAATCATCGTGGGACTCGCGCGCTCGATCAGGCTGCGCGGGGTCCCCTCGGCGATCAAGCGTCCCCGCGAAAGCACCCCGACGCGGTCGGCGAGATGCTCGGCCTCATCGAGGTAGTGAGTGGTCAACAGCACGGTCGTCCCGTCGCCGCCGAGCGCCTCGATCAGCTCCCACGCCTGGCGGCGAGCGGACGGGTCGAATCCGGTCGTCGGTTCGTCGAGGAAGAGCAGTTCGGGCCGCCCGACGATGCCGAGGGCGAGGTCGATCCGCCGCTTCTGGCCGCCCGACAACGCACCCACCCGCTCGTCGACCTTCTCGTCGAGCCCGGCGAGGTGAACGACCTCGTCGAGTGGTCGCGGATTGCGGTACGCACTGGCGTAGAGCCCGATCACCTCGCGCACGGTGAACTCGGCCTCGATGCCACTCGATTGCAACACGATGCCGATGCGGTCGCGGAAGTCGCGGCCCGCCGTCGCCGGATCGACGCCCAACACCGACACGGTTCCGGAGTCCGCGCGGCGATAGCCCTCGAGGATCTCGACCGTCGTCGACTTGCCCGCCCCGTTCTCGCCGAGCAGTGCGTAGACCTCGCCGGCCTCGATCGACAGTGACAATCCGTCGACGGCGCGGACGGCGTCGTAGCGCTTGTGGAGCTCGCGTACCTCGACGACGGACACGCCCGCCGACGTTATCGGGGCGGCGCTGCGGAGATCAGGTGCCCGGTGTCAGGCGAACACGTCGTCGAGCAGCGCGTCGGCGTCGAACTTGCGGTACTCGACGAGCTCGTCGGCGTTGAGCACGAATGGGGTGGAACCGTCGCAGGGGTCGAGCACCACGGCGGTCTCGGTGGCGAGCAGGACGAGCACCGTCATCACGTCGCCCTTGTGGTTGAGCTCGAGCACGTCGCCCGTGTTCAGTACTTCCATCAGCATCGTCGTCATCGTCCGAACTCTCTCTTCGTCGTGTCGTCACGTCTTGTCGTCACGACTGTCAACGAGAACCTGCCCCGCAGGATTCCCGTCGATGTCAAGACATCGGTAAGAGCTCGGTGATACTTGAGAAGTTCAGCTCGCCAGTTCGTAGTGCTCCACGAGGTCGTGTTCGACCGTGGGGTCGAGCACGTGATCGCGCGAGACCTTCGGTGCGGCCTTGACCGTGCGCTTGTCGTACGGCACGACGAACGTGCCCTCCTCGGTGAGGTATCCGGCGGCCACGGGGAGGTAGTGAGCGGACCGCAACAGGCCCAGGTTGACCACGGCCCACGTCGGCTCGCCGGTGTGGTCGTAGAGCACGTCGTCGATCGTGCCGATCAGACGGTTCTCCGGGTCAACGACATCGTGACCACGGAAATGGCTGGTGGGAATGGACATGAGGTTGACTCCTGTTCGCCCGCTGGGGTGGGTGGCGATGAAGGTTCCCCGTCCGCTTGTCATGAAACTGTAATGTTTCTGTCGCGTGAACGCAAGGGCGAATCCCTGCTGTCGACGCGCCGAAGCCCGTGAAATTCGGCTCAGTGAAATTCGGGAGCTTCGTAATCCGGGAAGATGTCCGGCAGCCCGTCGCTGACCTTCACCGGGTACACCGCCGGCCGCTTCTCGAGGAAGCTGACGACGCCTTCACGGGCGTCGTCGCTGGCCCCGCGCGAGGCGATGCCGCGCGAGTCGACACGGTGGGCGGCCATCGGATGATCGGCACCCAACATGCGCCACAGCATCTGGCGGGTGAGCGCCACGGAGACCGGTGCCGTGTTGTCGGCGATCTCGCGGGCGATGCCGCGAGCCGCGTCGAGCACGTCCGCCGGCGGGTGCACGCTGCGCACGAGTCCGCGCTCGTGGGCTTCGGCGGCACCGAACACGCGACCCGAATAGCACCACTCGGCAGCGGTGCTGATGCCGACGACGCGTGGCAAGAACCACGACGAGCACGCCTCGGGCACGATGCCCCGGCGGGCGAACACGAACCCGAATCGGGCCGTGTCGGCGGCGAGGCGGATGTCCATCGGCAACGTCATCGTGACCCCGACACCGACGGCTGCACCGTTGATCGCACCGATCACCGGCTTGGTGCACTCGAAGATGCGCAGCGAGAGCAGGCCGCCACCATCGCGGGGAACGCCGACCGGCGTCTGCACGTCGCTGCCGCCGCGGGCGAACGTCTCGCCTCCCCCACCGAGGTCGGCCCCGGCGCAGAACGCACGCTCGCCGGATCCGGTGACGATCACCACTCGCACGTCGTCGTCGGCATCGACGCGATCGAACGCGTCGATCATCTCGTACATCATCGTGCCGGTGAAGGCGTTCATCTTCTCCGGCCGATGCATCGTGATCGTGGCGATGCCGTCGGTGACGTCGTAGAGGATCTCGGTGTACTCCATGCCCGGCACCGTACCCTCGCGCGAGCATTGCATCCGGGGTCAGACCCCAGATGCAACGACACACCGATGGTGGCAGGTGCAGCGTTCGATGGGTTGCATCTGGGGTCTGACCCCGGATGCAATGCTGCCAGGCGCGTCGGCCAACAGGACCTGCCTCACCGCAACGGGCGCGATCAGACGTCGAGGAACCGGCTGGCGGCGATGCCGGAGCCGATGGCACCGGCGAGGGCGCCGATGGCGAACATGATCAGCATCACCGTCGTGTCGTACCCGTCGACCACGACGAGCGCTGAGAACCCGCTGTTGTCGGGGAAGTCCTGCACACCACTGGTCCACTGCGAGTTCCACGCGTAGAGCCCGAGGCTGGCGAGGGCGGCGCCGACCAGGCCGTGCAGCAACCCCTCCAGCATGAACGGGATGCGGATGAACCAGTCGGTCGCGCCGACCAGCTTCATCACCTCGATCTCGCGTCTTCGGGCGAAGATCGCGGTGCGGATCGTGTTCCAGATCAACAAGATCGCGGCGAGCAGCAAGAACACCGACAACAACAGCAGGCGGAACCCGAAGAAGCTCTGCAGCTGGGTGATCAGGCTCACCTGATCTTCGGCGAAGCTCACGTCGTACACCCCGGGCAGCTCCGAGAACGCGCTCGACACCTGGCGCAGCAGGGCGACATCGGTGTTCTCGGTCGGCACCGCTTTGAACTGCGTCGGGATCGTGTCCTCGGTGAGCAGGGCCCGCACGCCTGGCTCGCCGGCGAAGATGCGGTCAGCTTCTTCGAGTGAGCACTGCTCATCGCAGTACTCGAACGAAGCGATGAACTGGCTGTTCTGCGTCAGTGCGCCCTCGACAAGCGCCAGCTGGTCGCTCGTCGCCGTCGGGTTCATGAACACGATCATCTCGACACCGCCTTCCCAGCGGGCGAGCAGGTTGTCGAAGGCGTGCTGGCTGAGGAGCGTGAGGCCGACGCCGAGCAGCGAGATGGCCGCGGTGATGATCGACGCGACGGTCAACGTGGCGTTGCGGCGGAAGCTGCCGAGCGTTTCGCGGAGGGTGTAGCGGAGGCGGGAGAGCATGGTTCGTGTCGGTTCAGGAGCCGTTCGTCACTCGTACACGCCGCGGGCCTGGTCGCGGACGATGACGCCGCGATCGAGCTGGATGACGCGCTTGCGCATCGTGTTCACGATGCGCTGGTCGTGGGTGGCCATGACGACGGTCGTGCCGGTCTTGTTGATGCGGTCGAGGAGGCGCATGATGCCCTCGCCCGTCGCCGGGTCGAGGTTTCCGGTCGGCTCGTCGGCGAGCATGATCAGCGGCCGGTTGACGAACGCCCGAGCGATCGACACACGCTGCTGCTCGCCACCCGACAGCTGGTGCGGCAAACGGTCTTCTTTGCCGGCGAGCCCGACCAGTTCGAGCACCGCAGGAACCTGCTGCTTGATGACGTGCGATGGCCGCCCGATCACCTCTTGGGCGAAGGCGACGTTCTCGAAGACGGTCTTTTCGAGCAGCAGCTTGTAGTCCTGGAAGATGTTGCCGATGTTGCGCCGCAGGTGCGGGATGCGCCCTGGCGGCATGTCGACGATGTTGCGGCCGGCGACCCACACGGCGCCGCGCTCGGGGCGCTCTTGGCGGTTGAGCATCCGCAAGAGCGTGCTCTTGCCCGATCCGGAGGGCCCGACGAGGAACACGAACTCGCCCTTGGCGACGTCGAAGCTGGCGTCGCGCAGCGCGACGACGTCGGACGAGTAGCTCTTGGTGACGTTCTCGAGTCGGATCATGATGTGCCCTGGAGGCACGGTGAGGCTATCGCCGAGTTCATTCGCCCTGGGCGCGGCGCCACTGCAGGTAGCCCTCGACGAGCTTGTCGATGTCACCGTCGAGCACACCGCTGACGTCGCTCGTCTCGACCTCCGTGCGCAGGTCCTTGACCATCTGGTAAGGCTGCAGGACGTAGCTGCGGATCTGGCTGCCCCACCCCACCTGAGCCTGCTTGCCGGCGATCGCGTCGAGCTCGGCGGCGCGGTCCTCCTCGGCCTTGGCCGCGATCATCGCCGTGAGCCGACCCATCGCCCGCTCGCGGTTCTGGAGCTGGCTGCGCTCCTCTTGCGAGCTCGCCACGAGGCCGGTCGGTTCGTGGATCAACCGCACGGCGGAGCTGGTCTTGTTGATGTGCTGGCCGCCAGCACCTGAGGCGCGGAACACCTCCATGCGGATGTCGGATTCGTCGATGTCGACCTCGACGTCGTCGAGCATCGGCCACACCTGCACCGCAGCGAACGACGTCTGGCGGCGGCCCTGGTTGTCGAACGGGCTGATGCGCACGAGGCGGTGTGTGCCGCGCTCGCCAGTCATCAAGCCGTACGCGTAGCGGCCGGTGATCGTCGCCTCCGCCGACAAGATGCCGGCCTCGGTCCCTTCCGAGACGTAGTTGACGCTGAACGTGAGCCCGCCGCGCCGCTCGGCCCAGCGCTCGTACATGCGCAACAACATCTCGGCAAAGTCCTGGGCATCGACGCCGCCGTCCTTCGCGTTGATCTGGACGATGCAGTCGCTGTCGTCGTGCTCGCCAGTGAACAAGCTGCGCAGCTCGAGTTGGTCGAGCGTCGTGGCGATCGCGGCGATCGCCGCCTCGATGTCGGGCTCTTGCGACTCGTCGCCCTCGTCGCGGGCAAGCTCGTGGAGCACCTCGACGTCGGCGAGCTCAGCGGTCAGCGAGTCGAACGTCGACAGGTCGTCGCGGATGTCGGCGTACTCGGCGTTGAGCTTCTTGGCCCGCTCCTGGTCGTCCCACAGCGCCGGATCGGAGATCTCAGCTTCCAAGACCGCGAAGCGCTCGCGGTTGTCGGCGACGTTCAGGTACTGCTCGGCCTCGTCGAGGCGTCGCTTGACCTCACGCAGGTCGCTCGTGAAGTCGCGCATGTCACGCGGCGCCGTGGCACTGCTTGAACTTCTTGCCCGAGCCACACGGGCACGGAGCGTTGCGCGGCGTCTTGGAGAACTCGTCCTTGACGACCGTCTGTTGCTTGGCCGCGACCGGCGCCGGCGCGGCACCCGGCGGCAGATCACCGTCGGCGACGGCGGCACGCGCCGCTTCGGCGAAGCCGTTCTGTTCGACGTCGTCGGACGACGTGGTCTGCAGGTTCTGCACCACCGGCGCCGCGGCGGGCTGCGGCGCCTGGTTCTGCACCACCTGCACGTGCATGACGTACTTGACGAAGTCTTGGGCGATGCCGGTCATCATCGAACCGAACATCTCGAAGCCCTCGCGCTGCCACTCGGTGAGCGGGTCCTTCTGGCCCATCGCCCGCAGGTTGATGCCACCTTGGAGGTAGTCCATCTCCTCCAAGTGTTCGCGCCAGCGCTGGTCGATGATGCGCAGCATCACCTGACGTTCGACCTGACGCAGCACCTCCTCGCCGAGCTCGGCTTCGCGCCGCTCGTAGTACGCCGTGGCATCGGCCATGATCAACTCGGCGATCTGGTCGGTGTTGCGGCACTCACGCAACTGCTCGTTGGTGATCGTGGTCGGGTAGTAGAGCGTGAGCTCCTTGGCGAGGCCGTCGAGATCCCACTCGTCGTCGGCGACCGACGCACAGTGGGTGGCGGTGAGTGCCTCGACCGCCTCGGCGAGGTATTCCATGGCCGCCGCCCGCAGATCTTCGCCGTCGAGGATCTGGTCGCGTCGCGCATAGATCACCTTGCGCTGCTCGTTCATGACCTCGTCGTACTTGAGGACGTTCTTGCGGATCTCCGCGTTCTTCGTCTCGACGGTGGTCTGGGCGCGCTCGATGGCCTTCGACACCATCTTGGCCTCGATCGCCTCGTCGTCGGGGAGCGCCTTGCCCATCACGTAGTTGAGGGCCCCGGTGGCGAACAGGCGCATCAGGTCGTCGTCGAGGCTGAGGAAGAACCGGCTCTCGCCGGGGTCGCCCTGGCGGCCGGAACGCCCGCGGAGCTGGTTGTCGATGCGGCGACTGTCGTGGCGCTCGGATCCGACCACGAAGAGCCCGCCGAGCTGGCGAACCTCGTCGCCTTCGGCCTTGCACTGGGCGGCGTATTCGGCGTACAGCTCGTCGTACCGGGCGAGCGCCTTGGCTCGCGCCTCGCGGAAGTCCTCCGGCATCTGCTCGAGCGGCACCGGGAGCTCGTACTCGTCGACGAGCAGATCAGCCGTGTAGCCCTCTTTCAACACGTCGTGGCGCGCCAACCCTTCGGGGTTGCCGCCGAGGAGGATGTCGACGCCGCGACCGGCCATGTTGGTGGCGACCGTGACCGAGCCGAGGCGGCCAGCCTGCGTGACGATCTCGGCCTCACGGGTGTGCTGCTTGGCGTTGAGGACCTCGTGGCGAATCCCGCGCTGCTCCATCAGCCGCGAGAGGATCTCGCTCCGGGCGACGCTCGCCGTACCGACGAGCACCGGCTGGCCGGACTCGTGGCGCGGCTCGATCTCTTCGATGATCGCGTCGAACTTCGCCTGCTCGGTCTTGAAGATCAGGTCGGGATGATCGACTCGCTTGACGTCACGGTTCGTCGGGATCGGAACGACGCCGAGGCCGTACGTGTTCATCAGCTCGGCCGCCTCGGTCTGGGCGGTGCCGGTCATGCCGGCGAGCTTGTCGTACATCCGGAAGTAGTTCTGCAGCGTGATCGTGGCGAGGGTCTGGTTCTCCTCTTTGATCTTCACGCCCTCTTTCGCCTCGACCGCTTGGTGGATGCCCTCCGACCAACGCCGGCCCTCGAGGATGCGGCCCGTGAACTCGTCGACGATCTTCACCTCGCCGCCTTGGACGATGTAGTCCTTGTCGCGCTTGTACAGCTCCTTGGCCTTGAGCGCCACGGTGAACTGGTGAACGAAGTTGGACTGGACGTCGTCGTAGAGGTTCTCGACGTCGAGCGCCCGCTCGACCTTTTCGATGCCGGCTTCGAGGGGCACGACGACGCGCTTGTCCTCTTCGACCTCGTAGTCGACGTCGCGCTGGAGCGAGCGAGCGATCGACGCGAACCGGTAGTAGAGCTTGGCGGCGTCGCCGACGCGACCCGAGATGATCAGCGGCGTACGCGCTTCGTCGATGAGGATCGAGTCGACCTCGTCGACGATGCAGTAGTTGTGGCCGCGCTGTTGCACCTTGTCGGCGCGGGTTTGGGCCATGTTGTCGCGCAGGTAGTCGAAGCCGAGCTCGTTGTTCGTGCCGTACGTGATCGCGGCTTCGTAGCTGAGCCGCTTCTCCGCCGCCGAGTTCTTGTAACCGGGGATGATCAGGCCGACATCGAGGCCGAGCCAGCGGTGGATCTGGCCCATCCACTCGGCGTCACGGCGGGCGAGGTAGTCGTTGACCGTGACGAGGTGGACGCCTTTGCCGGTGAGGCCGTTGAGGTACGCCGGCAGCGTCGACACCAGGGTCTTGCCCTCGCCGGTCTTCATCTCGGCGACCCAGCCGAAGTGCAGCGCGGCACCGCCCATGATCTGCACGTCGTAGTGACGTTGGCCGATCGTGCGCCACGCCGCCTCGCGGCAGACTGCGAACGCTTCGATGAGGAGGTCGTCGACGTCGGCACCGTTGTCGAGGCGCTGGCGGAACTCGCCGGTCTTGGCCTTGAGCCCATCGTCGGAGAGGGCCTCGATCTCGGGCCTCCACGCGTTGACGTCGGGGACGATGCCTTCGAGTGCCTTGATCTTCTTGCCTTCCCCGGCGCGGAGGATGCGGTCCAGGATTCCCATGCGGCCGCCCAGCCTACCGGCGCCGTCCAGCCGCATGCCCCGCGGGGACGGGTGCAACGGAACGCCTCATGCGGCCACGGATGTGAGGTGACGTGCCCGCCGTGCCGGGCGGGCGGTGCCGGCAGGTGTGGCGGCGACGGCGTACAGCGGGGTGGACGCCGCCCCGGCGGCGGTGAGCGCGATGGCGGCGGAGTGCAATGTGGCACCGGTGGTGACGACATCGTCGACGACGAGCACGCGGCGGCCGGCGACGCCGGGGTGGGCGCGAAAGTGCGCGCCATGCAGGCGTTCGGATCGGGTCCGGCCGGTTTGTGTGCCGCTGTCGGCGGCGCGTTCGAGCAGGCGTCTGCACGGCAGACCCAACTGGCGGGCGACCTGACGGGCGACCAACTCGGCCTGATCGAAGCCGCGCCGCCGACGCCGAGCGGCTCCGGTCGGCGCCCATGTGACGACGTCGACGCGCAGGTGGTCGCCGTTGGCGACCATCGTGTTCACGACGAGGCCGGCGAGGTGCCGGACGACCTGGCGTCGGTTGCCGTACTTGAGGGCGAGCACCACCTTGCGCGCCCGTCCCGTGAAGGGAACCGCGGCGTGGATGCCGTGGGCGAGCGCTCGCGGACGTGGACCCACGAGCGCGAAGCGGCAGGTGGTACACACCACCGCTCCCGGCCGGTCGCAGCCTGCACAACGAGTCTGGAAGATCATGCCCCCATCATGACGAGGGGCTGTGACAGGGTTCTCCGGCTCGGGGTGGTTCACTGCCGGGGTGCATCGCTTCTGGCCGTCCGACCGCCCACTCGAACGCATCGTGCGTTGCGTGGCCGGGTTGGCACTGTTCGGCGTCGGCATCGCGCTCTTGCTCGACGCCGACCTCGGCGCCGCTCCGTGGGATGTCTTCCACAGCGGCGTCAGCGAGATCACGGGCATCCCGGTCGGCACGGTGATCATCATCACCGGGATCGCGATCTTGGTGTTGTGGATCCCGCTGCGCGAGCAGCCCGGTCTTGGCACGATCCTCAACGCCGTCGAGATCGGACTCGTCGTCGACCTCGTGTTGCCCGTCATCCCGAATCCGGACATGCTCGTCGGGCGCGTGGCGATGATGCTGGGTGGCATCATTGTGATCGCCATCGGGTCGGGTCTCTACATCGGTGCCGGCCTCGGCCCGGGGCCACGCGACGGCTTGATGACCGGTCTCGCCCGGCGTGGTGTCTCCGTCAGGATCGCCCGCACGGGCATCGAGATCACCGTGCTCGTGCTCGGCGTGCTCCTCGGCGGCGCGATCGGCATCGGCACCGCCGCGTTCGCGCTCGGCATCGGACCGCTCGTGCAGGTCTTCCTGCCGCGCTTCGCGATGGCCCCGAGACGCCTCGTTACCGCCGACCTGTGACTGTGCGTGCCGATCCTGGCGTCACAGTGCCGAGCCGCGGAAGGCCGAGCGCTTCTGGAAGAAGTCGCCGACCTGGTTCAGCGCCAGCACGGTGATCGTCAGCGCCAACGAGGGGAACAGCACCTGCCAGACGTTCTCCTTGATGTCGCGGCGCGACTGGTTGATCATGTTGCCCCACGTGGACGTCGGCAGCTGCACGCTGAGTCCGAGGAACGACAGCGCACCCTCGACGACGATGACGCCGGCGGCGGCGATCATGGCGTAGGCGAGCAGCGTCGGCAACACGTTGGGGATGATCTCGCGGAACAAGATCCGCGGCGGCTTCGTGCCGATCGCGCGCGCCGCGGTGACGAACTCACGGTTGCTGATGGCGAGGCTGTTGGCTCGCGCCACACGGGTGTAGATCGGGATCGACAACACGCCGATGACGAAGCTGATGATGAACAGGTCGCGGACCTCGAAGATCGACACGAGCGCGAGCAGCAAGATCAGCGCCGGGAAGGCCAGCACGACGTCGACGAGCGCCATGACGACGGTCTCGGTCTTCTTGCGCACGAATCCGACGAGCGAGCCGAGGAGGCCGCCGACGATCACACCGCACAGCACGGACACGACCACGACGACGACGCTGACCCACGCACCGTGCACGATGCGGGCGAACGTGTCGCGGGCGAGCGCATCGGTCCCCAGCCAGTGCGCCCCCGAAGGCGCGGCGAGCGGCGCCGTCGTGCCGAACTCGCCGGTTGCCGGGTTGAAGTTGTTGAGCTGGAGGTTGGGGTCCTGTAACGGCAGGGCGCCATCGAAGACTGTGGAGTCGAGCTTGGAGTAGACGGCCGCGAACACCACCAAGAACAGCCAGATCGCCGAGAACTTGACGACGAAGGTCATCGAGCGGAAGACCTGCCAGACCGATTGCCGCTGCGGCTTGTGTCCTTGGGGCACGACGACACCGCCGACGGCTTCGGCTTCGACGTCGGCGTGCTGTTCCTCAGCTTCCTCGAAGGCGCTGTCGTCGAATCTCGTGTCGGTGGATGCCACCGGTCAGCTCCTCCTGATGCGGGGATCGAGCGCGCTGTACAGCAGGTCGACCACGGTGTTGATGACGACGTAGGCGGTGGCGATGAACACCGTGATGCCCTGGATGACCAAGATGTCACGCGAGTTGATCGCCTGGATCAGCCGGAACCCGAGCCCGGGGACGGCGAAGAGCGTCTCGATGATGACGGTGCCACCGAGCAGGGCACCGAAGTTGATGCCGACGATCGTCATCAAGCTGAGCGAGCTCGGGCGCAGTGCGTGGCGGAACAAGATGTACTTGTCGGAGAGCCCCTTGGACCGCGCCGTGAGGACGTAGTTCTCCTGCAACGTGCCGATCATGTCGGAGCGCACGAGCCGGGAGAACACGGCGAGCTGCGACAGCGCCAACGCGGAAGCCGGCAGGATCGCCGTCTTCAGGTTCTCGACGATGCCCTTGTCGGTGATGCGGTTCCAGTTGGATGCGGGGAGCCATTGCAGCGTCACCGCGAAGAGCCAGATCAAGAAGATGCCGAAGATGAAGTTCGGCACGGAGAGGGCGACCTGGACCCCCGCCGATGTGACCGTGTCGGGCCACTTGCCCTGCTTGTAGGCGCCGAGGATGCCGACCGGGACGGCGATGATCAGTGCCATCCCGATCGACAACACGGCGAGCTCGAGCGTGATCGGCAGACGGTCGGCGATCGTGTCAGCGACCGTCTGCCCGGTGATGTAGGACTTGCCGAGATCACCGGTCACGAAGTTCGTGAGCCAGTCGAAGTAGCGCACGAAGAACGGATCGTCGAGATTCAGCTCAGCGCGAATCTGGGCGACCAGTTCCGGTGTGCGATTGGCGTCCGGTGGCAACAGCACGTCGACCGGATCCCCAGGGAGGAGTTCGAGCATCGAGAAGGTGAGAAAGGTCACGGCGAGCAACGTCGCCAGCAGCCTCAGCAATCTCGTGGCTATGACTCGGGCCATCTAGTTCTTTCTCCTCGTATGGGAATCCGGTCGACGTTGCATTACTGCTGGATCCAGACCTCGTTGAACGTGACGAACGAGTTCGGGAAGCCGTTGCCGAGCGAGCCGTCCGGCAGCAGCCAGCCGTTGACGCCCTGGATCGAGGGATCCACGGCGACCATCGTGGCCGTGTAGCCCGAGTTCCAGACGATCGCGTCCTCGGACATGTTGATCATGATCTGGCTGTAGAGCGCCTTGCGGGTCTCGAAGTCATCGGTCTGGATGGCCTGCTGGGCGAGGTCGTACGACTCCTCGTTGAAGTAGTTCGGGAAGTTCGCCACCGACTCCTCCGGCGGTGCCAGGAATGGGTTCACGCTGAGCGACGGGTCCTGGTTCGAACCCCAGCGCCAGCAATGGGCGTGGTGGGCGTCGTTGACCGCGTTGGAGATGTGCGTCGCCTGATCGAACTGCGTCAACGTCACATTCACCACACCGCTGCCGGACCAAACCTGCTCCAACACCTGCATCGCGGCGATCAACGTCGGATCCGGCGGGCACGACAACTCGACGTCGATCGACTCACCGACCGCCTTGCCATCCGAACGAGCCGGATCGTCGACGTACTCCTGGATCGACGCCTTGCCAGCGTCGAAGTCGAACGTCGGATATGCGTCGGCGGCCTCCTGGGTCCAGAACGGGTCGTCAGGCGAGAACCACTGCGTCGACGGCAGCGAGATGCCGGTGCCGCCAAGGGCGTCGATCACGGCTGGCTGGTTGTTCATCAGCGTCAAGCCACGACGCACGCGGATGTCGTCGAAGGGCGCGACAGCGGTGTTGTACATGCCACCACCGGTGTTGTTGCCCTGGAACTCGTACAGGTCGATGCCGGTCTCGCCGCGGGCGTCACGGATCGTTCCCTGACGCAGCGAGTGCATCATGTTGACCGTGCCCGACAACAGTGCGTCGAGACGCGTGCCCTCGTCGGGGATCGGACGGAACGTGATCGAGTCGAGGTACGGCAACTGGTTGCCGTTGGCGTCTTCCATCCAGTAGTTGTCGTTGCGCACGACGATCGTCTCGTTGTCGATGTCGCGCTTGCTCATCACGAACGGACCGGTACCGATCGGGTTCGTCGAGAACCCGTCCGGGTCAGCCGCCGCGGCACCAGGCTCGAACACGCGGCCGAGCACGCCGGCGAGCGACGCCGGGAACGCCGAGTTCGACTGGGTGAGCGTGTAGGTGACCTCCATGTCACCGGTTGCTTCCATGCCGGCGAGCAGCGCTGAGGTGATCGCCGACTGGCCCGACGTGCCGGTCTGCTGGACGGCATACATGTCGATGATCGTCTGCGCGTTGAACGGCTCACCGTTGTGGAACGTCACGCCGTCACGCAGCGTCACCGTCCACACCGTGAAGTCGTCGTTCGACGTGATGTCCGTGGCCAGCCATGGGCCGTACGTGCCATCCGCACGCTGGCGCAGGAGCTGCTCCATCATCGACAGCTGGATGTTGAGGCACGGCTCGCCGCAGGCATCGTCCCAGGGCCGCATGCCGACCGCTTCGGCTTCGAGACCGAAGATCACGTCGCCACCGTAGGCGCGCTCGTCGACGTCGGTGGCGGCCACGACGCTCGTGTCGGTGTCCTCCACCGTCGGCGTCGGAGCGGCGTCGTCGCCGTCGTCCTCGCCGGCGTCGACCGTGTCGTCGACCGTCGTCTCCTCAGGTGTTGCGTCGCCCCCGTCATCGTCGCTGCCCCCGCAGGACGCTGCCAAGAAGGCCAACGTGAGCGGGACCGCGAGCGCCCGCACTAGACGTCGTCGTTGCATGATTCCCCCATGTGTTGTGGATGTGAATTGGTTCGCTGCCCCCGCCGTTGAACGTGGCACGGGCAGAGCAGAACGATTCTTAGCACACATGACACCCGTCACACCTAGCGCGCAGAACGGTGGTGAGCCCGGCGATCCAGGCTCACCACGCGTTCATGCCCGACATGGTGCGACGATGCGTCACACGGCCGGTGACAACTCGTCACCGACTCATTGCTGGATCCAGACCTCGTTGAACGTGACGAACGAGTTCGGGAAGCCGTTGCCGAGTTGGCCATCGGGCAGCAGCCAGCCGTTGACGCCCTGGACCGACGGGTCGACAGCCACCATCGTGGCGGTGTACCCGGAGTACCAGAAGATGGCGTCCTCGGCGAAGTTCAACATGATCTCCTTGTAGAGCTCCTTGCGCGCTTCGAAGTCGTCGGTCTGCGTCGCCTGCTGGGCCAACTGGAACGACTCCTCGTTGAAGTAGTTCGGGAAGTTGCTCACCGACTCTTCCGGCGGGGCGACGACGGGGTCGATGTTCAGCGAGGGGTCCTGGTTCGAGCTCCAGCGCCAGCAATGGGCGTGGTGGGCGTCGTTGACCGCGTTGGAGATGTGCGTCGCCTGATCGAACTGCGTCAACGTCACATTCACCACACCGCTGCCGGACCAAACCTGCTCCAACACCTGCATCGCGGCGATCAACGTCGGATCCGGCGGGCACGACAACTCGACGTCGATCGACTCACCGACCGCCTTGCCATCCGAACGAGCCGGATCGTCGACGTACTCCTGGATCGACGCAACGCCGCCGTCGAAGTCGAACTCCGGCCACGCGTCAGCAGCCTCTTGCGTCCAGTACGGGTCGTCCGGCGAGAACCACTGTGTCGCGGTGAGCGAGATGCCGGTGCCACCAAGGGCGTCGATCACGGCTGTCTGGTTGTTCATCAGGTTCAAGCCACGACGCACGCGGATGTCGTCGAAGGGAGCGACCGCGGTGTTGTACATGCCGCCACCGGTGTTGTTGCCCTGGAACTCGTACAGGTCGATGCCG
>CAZQCP010000021.1:28550-33849 GCA_964592115.1 uncultured Ilumatobacteraceae bacterium
GTTGTACATGCCGCCACCGGTGTTGTTGCCCTGGAACTCGTACAGGTCGATGCCGCTCTCACCACGGGCGTCACGGACCGTGCCCTGACGCAGCGAGTGCATCATGTTCACCGTGCCCGACAACAGCGCGTCGAGACGCGTGCCCTCGTCGGGGATCGGGCGGAACGCGATCGAGTCGAGGTACGGCAACTGGTTGCCATCGGGATCGGACATCCAGTAGTCGTCGTTGCGCACGACGATCGTCTCGTTGTCGATGTCGCGCTTGCTCATCACGAACGGACCGGTACCGATCGGGTTCGTCGAGAACCCGTCCGGGTCAGCCGCCGCGGCACCAGGCTCGAACACGCGGCCGAGCACGCCGGCGAGCGACGCCGGGAACGCCGAGTTCGGCTGCGTCAGGGTGTAGGTGACCTCCATGTCACCGGTCGCTTCGAGGCCGGCGAGGTACGCAGCGGTGATCGCTGCTTGGCCCGACGTGCCCGTCTGTTGGACGTCGTACATGTCGACGATCGTCTGCGCGTTGAACGGCGCACCGTTGTGGAACGTCACGCCGTCGCGCAGCGTCACCGTCCACACCGTGAAGTCCTCGTTCGCGGTGGCATCGGTCGCCAGCCAGCCGGCATAGTCGCCCTTGGCCGTCTGGCGCATGAGCTGCTCCATCATCGACAACTGGATGTTCAGGCACGGCTCGCCGCAGGCGTCCATCCAGGGCCGCATGCCGACCGCGTCGGCTTCGAGGCCGAAGATGACGTCGCCGCCATAGGTGCGCTCGGCTTCCTCGTCGCGCACGACGCTCGTGTCGGTGTCTTGCACCGTCGGCGTCGGCTCGGTGTCGGGGGCATCGGACCCGTCCGACGTCTGCGGAGCATCGCCGCCGTCGCTGGTGTCGCCATCGCTGCCACCACAGGCCGCGAGGGCGAGCGTCAGTGCGAGGGGAATTGCGAGCGCGCGGGCGCGCCGTCGTGAGGTGATCACGCTTTGATCCTTCTTTCTCAGGGGGTTGGGGGGTTGGGGGGTAGAGGGATTGGGGTTGTTCGGTCCGGGACGGGCCCTACCGCTGTGTCTAGCGGATCGGGTCGGCCACGGGCGTGTCGATCGGTTCGATCAGTGGGTGATGGCAGGCGACGAAGTGGTCAGCACCGACGCGCCGCATGAGCGGTTCGTCGGTCGTGCAGATGTCGGTGGCGTGCGGGCAGCGGGTGCGGAAGCGACATCCCGACGGCGGCGCCAAGGGCGACGGGAGCTCGCCTTCGACGACGTCGATCGCCGAGACGTCGATCGTGGGATCGGGTTCGGGCACCGAACCGAGCAGCAAGCTCGTGTAGGGGTGGGCCGGCGTGGCGTAGAGCTCGTCCGACTCGGAGATCTCGCACATCTTGCCGAGGTACATCACCGCGATGCGATCGCTGATGTTCTTCACGACGGCGAGGTCGTGGGCGATGAACACGAGCGTCAGCTGCGAGTCGCGCTTCAGATCTTCGAGCAGGTTGAGGATCTGTGCCTGGATCGATACGTCGAGCGCCGAGACCGGCTCGTCGCAGATGATCAGCTCCGGATCGAGCACGAGCGCCCTGGCGATCGAGATGCGCTGGCACTGGCCGCCGGAGAACTCGTGCGGGCGCTTGTAGCGGGCGAGGTCGGGGTCGATGCCGACGCGCTCGAGCGTCTGGGCGACGATCTTCCACTGCTCGTCTTTGTCCTTCGGGCCCCACACGCCGAGCGGCTCGGCGACGACATCGCCGATGATCCGCCGCGGATTGAGCGAGGAGATCGGATCCTGGAAGATCATCTGCATGTCCGTGCGTCGCTTGCGGACCGTCGCTGAGTCGATGCCGGTGAGGTCCTCGCCGTTGAGCACCACCGAGCCGCTCGTTGGCGGCGGCAGCTGGAGGATCGCCCGACCGGTCGTCGACTTGCCGCAGCCTGACTCCCCGACCAAGCCGAGCGTCTCGCCCTTGGCGATGTCGAAGCTGATGCCGCTGACGGCGTGGACGACGCGCCCCCGCTTGGCCGGGAACTCCATGACGAGGTTCTCGACGCGCAACAACACGTCGTCGAGGGGACGGAGATGAGCGGTACCGGAACCGGCCATCAGGCGACCTCCTCCGTGGCCGCGAGCTTGCCGGCGGCGGCCAGTGTCTGGGGCAGACCGGCTTCGAGGTTCGCCTCGTACGCCGCCTGGTTCTCGGGCGTGCCGACGGGATAGAAGCAGCGGAACTCGTGCCCGGGGGTCTCGGGGTCGGTCAACGCCGGCTCCTCCTCGCGACAGCGGTCCTGGGCGTACGGGCAGCGCGGCGCGAACTTGCAGCCTGGCGGCGGGGCGATGAGGTCCGGTGGCCGGCCGAAGATGGCGTTGAGCCGGGTGTGCTTGGCCTCGCTCGTCTTCGGGATCGACTGCAACAGGCCCTGCGTGTATGGGTGACGCATCTCGGCGAACAGCGTCGACGTGCGCGCCTTTTCCACGACACGGCCGGCGTACATCACCGCGATCTCGTCCGTGCGCCCGGCGACGACGCCGAGGTCGTGGGTGACGAGCACCATGCCCATCGCCCGGTCGCGCTGCTGTTCGGCGAGCAGGTTGAGGATCTGGGCCTGCACGGTCACGTCGAGCGCGGTCGTGGGCTCGTCGGCGAACAGCAGGCGCGGGCCGCATGCGAGCGCCATGGCGATGCACACGCGCTGGCGCATTCCGCCCGACATCTGGTGCGGGTAGACATCGAGGCGGGCCTCAGGCTCGGGGATGCGCACCGAGTTGAGCAGCGCGATGGCGACCTCGTCGGCCTCGCGCTTGCCCATGTCGAGGTGGTAGCGCACGTGCTCGGTGAGCTGGCGGCCGATCTTGACGACCGGGTTGAGCGACGTCATCGGGTCTTGGAAGACCATCGCCATCTCGGAGCCGAACAACGTCCGCATCCGCTTCGGCGAACGGCCGACGAGCTCTTCGCCGGCGTAGCGCACCGAGCCGGTGATCGTGACGTTCGACGCCGTGTTGAGGCCCATGATCGTGCGCGAGAGCACCGTCTTGCCGGAGCCGGATTCACCGACGATGCCGATCGTCTTGCCCCGCTCGAGGGAGAACGACACACCGTCGACGGCTTTGACCGAGCCATGTCCGAGCGCGAACGAGGTGTGCAGGTCCTCGACTTCGAGCAGCGGACCCTCGGTCTCGCGCGTTCCCAAGCGTGTGTTCACTGCTCCCCCTTCGCCGCCCCGCTGGCGGCGTCGATCCTGTTGTGACCGCCGACACCATAGATCGCCACCAGTGACAGTGTGAAACCAGCGCGTCAGCGTCCCACCACGAACAGGGGCAGTGCGGTGAGCGTGTTCAGTATCTGTAGTTCTCTGTTTTGAAGGGACCGGAGGGGTCGAGGCCGAGGTAGTCGGCCTGCTCGTCGCTCAGCAGCGTCAGCTTCACGCCGAGCGCGTCGAGGTGCAGCCGGGCGACCTTCTCGTCGAGGTGCTTGGGGAGCACGTAGACGCCGAGCGGGTAGTCGGCCGTGCGGCTGTACAGCTCGATCTGGGCGAGCACCTGGTTGGTGAACGAGCACGACATCACGAAGCTCGGGTGGCCGGTGGCGCAGCCGAGGTTCACGAGACGTCCCTCGGCGAGCACGATGATCTGCGAGCCGCCGCGATCGTTCGGCGTGTCGAAGCGCCACACGTCGGTGCCGGGCTTGAGCTCGTCGCGCACGGCGCCGGAGCGGGCGAGACCGGCCATGTCGATCTCGTTGTCGAAGTGGCCGATGTTGCACACGATCGCGTTGTGCTTCATCTGGCGCATGTGGTCGATCGTGATGATGTCCGCGTTGCCGGTGGCCGACACGAAGATGTCGGCGGTGCCGACCACCTCGTCGAGCGGCAGCACCTGCAGCCCCTCCATCGCCGCCTGGAGGGCGTTGATCGGGTCGATCTCGGTGACGATGACGCGAGCGCCCTGACCGCGCAGCGACTGAACGCAACCCTTGCCGACGTCGCCGTAGCCACACACGACGGCGGTCTTGCCGCCGATCATCACGTCGGTGGCCCGCGAGATCGAGTCGACGAGCGAGTGGCGGCAGCCGTACAGGTTGTCGAACTTCGACTTCGTGACCGAGTCGTTGACGTTGGTCGCCGGGAACAGCAGCTCACCGTCGGCCATCATCTTGTAGAGGCGCTTGACGCCGGTCGTGGTCTCCTCGGTGACGCCCTTGATGCCGGCGGCCATGCGGGTCCACTTGCTCGAGTCGGTCTTCAGCGTGCGCTGGAGCAGCCCGAGCACGATCGCCAGCTCGGGGTTCGAGGCTTCGGTCGGGTCGGGGACGGCGCCGGCCTTCTCGTACTCGACGCCCTTGTGCAGCAGCATCGTGGCGTCGCCACCGTCGTCGAGGATCATGTTCGGGCCGTCCGCGCCGCCGTACACAGCAGGGTCCCACGTCATCATCTGGTCGGTGCACCACCAGTACTCCTCGAGCGTCTCGCCTTTCCAGGCGAACACGGGGACGCCGGCGGGGTTCTCCACGGTGCCCGTCGGGCCGACCGCGACGGCCGCCGCAGCGTGATCCTGCGTGGAGAAGATGTTGCAGCTCGCCCAGCGCACCTCGGCGCCGAGCGCCGTGAGCGTCTCGATCAGCACGGCGGTCTGCACCGTCATGTGCAACGAGCCCGAGATGCGAGCGCCGGCGAGCGGCTTCGTGTCGCCGTACTCCTTGCGGAGCGCCATCAGGCCGGGCATCTCGTGTTCGGCGAGCACCAGCTCCTTGCGCCCGAACGGGGCGAGGGAGAGATCGGCGACGCGGAAGTCGCGCGTCGATCCCGCGGGGGACGCGACGGAAGGGGTGGCGGTGTCGGACATGTGGGTGCCTCCTGGCTGGGGTCGGTTCGTGGATGCGAACCGGGCAGGGGCCTTCAGGCTCCGATCGAATCAGCCCGGCGATTCAGCGCCGGACACTCTACCCACCCAGCGGCGCCGACGTCACGACAAGATGACGGCGTAGACGTCGAGCATGTAGTGCACGCTGCCGTCGGCGTTGTAGACGCGCAACGTGTTGGCGTCGCCGTTGCGCGAGCCGTACTTCAACAGCGCCATGTTCGGCACGCTCTCACCTTCACTGATGTTGAGGTGCGAGCTGTTCGGCCGAGCGTCGTTGCCCGGGAACGCCGTGAGGTACGACCCGACCGGCGTGGACGGCACGAGGCGGTTGAGCCCGGTCGCCGTGAGGTTGCCGATGAGGCCGCCTTGCGTTCCGACCGGCACGGTCCCGAGACGCACGGAGTCGGCGAACGCCTTGAAGCTCCAGTCCTCGGTGGCGTTGGCGCCGAG
>CAZQCP010000022.1:0-33637 GCA_964592115.1 uncultured Ilumatobacteraceae bacterium
CCACATGCAACGGCACACATCATGTTGGCCGGCCTGGCGCTGGTGCGGGTTGCATGTGGTGTCTGACCCCGGATGCAATCCCGTGACCGCAACGTTGGTCAGTCGCCGCGCAGGATCGAGTCGTCGTCGTCTTCGGTGAGTACGAGGTCCCAGCGATCCTGGCAATCCTCACATCGGTAGGCGACGATCTCACCGACCTCCCAGATCCCGTCCTCCGGTGCGGGGGTGAGCAAGAAGCACCGGCCGCCACAATCCACGCAGACGATCTCGGGAGCAGGAACGATCACGGTTCCAGTCTGCCCGTATCCTGCGGCCGATGCGTGTGATTGCCGGTGACCTGGGAGGACGGCGCCTCGTCGCGCCGTCCGGTGTGGCCACCCGACCCACGACCGATCGCGTCCGCGAGGCCGTGTTCAACTCGCTGACGAGCGCCGGGCTGATCGAGGGCGCACTCGTGGCCGACCTGTTCGCCGGCAGCGGCGCCATCGGCATCGAGGCGCTGTCGCGTGGGGCCGAACACTGCGTGTTCGTCGAACGCGACCGTGCCGCACTCGCCGCGCTCGACGAGAACCTCACCACGCTCGGCCTTCGGGATCGGGCGACGGTACGGGCAGCCGACGCATTGACCGCTGTTGCGGCTCTCGATGCCGACATCGTGTTCGCCGACCCGCCCTACGGATTCGACAGATGGGAGGAGCTGATCACGCGGGCACGCACTGGCCTTCTCGTGGCTGAATCGGGAGCGGAGATCGACGCCCCCGCAGGCTGGAACGTCACCCGCGCCCGCCGCTACGGGCGGACCCGTGTGACGTTCCTCGAGCGCGACGAGACAGGTGACGCGGAGTCGACGACCACGACGGCAGTAGATTCGCACGAGCCATGAGCAACCTGCGCGTCCTCTACCCGGGCAGCTTCGATCCGATCCACTTCGGCCACGTCGACGTGATCGAACAGGCCAGTGAGCTGTTCGGGCCGGTCGTCGTGGCGATCATGCACAACCACGCCAAGACCTCGGGCCTGTTCCCGATCGACCAGCGCATCGACTTGGCACGGGCGGCGACCGCGCACCTTGCGGACGTCACCGTGGAAGCACACACCGGACTTGCCGTGCAGGCGGCCGACGAGGCCGGCGCCGACTTCATCGTCAAAGGCCTGCGCACGGCCGCCGACTTCGACATCGAGCAGCAGATGGCGCACAACAACCACGCCGTCACGGGCATGCGCACGGTCTACCTGCCGTGTCGTCCCGACTTCGGCTACATCAGCAGCCGTTTCGTTCGCGAGATCGCGAAGTACGGTGAACCGGTCGATCACCTGGTCCCGGAGACTGTCGCCGCCGCGTTGCACCGGATCTTCGCCAGTGAACCCGACGGTGAGCAGAATTGAGACAGACGAGTCATCCATGAGCTACGACGACCGCGACGGCGGCTACGACGATTACGACGACATCGACGACGAGTACCCGGAGCCCGAGAGCGCTGCGGGGTACGTCGGTGACGCCGAGACCCTGCTGCGCCGGGCCATCGACATCGTCGCCACCGCACCGACGATGCCGCTGTCGTCGTCGCCGCGCATCGACCGCGACGAGATGATCGAGCTGCTGGAGGAGTCGCTGCATCGCCTGCCCGACGAGCTGCGTCAGGCGCGCTGGATGCTCAAGGAACGCCAGGAGTTCGTCGCCAAGACGCGCCGCGAAGCCGACGAGTTGCTCGAAGCGGCGCGAGTGCGCGCCGAACGGATGGTGCAGCGGACCGAGGTCGTCCGCGCCGCCGAACAACGTGCTCGCCAGGTGATGGAGACCGCCGAGGCCGACTCGCGCCGGTTGAAGCACGAGACCGAGGACTTCCTCGATCAGCGCCTCGGTTCGTTCGAGATCCTGCTCGACAAGTTGAGCAAGACGGTCGGTGCCGGGCGCCAGCGGCTGTCGATCGGTGGCGTCCACGACGAGACGAACGCGATCGAAGAAGACGACCCGACCAAGGGGTTCTTCGACCAGGACCACTGAACGATGTCCGACCCGCTCCGCCCCTTGCGGATCAACGCCGTCGAACTGCTGCGGCAACCCGGCGCGATGCGCGACGTCGAGCTGTCGGTGGCAGGCGAATCTCTCGACGCGAGCCATGAACGGCTGACCAGTGACATCGACGTCGACCTCACGCTGCGCTCGCTCAACGATGGCATCGAGGTGACCGGCAGCGTCGCGGTCGAGTGGGCGACGGTGTGTCGTCGTTGCCTCGCTGAGATCGCCGGGCGGGCCGTCGTCGCCGTCGACGAGCTGTACCAGATCCAACGCACCGATCCCGATGCGTACGAGATCGTCGACGGGCAGCTGAACCTCGCGCCGGTCGTCCGCGAGAGCGCGTTGTTGGAGCTCGACGTCGAGCGTCTGTGCCGAGCGGATTGCGCGGGGCTGTGCCCCGTGTGCGGTGCCGACCGCAACGAGGTCGACTGCGACTGCGACACGACCGTGCGCGACGAGCGCTGGGCCGCACTCGAAGGCTTCACCCCCGACGAGTGAGCGCGCTGTCCCCGCGCATCGGGCGTTGCGACCGATAACGTGATGCGGCCCTCGCGGGCCAATCACCACGACCCGGCAGCCCTGCGCCCGGGTGTCACGAACGAGGAAGCGAACGATGGCCGTTCCGAAGAAGAAGACGTCGAAGTCCAAGACCCGCAGCCGCCGGGCGAGCGCTTGGAAGCTCGATGCCCCAGCACGCAGCCTGTGCCCGCGCTGTGGCAATGCGAAGACCCCGCACGTCGTGTGCCCGTCCTGTGGCTGGTATCGCGATCGCGTCGTCGTCGACGTCGGCTGATCGTCTGAACGTTTCCGAATCGCACCAGACCGAGCTGACACTGGATTCGATGCTTCCCGTCGCCGTCGACGCCATGGGCGGAGACGACGCGCCCGGGCCGATCCTGGCGGGGGCCCACCGTGCAGCCGCGTCCGGCATCCCGGTCGTCCTCGTCGGCCCAGCCGACCTCGATGGACGTGCCACTGCCGACGGCACGTTGCTCGATCTGATCGAGGCGTCCGAGGTCATCGGCATGCACGACGACCCGGCCCAGGGCGTGCGCCGTAAGAAGGATTCGACGCTCGTCCGTGCCGCCGAAGCCGTCCGCGACGGGCGCGCGAGCGCCATGATCTCGGCGGGCAACACCGGTGCCACGATGGCCGCCGCGCTGTTGCGGATGGGTCGGATCTCCGGTGTCAAGCGGCCCGCCATCGCGACCCCGATCCCCGTGCCCGGTACCACGCCGACCGTACTGCTCGACGCCGGCGCCAACGCCGAGGTCCAACCCGAGTGGCTCGTGCAGTTCGGCCTGATGGGTTCGGTGTACGCCCGCAGCCGCTTCGGCATCGACAAGCCCCGCGTCGGCCTGTTGTCGATCGGCGAAGAGCCCGGCAAGGGCGACACGCTGCGCAAGGAGACCCACGAGCTGCTGTCGAGCACAGTTGAGTTGAACTTCATCGGCAACGTCGAAGGTCGCGACATCATGACCGACCAGCTCGACGTGTGCGTCACCGACGGCTTCACCGGCAACGTGGTCCTGAAGACGTTGGAAGGTGGCATGAGGGCCATCGTCGGCGCACTGCTCGCGGCGTTCGCCTCCGAGGAGCACTACAAGCCGCACGCCGACGCCTTGATGCCCGCGCTCTTGCCGCTGTACGAGACGCTGAGTCCTGACACCTACGGCGGCGCCGTGCTGCTCGGGGTCGACGGTGTGTGCATCATCGCCCACGGATCGTCGGGTGAGTCGGCCATCGGCAACGGCATCGCCGTCGCCCGCGACATGGTCGAACAGGACATGGTCGGCGAGATCCGCGCGGCCATCGCCGCCGGTCGCGACTGAGCGCCCGGCACCCGCGGTCCGAGCCCCACGCCACCCGTCCCGGGTGTCGGTCGGCCGACCTCAACTACACTGCCGCCCGTGTCCGACAGCGCTGCCCCACTCGACCGCGACGAGATCTTGAACATCGTCCGCGACCGTCTCGCCGACATCTTGGAGATCGAGCCGGCGACCATCACCGAGGGTCAGTCCTTCGTCGACGACCTCGAGGCCGACTCGTTGGCGCTGATCGAGCTCGTCGAGGCCCTGGAAGAACAGCTCAACGATCGCCTTCCCGACTTCCGCATCGAAGACGAAGACCTCGAGGACCTCAAGACGGTCCGCGACGCCGTCGACTACGTCGCCGAGCGGGCACACGTCAGCTGACCACCGGTCGTGACCTCGCCGCCTGCTGATCTCGCGGCGCTGGCGGAGCGTCTCGGTCACGACTTCCACGACCCCGCGCTGTTGCGCCTCGCGCTCGCCCATCGGTCGTGGTGCGCCGAGACGCCGGGAGCGACGAGCAACGAACGCCTCGAGTTCCTCGGCGACGCGGTGCTCGGTTGGGCGGTCGCCGACATCGCCTACCACCGCTACGACGTCCCGGAGGGCCAGCTCACCGATCTCCGCAAGAGCGTCGTCAACGCCATCGCGCTCGCCGAGGTCGCCGAGCAGATCGGTCTCGGCGCCCACATCCTGCTCGGCCGTGGCGAGGCGGCCGCCGGGGGAGCCGACAAGCCGTCGATCCTCTCCGACGCCTTCGAGGCGGTGCTCGGCGCCGTGTACCTGGACGGCGGGGCGGAGGCGGCATACGACCTCGTGCGGCGGTTCGTCGTGCCGCGCATGCCTGATGACGCCGAGCTCCTCGGCACGATCGACCTCAAGACCCACCTCCAAGAGCGCATGGCCAGGGCAGGGCGAGGTGCACCCGAGTACCAGGTCACGTCGAAGGGTCCCGACCACGCCAAGTCGTTCACCGCCCGCGTGATCGTCGACGGCGAAGTGCTCGGCGAAGGGCGCGGGCGGTCGAAGAAGGCCGC
This sequence comes from uncultured Ilumatobacteraceae bacterium, assembly GCA_964592115.1. GTDB lineage: Bacteria > Actinomycetota > Acidimicrobiia > Acidimicrobiales > Ilumatobacteraceae > Sva-07. Next base: position 4,869 of record CAZQCP010000022.1, read on the forward strand.
CGAGCAGGCGGCCGCCACCGCCGCCTGCTCGGAGCTCGATGCCTGAGCTGCCCGAGGTCGAGACCGTCCGCCGCGGCTTGGAGCGCCACCTCGTCGGCCGCCGGATCGAACATGTCGCGGTCGGCCGAGAGCGGGCGGTCAGGCGGACGTCGGCTGATGAGCTCGTCGCCGGACTGACCGACGTGGTGGTCGAGGCCGCTGATCGCCGGGGCAAGTACCTGCTGTCGCCCCTCGATTCCGGCGACACGTTGATGATCCACCTGCGGATGAGCGGCCAACTGCTGGTGGCGCCGTCTGGCGCCCCGCGTCCACCGCACACGCACGTCGTGATGTCACTCGACGACGGCAACGAGATGTGGTTCGTCGATCCACGCACGTTCGGCGAGGTCGTCGTGTTCGACCCCGACCGCGTGGCCATCGAGGTGCCCGAGCTGGCCCTCCTCGGCGTCGACCCGATCGCCGAGCCGTTCGACGTCGCCGTGCTGCGGTCCGCCATCGGACGCACCCGCCGCGCCCTCAAGCCGTTGCTGCTCGATCAGCACGTGCTCGCTGGGATCGGCAACATCTACGCCGACGAGATCCTCCACCGCGCCCGCCTGCTGCCCGACCGCTCGGCGGCGACGCTCGATCGGCGCAAGCTGGTGACGCTCCACGACTCGATCGTGTCGGTGCTCGACGAAGCGATCGAGGCCGGTGGCTCGACGCTCGGCGACGCCCAGTACGTCGACCTGATGGGCGGCATCGGCACCTACCAGAACGAGCACGGCGTCTACGGCCGGACCGGTCTGCGTTGCACCACCTGCGGCCGCGGCTGGATCCGCCGCACCGTCAGCGGCGGCCGCAGCACCCACTTCTGCCCCGTGTGCCAACACTGAGGGTTCGACGCTCTCTCGCTCGCTGCGCCTGCTCGCTCCGTTGGCGCCGCCTCCGCACCACCCGTCACTCGTGCACCGACGGCGTGGCTTCCGGCGTCCTGGATGACGCCTCGAGGCAGTCGTCGCCTCCAGCGACAATCTGGGGACGGCAATATCGTGATGCGATCTCTCGTGAGGGCGAGACTCGACTCGAGGATGTCAACAACTCGCGGGGCCGAACTCGAAGCCGTCCAAGCAGAGATCGAGGCGCGGCTCGACGTCGACGCCCTCGTGGGCTACTCCCTCCGCGGCTGTGACCTTCCAGTCCCCGTGGAACCCTCCATTACGGCGGACACGGTGTCGATCACGATTGCCACAGGGACAGACCAACGAGTCGACGGCGCCTGCGACGACGGTGGATCCACCGGCTACTTCCTTCCCATCACCATTCCCGGAGGACTCGGCGAGCGGACCATCATCCAGACCGGTTGCGATGAACGCTCCGCATGCGGCGACAACCCAGACACTCTCGACGAGCTCCCACTCGTTCGGTCTCAGCTCGTCGGCTGCGTGCCAGCGCCCTTGACCAACAACGCCACGCCCGCAGTCTTCGCCCTCGACATCTGCGACGACCACACCCTCGCGGAGGATTACGGCGGCCTCGCCCCAAGCACATAGTGCTGGCTCAGTGACAGACCGGCGCAGGTGCCCAGCTCGCAGATCAGCTCCCCGCAGCGTCGACGGGGACCTCGACAAAGCGGTCGGTGGGCTTGTTCTCCGAGTAGCTTCGGGCCTGCTGTGTTCCTCTCCAGCCTCACCCTCAAGGGCTTCAAGTCGTTCGCCGACAGCACCACGATGGTGCTCGAACCCGGAGTCACCGTCGTCGTCGGCCCCAACGGGTCGGGCAAGTCGAACGTCGTCGACGCCATCGCCTGGGTGCTCGGCGCCCAGGCGCCCAAGGCGGTCCGCAGCCAGAAGATGGACGACGTGATCTTCGCCGGCACCGCCGCGCGGCCCGCGCTCGGGCGCGCCGAGGTGAGCATCACGATCGACAACGGCGACGGCACGCTCGGCGTCGAACTCAGCGAGGTGACCGTCACCCGAGTCCTGTTCCGCAACGGCGATTCGGAGTACTCGATCAACGGTGTCCCGTGCCGTCTGCTCGACGTGCAAGAGCTCCTCTCCGATGCTGGCGTCGGGCGCCAGCAGCACGTGATCGTCAGTCAGGGTCAGATCGATGCGGTGCTCAATGCTCGCCCCGAGGAGCGCCGGGCGATCATCGAAGAGGCCGCCGGGATCTTGAAGTACCGCAAGCGCAAGGAGAAGGCCGAGCGGCGCCTCGACGCGACCGAGGCGAACCTGTTGCGCGTGCAGGACCTGTTGCGCGAGGTGCGTCGCCAGTTGCGCCCGCTCGAGCGTCAAGCGCAGGCCGCCGAACGTCACGGCTCGCTCGTCACCGAGCTCGCCGAGGTGAAGACGTTCGTGGCCGGGCGAGAGATCGCGTCGTGGCGAGCAAAGCTCGAATCGTTGGCGGCCACCCGGATCCAGTCCGTCGAAGCCGAGTCCTCGCTGAAGTCGGAACTGGCCTCGCTCGACACGCAGGTGATGGCGATCGAGGCGCAGCTGTCGGCGCGGGGCGCGAGCGATGTCAGCGATCGGCTCGTGCGCGTCGAACACCTGCGTGAGCGGGCGCGGGGACTCGGCGCGGTGCTCGCCGAGCGCCGCCGTTCGCTCGAACGCGACCGCGGGCAGTTGCTCGACGCCGGCGTCGTCGCCAACCTCGAAGCCGACGCGGCGCGCTTTCGCGACGAGCTCGCAGCCGTCGTCGAAGCGCTCGCCGAGATCGAGCCCGCCGCAGAGGCGCTGATCGCCGACGAGGAGGCGTTCCGCGCCGAGCGCGAGCGTGTCGTCGAAGCGCTCGGTGACGATCCTGCCGGCACACACGCGGCGAGTGCCGCGGCCGAGGTGCGCGGTGAGCTGCGGTCGGTGCGCGCCGCGCACGAGCGGATGGCAGGCGACGTGCGCCGCGTCAACGAGCGGATCGACGTGCTCGCCACCCGGCGCGATGTCGCCGACGAGCAATCGGTCCGCTTCCGTGCGGAGTGCGTCGAAGCGAGCGCGGTGGAAGAGCCGCTCGTCGATGAGCTCGGCCGTGCCGAGGCGGCAGTCGCCGAGGCCACGTCGTCGGTCGAGGCCCGCAGCGCCCTGCGCCAAGAAGCGGCCGAAGAGTCGTCGCGGTGGGCGGCCCGCGTCGAAGCGCTCCAGCTCGCGCTCGATGCGGCTCACGCCCGCGCCGGGGCGGAACGTCTCGCCGGTGTCGACGGCGTCGTCGGCACGCTGCTCGACCTGATCGAGATCGATCCCGGGTGGGAACCGGCGGTCGAAGCGGCGCTCGGTGAGTCGCTGACCGCGGTCATCGTCGACGATCCGGTCGCCGCCCGGCGGGCGCTCGATGCGTTGCGCACGTCCGACACGAGCGGCGCGGTCATCGCGCTCGGCACGAGACCTGCGAGCCCCGCCCACCCGCCGGTGGGCGACCGGGTGCGTCCGCACGCGACGTCGTCACGGCCGGCGGTCGCCGCGCTGCTCGATGGGCTGCTCGGCGGCGCCGTTCGCATCGACGAGGTCGGCACGGCGCTCGACGTTGCCATCAGCCACCCCGACGGTGTCGTCGTCACCGGCACGGGTGACCGGTTCGGGCTCAGCGGCTGGCGGGTCGGAGCTGCCGGCGGGGGAGCGACAGCGGCGGCCCTCGATGATGCGGTTGCTCGTGCCGAGGCCGCCGTGGCTGCGCTGGACCAGGCGTCGAGCGCGCTGGCCGCCGCCGAGCGCGCCGTGCAGGCTGCGCGTGCCGAAGAGCGCGAGCTCGCCCGTCGCCTCGACGCCAACGACGCCCGCCTGTCGACCGCGTCCGAGGGCCTCGCCCGGGCGCAGCAGGAACGGCGTGAGATCGTCACCGAGCTGGAGAACCTGGAGCGGTCGCTCGGCGAGCTGCGCGAGAACATCGCCCGCGAGGACCAACGCATCGCCGAGCTCGAAGCGTTGCTGCCGGCGCTCGAATCCGACGAGCAGGCCGAGGCCGACGCGGCGCGCGCCCGCGGGCAGCTGCGCGCCGAGCTCGACGCCCGTGGGGCCGCGCTCGGCGCCCGACGCAAGGACCTCGAAGTCCGCAACGCCGGGTTGCAGGAACGTCAGCAGCTGCTCGAACGACGGCTGGATGAGACCGAGCGCCGACTCGCGGCCGATGCCGAGGCTCGCCGCGAGGCGGAGGGCCGCCGGGTGCACATCGAGCGTGATATCGCGGCGATCGATCGACTCGCCGATCTCGTCGGTCGCCACCGCGCGGCTGTGGAGGCGGTGCACGCCGACCTCGCCGAGCAACGCCGTCGCCAGAGTGACGAGGTGCGTGGACTCACGACGGAGCTCGACCAGCTCCGCCGAACGCGCAGCGAGCGGGAGCGGTCGCTCGACGCATCGCGCGAGCGGGCCCGGCAGGCCGAGCTCGGCGAAGCCGAGGCCAAGCTGCGCCTGGAGACCACGATCGACACGCTGCGTCGCGAGCTCGACATCGAGCCGGACGTCGCCGAGGCGGCGCCGATGCCAGAGCTTCCCGACGGTGCGACTCCGGCGGGTCGCGTGCGCGAGCTGGAGCGTGAGCTCCGTCTGCTCGGTCCGATCAACCCGCTGGCGCTGGAGGAGTTCAACGAGCTGCAGACTCGCCACACGTTCCTCGAGACGCAGCTCGAAGACGTGCGTTCGACGCGGCGCGACCTGGCTCGGGTGATCGCTGCCGTCGACGCCGAGATCCAGACGGTGTTCGGCGCCGCGTTCATCGACGTCAGCGAGAACTTCACGAAGCTCTTCGGCCTGCTGTTCCCCGGTGGCACCGGCGTGCTCCGCCTCACGCAACCCGACGACATGCTCAACACCGGCATCGAGGTGGAAGCCAAACCGAGCGGCAAGAACGTCAAGAAGCTGTCGTTGCTGTCCGGCGGCGAGCGCAGCCTCACCGCGCTCGCGTACCTGTTCGCCGTGTTCCGTTCCCGGCCCTCGCCGTTCTACGTGATGGACGAGGTGGAAGCAGCACTCGACGACGTCAACCTGCACCGCTTCCTCGGGCTCGTGGCGGAGTTCCGCAAGGACGCCCAGCTGATCGTCGTGTCCCACCAGAAGCGGACGATGGAGGCCGGCGACAGCCTGCTCGGCGTGAGCATGCAGCCCGGTGGCTCCAGCAAGGTCGTCACCGAACGCGTCTCCGCGCTGAACTGAACCGGCCCGGGCTTCCGCCGATCTCGGTAGCGTTCGTCCCGCGATTCGGGAAGATCCCGACCGAGATGGGCTGCCGGTAGCGTCGGGCAGCGATGGGCTTCGAAGTCATCTTTCTCGTCCTCGCCGCGCTCGTCGTGGTGTTCGGCATCGGCGTGCTCGTCGTCAGCCGGCGCAACGCCGCCCGTTCGGCGGCGCCGCCAGTACGCCCGGCCGTACCTGCGACCCCGCCTCCGCGGCCCGGCACGGTCGACGTGGTCGACGCGCCAGGCGACACGCTCGTCGAGGAACCGGCGATCGAGGACGACGTGGTCCCCGAGGTCGCCGAGCCGGCGTCGTTGCGCGATCGACTGGCCAAGGCGCGCAACGCCTTCGCCGGGGCGTTCAGCGGGGTCCTGGGACGTTCGGGCGTCGGCGAGGAGAGCTTCGAGGATCTCGAAGAAGCGCTGTTGCGCGCCGATGTCGGCGTGAAGGTCACGACCGATCTCATCGACGGTCTGCGGGCGAAGGTCGCGGCGAAAGAGATCACCGAACCTCGAGCGCTCCTCGACGCGCTGCAGGCCGAGATGGTCGCCCGTCTCGACGGGTCGGATCGCCTTCTGCACTTCGAACCGGAGCCGGCCGGCGCCCCGAACGTGTGGATGTTCGTCGGCGTCAACGGTGTCGGGAAGACCACGACGATCGGCAAGCTCGCCAATCAGCAGGTCGGTGACGGCCGTTCCGTGCTGCTCGCTGCCGGCGACACGTTCCGCGCCGCTGCCGCTGAGCAGCTGACGACGTGGGCCGAGCGCTCCGGCGCGGAGATCGTGCGTGGCGCCGAAGGTGGCGATCCGAGCTCGGTCGTGTTCGACGGTGTGGAGCGGGCGAGCGCCCGCGGCATCGACCTCGTGATGGCCGACACGGCAGGCCGTTTGCACACCAAGTCGAACCTGATGGACGAGCTGGCCAAGGTGCGCCGGGTCGCCGAGAAGGGAGCCGGGCGCGTGACCGAGACGCTGCTCGTGATCGATGCAACGACCGGACAGAACGGGCTCACCCAGGCCCGCGAGTTCCGCGAAGCGACCGACGTCACAGGTGTGGTGCTCACGAAGCTCGACGGCTCGGCGAAGGGTGGCATCGTGTTCGCCATCGAGACCGAGCTCGGCATCCCGGTGAAGCTGGTCGGCATCGGCGAGACGATCGACGACCTGATCCCGTTCGATCCCGACGAGTTCGTCGCCGCCCTGTTCGACGGCGGATGAGCAACGGAGAGGGGACGGGCCCCGAGCCGTTGCTCATTCACGGCCCCGGTCCGGTCGGCCAGATTTCGAGGTGCCGCGACGCGGTGGCACACTGTCACCATGACTGCGACCGACACCCGCACCGCGGGCGCCACCGACGCTGACACCCAGCTCGTCCTCGACACGCTCGACGCCTTCCTCACCGAGCACGACCCGAAGGCGATGGACAACGTCGCCTTTCGCGGCGCTCGCTACGACGCCGGCCTCGCATGGGTCCACTTCGCCAAGGGCGATGGCGGCCTCGGCGTGCGGCCCGAGCTGAACAAGCTCGTCGAGCAGCGGCTCAAGGAGGCCGGTGCGCAGCCGACCAATCCCGGCACGTTCTTCATGGCGCTCGCCGGCCCGACCATCGCCACGCACGGCAGCCCCGAGGCCAAGGCCCGCTTCCTGCGTCCGATGTTCGCCGGCGAGGAGGTCTGGTGCCAGCTGTTCTCCGAGCCCGGCGCGGGATCCGACTTCGCCGGCCTTGCGACGAAGGCGATCCGTGACGGCGACGAGTGGATCATGAACGGACAGAAGGTCTGGAACACGCTCGCCCACATCGCCGACTTCGGGATGCTCGTCACGCGCACGGATCCCGAGGCGCCGAAGCACAAGGGCATGACGTACTTCGCCCTCGACATGCGCGCTCCGGGCGTCGAGGTGCGCCCGCTGCGCCAGATCACCGGCGAGGCCGAGTTCAACGAGGTCTACATGACCGACGTACGCGTGCCGGACGCCCACCGCATCGGCGATGTCGGCGAGGGATGGCGGGCCAGCCTCACGACGCTGATGAACGAGCGCAACGCGATCGGTACCGGCGGGGGAGCGGGCAGCGGCTCCGTCGCCCGGCGTGGCGGTGCGGCGAACGATGCGGTCGCCATCTGGAAGCAGCTCGATGCGGCCGAACAGACCCCGGCGCGCAAGGAGCGGCTGATGCAGCTGTGGAGCCAGGCCGAAGTGAACCGGCTGACCAACCGGCGGGCCGGTGAGAACGCGAAGGCCGGCAATCCGGGCCCGGAGATGTCGATCGCCAAGCTCGCGTTCTCCGAGCTCAACAAGCCGCTCTACGAGTTCTGTGTCGATCTCCTCGGCGCCAACGGCATGATCGGCTTCGACTACACGTTCCGTCGCCCGGGTGAGCTCGACCTCGGAGATGGCGGTGGAACGCATGGCACGGGCTACCAGTTCTTGCGCGTGCGGGCGAACTCGATCGAGGGCGGCACGTCGGAGATCCTTCGCAACATCATCGGTGAGCAGGTCCTCGGCCTGCCCGGCGAGCCACGCGTCGACAAGAACGTCCCCTGGAGCCAAGTCCCCCGCAGCTGACCGTGACAACTGGGTCAGGGGTCCAGAACTAACACCCGGCGTGGAATCGCGGGCGGCCGGCAGTCGTCCGAGCGGGTGTGACGCGTCTCGCTGGGCTGGTCGTCTTGGGTGCGGTCCTCGCCGCGTGCCGAACGTCCGACCCGCCGGAGCCCCGCCCGACCGTTCGTCTCCCTCGCCCGGCACCGCCCGACCGGGCTCGTACTGTTCGCCGGCCACGTCACCGATCCGTCCTGACCGGCCCGAGCGGTCGCGACGACACGGTACGGTGCGCGAGTGGCCAGGTACGCGATCGACGCGCTGACGCTGCTGCAGATCGCCGCCGGCGAGCTCGACGTGAGCCCGGCGCACCAGCTGGTCGCCCCGAACCACGTCCGCACGCACGCCTTGTCGCTGTTGCTCGCCGCGGTGCGCGGCGGGGAGATGACCGAGTCCGCGGCGCTGGCACGCCACCAGCGGCTGACCGAGACGAAGATCCGTGTCCTCAACGATCGTGTCTCACGGCGGGTGGCGTGGGACCTGGCGCTCGAGCACGGGTGGGACCTCGCCGACGCCGAGTACGTCGCGGTGGGCAAGCTCCAGGCGGACGCGTTGGCCACCGACGATCCTGTCCTGGCGACGCGGGCCTCCGGGATCGTGGCGGTGGTGCCGCCGACCGCGCTCGCCGCGGACTGAACGCCCGCCGACGACACGTGCGCGATCAGACGACGGCGAAGCCGGTGTCGGGCGTGTCCTGGCTGAACACGTTCACCCATCGACCGTGGCGACGGCACCACAGCGAGCTGACGTACATCGACTCCGGGAGCGTGTCGGGCCGGGGTCGCACGTACTCCGCGCGATACGTCAGCATCCAGCTGTCGTCGGCGACGGCGAACGCCCGGACATCCGACAGCTCGAACGTCGCCACCGTCGGGCCGCCGGCGAGTTGGCCGACGTGCTCGGCCCGATCGGCGAGCCCGGTCGGGTACACGCCGACGAAGTCGTCGGCCAGCAGTGCCTCGTCCGCAGCAGGGTCGCCGTCGACCAGCGACTGCCACACCTGCGTCTCGAGCTCGACGAGTCCGGCGAGGTCCATCAGCCGACCGTACCTCCGACGTCGACCCGCGCTCCCTGTGTGAGCACATGTGTCGGACGGGGACGTATGTGCTCACACAAACGGGCGCGCGGCGGACGCTGGCGACGGGGAGGCTGTGGGTCTGGTCGGCCCCCTAGGCTGGTCGACTGATGTTCGACAACTTGTCCACCAGGCTCGAAGGCATCGTCAAGAAGCTCCGCGGCAAGGGGCGCCTGACGGAGGCCGACGTCGACGAGGTGATGCGCGAGATCCGCACCGCGCTCCTCGAAGCCGACGTCAACGTCACCGTCGTGCGCTCGATCTGCAACCGCATCCGGGAAGCGGCGATCGGCGCCACCCGTTCGCAGGCCCTCGACCCCGCTCAGCAGGTCGTCAAGGCGGTCAACGACGAGCTGACCCGTGCCCTCGGCGGCGAGACGCTCACGATCTCATATGCCTCCAAGCCCCCGACGGTCGTGCTGATGGCCGGCCTGCAGGGTTCCGGTAAGACGACGAACTCGGCCAAGCTCGCCTCCTGGTTCAAGGCGCAGGGCCGCCAGCCATTGCTCGTCGGTGCGGACCTGCAGCGTCCGGCAGCCGTCGAGCAGCTCCGCACGCTCGGTCGCCAGATCGACGTCCCCGTGTTCTCCGATCCGTCCGATCCGGTCAAGGCATCGGCACTCGGACTCGAGGAGGCCAAGCGCCTCGGTCGCGACGTCGTCATCGTCGACACGGCCGGTCGCTTGTCGATCGACGCCGAGATGATGGCGCAGGTCCGCCAGATCTCCGACACCGTCAACCCCAACTACACGTTCCTCGTGATCGACGCGATGACCGGCCAGGACGCCGTGCAGACCGCCGAAGCGTTCCACGAGACGCTCGAGCTCGACGCCGTGATCATGTCGAAGATGGACGGCGATGCCCGCGGCGGCGCGGCGCTCTCGGTCAAAGAGGTCATCGGCCGACCGATCGCCTTCGCCTCCACGGGCGAGAAGCTGACCGAGTTCGAACAGTTCCATCCCGACCGCATGGCGGGGCGCATCCTCGGCATGGGCGACATGCTCACGCTGATCGAGCAGGCCGAACGGGCCTTCGAGACGGAACAAGCCGAAGAAGCCGCGGCGAAGTTGATGGAGGGCCAGTTCACCCTCGACGACTTCCTCGAACAGATGCAGCAGATCAAGAAGATGGGCTCGCTCGGCAGCCTCATGGGGATGATGCCGGGCATGCCCAAGGAGCTGAAGAACGCCAAGATCGACGACGACGACCTCAAGCCGATCGAGGCGATCATCCGCTCGATGACGCGTGACGAACGGGCGAACCCGGTGATCATCAACGGCAGCCGTCGACAGCGCATCGCCAACGGTTCGGGCACCCAGGTCGGTGACGTGAACCGCCTCGTCAAGCAGTTCAACGAGATGCAGAAGATGATGAAGCGCATGGGCATGGCGGGCAAGCCCACCAAGAAGGGCAAGAAGGGCCGCAAGGGATCGGGGCCCAAGGGCCGCGGCCTGCCGCCCGGGCTCCTCGACCCGAACGCGCTCGGTGGCATGGATCTGCCCGGTCTGCCCGGCATGCCCAACATGCCCGGCCTCCCCGGCGTGCCGAAACGGTAGGCCCGGTCAGATTGCATCCGGGGTCAGACACCACATGCAACGGATTGCATCCGGGGTCAGACACCACATGCAACAACGCACGAGCGCTTGGCCGGTCAACATCATGTGTGCCGTTGCATGTGGTGTCTGACCCCGGATGCAATCGAGTGTGAGATCGGGGGAGCGGCGCTAGCCTTGCCACGTTCTCAATCGCAGCAGGAGTATCGATTTCAGATGGCAGTGAAGTTGCGGCTCACCCGCATCGGCAAGAAGAAGCAGCCGCAGTATCGCATCGTCGCGGCCGACGCCCGTTCGCCCCGTGATGGCCGATTCATCGAGATCCTCGGTCACTACGACCCCCGTCAGGACCCCTCGGTGCTGACCGTCGACAACGACAAGGCGGTCAAGTGGCTCGGCGAAGGCGCTCAGCCCACCGAACGGGTCGCCAAGCTGTTGAAGATCTCGGGTGCGATGGAGCAGTTCGAGAGCAGCAAGGCCGGCGCCAAGGCGTCGACGTGAGCGATGTCGAGACCGCCGCGAGCGGCTCGGACGCCACCGCTGCCCAGGCGCCGACCGCGGTCGCCGTCCTGACCCACATCGTCAGCTCGATCGTCGATGATCCGGCCGCCGTGTCGGTCGAGGTCGACGACACGGGCCGCCGCCTCACGCTCAACGTCCGCGTCGGTGAAGGTGACCTCGGCCGCGTGATCGGTCGGCGTGGCCGCACCGCGGCGAGCATCCGCACCGTCACGCGCGCCGCGGCGAGCAAGGACGATGTCGAGATCGACATCGAATTCCTCGACTGAGCTGACTTGACCGGCGACGGCCTGCTCGAAGTCGGTCACATCCGCCGAGCCCACGGGTTGCGCGGCGAGGTCTTCGTCCAGCTGCTCAGCGACTCCGACGAGCGAGTCGCGCCCGGGGCAGAGCTCTTCGCCGGCGATCTGCAACTCACCGTGGAATCCTCCCGCCGGGCGTCCAACGGCCGCCGCGTGGTGAAGTTCGCACAGATCCCGGACCGCACGGCGGCGGAGCGGTTCGCCAACCAGTTGCTTCATGGGCATCCGGCCGACGATGCCGATGCGCTGTGGGTGCATGAACTGATCGGTTCACGCGTCGTCGAAGGTGACGGCACCGAGCGCGGCACGTGCGTGGCTGTCGTCGCCAACCCTGCCGCCGACCTGCTCGAGCTCGACTCCGGCGCGCTCGTGCCGTCCAACTTCGTGCGATCGAGCACCGATGGCGTGATCGTCGTCGACGTCCCCGACGGTCTGTTCGAGCTCACCGACGACACCGGTGACCGCGGTGACGGCTGACTCCGAGTCGCGGCGCACGTTGCGCATCGACGTGTTCACCATCTTCCCGGGCCTCGTCGACACGTTCTGCACCGAGAGCCTGCTCGGCAAGGCGCGCCGCGACGGCCTGTTGGATCTTCGATGCCACGACATCCGCGAGCACACCGCTGACGTGCATCGCACTGTCGACGACGCGCCCTTCGGCGGCGGCGCCGGCATGGTGATGCGCGCCCAACCGATCTTCGAGTCGGTCGAGGCCGCCGTCCCCCCACGCCCGCTGTTCCTGCTCGGCCCCGGCGGGCGCCGTTTCGACCAGACGCTGGCCGACGAGCTCGCCTCCGGTGACGGCTTCAGCCTTCTGTGCGGTCGCTACGAAGGCGTCGACCATCGCGTGCGGCGGCATCTCGTGGACGACGAGTTGAGCGTCGGCGATGTCGTGCTGAGTGGAGGTGAGGTCGCGGCGTGCCTGGTCGTCGAGGCCGTCACCCGGCTGCGCGAGGGCGCGATGGGGAACGCGGAGAGCCCGGTGACCGAGAGCTTCGGCGCGCACGGCTTGCTGGAAGAACCGCAGTACACCCGTCCGGCCGACTTCCGGGGATGGACGGTCCCCGACGTGTTGCGCAGCGGCGACCATGCCCGCATCGAGCGCTGGCGGCGGGCGCAACGCCTGCACCGCACGCTGCGCGACCGGCCCGATCTGATCGAGAGGCGCGGCGAGTTGTCCGCTGCTGAGCTGCGCTTGTTGGAAGAGTTCCCCGCCGACCCGTATCATTGACCGGCCCACCCGGTCCGCCCGGCTGGCGTCGCGCAATCCGCGTCGACGACCTGACGACAGGGCCCGAGCATGCAGGTAGACGCCATGAAAGCCACCGACCTCATCGACAACGATTCGCTGCGCACCGACATCCCGGACTTCCAGGCCGGCGATGAGCTGAAGGTTCACGTGCGCGTCGTCGAGGGTGGCAAGGAGCGCGTCCAGGTGTTCCAGGGTGACGTGATCGGCCGCCAGGGCGGCGGCATCCACGAGACCTACACCGTCCGCAAGCTCAGCTACGGCGTGGGAGTCGAGCGGACGTTCCCGCTGCACACGCCGACCGTGCAGAAGATCGAGGTCGTCAAGCGCGGCGACGTGCGGCGCGCCAAGCTGTACTACCTGCGCGACCGCCGCGGCAAGGCCGCCAAGATCCGCGAGAAGCGCGAGTTCTGATCGCCCCGAACATCTCGGGCAGATACATCTCGGGCAGATTCGTTCCGGAAAGCGGGAAGATTCTGACCCAGATCGGTGGGACGGGCGGCTGAGAGCCATCCGCCTGATGCCGCCCTCGCCCGCGTCGTCGCGGTGCTCCCTCGGGCTGAACGGCCCCTCCACACGCGAACGTCGTCGGAGGTGGGCCATGCCGGCCGAACATCAACGCAGTCATCTGTCCAACCGCGCCCGCGGGCAGTGGGGTGAGGACCTCGCCGCTCGCCACTACACACGCGCCGGATACGAGATCCTCGATCGCAACTGGCGCTGCGATCTCGGCGAGCTCGACCTCGTCGTCACACGCGGGGACCTGACCGTGTTCAGCGAGGTGAAGACCCGTCGAACCGATGCATTCGGGCCGCCTGCGGCGGCGGTGACGCCTGACAAGCAGCGCCGGATCTGCCGCCTCGCGTTCGAGTGGATGCGGTCCCACGGCAAGTACGGGCCGATCCGGTTCGACGTGGTCGCGATCACCGGGAGCGAACTCGAGCTGATCGAAGGAGCCTTCGAATAGGCGTCTGGCTGCGCTCGGGAGCAGCGCTCAGCCGAGGAAGGCCCAGGCGAGCAATGCGATCGCCACGGCGACGGCGACGGCCACGAGCGCGTAGTCGGCCGACCGCGCTTTGAACTTCCGGTACGGGTTGAAACCCACGATGATCAGTATCGTCCGCCGGCCCGGCGACCGAAACTCGCGCCGACGGTGACCGGCCCGCGAGGCAGGCGATCGTTAGCCTGTTCGAGTGCACCTCCGGTTTGCGCGCGTCGCGTTCATCGCCGTGATCGCCTCGTGCGGTCTCGCCGCGCCTGTCGCCGCCCGCGCCGTACCGAGCGCGCCCGAGCCGACATCGCCGCCACCGACCACGCAGGCACCGGCGCCGACGATCCCCACCGAGTCCGGATCGCTGATCCCGATCCCCGTCGGCTGCCCGGTTCCCGATCCGGCGGCGCTCGCGTTCGTCGGCACGATGGTCGGCAAGGACGACATCACCGAGACGGTGCGCTTCCGCATCGATCAATTGCGCGCCGGCTCGGGACGGCCCTGGGCGATCGACGGATTGATCGATGTCCGCTTCGGGCCCGACTACCGATTCTTGGACGAGGGTGAGCAGTACCTCGTCGGCGCTGGCTACGACCCGACGTACGGAGTGCTGTCATCCAAGGTGCGTCCTGCCGAGCCCACGTTCGGTGGCAACGACGTCGTCGGCGTCGACGACGTCTCCATCGACTGCCCGGTCGTCGACGATCCCGTCCGCACCCTGTCGGTCGACGGGTCGAGCGTCGACTCGGGAGTGCTCAGCCTGCTCGTCGATGACAAGCGGCTGCTGCTCGCCACGCTCGCCGTCCCCACCGCGATCGCGTTCGCTGCGCTGCTCGCGCTCGTGGTCCTGAAGACGTTCGGTGTGCTCGCCGCCAAGGGCATGCTGCGACTCGGTCGAGCAGCCGTGACGCCCGTGCCCGACCACCGCGTGACACGGGTGCGCCGGCACCATGACGTACCCTCCCCGACGCACAACGTGTCGACGGCCGCCGACCCGGCATCACGCTCGGGCGGCGACCGCGGCTCGCACCTCGTCGAGCGCCCCTGACCAGTCGGCAACCTCGATCTGCTCGGCCGGGCGGCCGGCAACGCAGTGCACGAGGACGCCCCCGGTGACCGCCTCGCCGATGCCGACCTCCAGCGCCGCGCCGTAGGCGGCGAGCTGCAACCGATATCGGCCCACGCGTTCGGCCGCTTGGGCCCCGCCCGACCACTGATCGGTCTTGTAGTCGATGATCACCAGCCCGTTCGGGGTGCGTACGAGGAGATCGACGTATCCCTCGACGACCCGGTCGCCGACCGGCGCGGCGACGAACAACTCACGCCAGTGGGGTGCCCCGTCGACCACCGACCGGACCACGGGGGCCTGCAGTGCCGAACGCGCCAGCGCGGCGACCTGACCCTCGAGTCCGAGCACCCCTTCGGCGGCACACTGGGCGCGGGCCAGGTTGTCGATGTCGTGCCCGGTCGCGAGGTCACAGAACTGCAGCACGCCATGGACGGCGCGACCGATGCTCGTGCCGTACCGCCCGCGCTGCCACGGTGGGAGCTCGACGTTGACGGGTTGCTTGTCGAGCCCGGGGTCGTCGGTCGTCGACTGCTCGTCGATTCCGGCCAACTCTTCGGACAGGCGGGTGGCGGCGATCCCGGTACGTCGAGCGGCGGCGGCGAGGGCGCGATCGCGTTCGCCGCGCCAGCGAACGGGGTCCGCCCACGGCAACTCGACGTCGCGTTGCACGTTCGGCACCGGCGTTGGTGGCGTGGCGGGATCAGGAGACAGACCCGGCCACCGACCGGCGTCGCCGACGGAGTGCAGCAGCTCGGCGCCCGACATCGCGTTCTCGTCGAGCTCGCCCGACTTGGGGAGCTGGCTGCGGTGGAGCGACACGACGAGATGGTCGACCGCACGGGTGCAGGCGACGTACAGCAGTCGCCGGCGTTCGGCGTCGCTCATCTGCTCGTCGATCGGGACGTGGGCGTCGAACACGCCCTCGTCGCCGCGTCCGGCCAACATCCACGTGTCGTCGGCCCACACGACCCCGTTCGTGGTCGAGCGCTTGGGGCGTGTGGTCATGCCGGCGACAACCGTGATCGGGAACTCGAGGCCCTTCGCGGCGTGGATCGTCATGACGCTGACCGCGTCGTGGTCGTCTTCGGGCAGGATCGTGTCGGCCAGCCGGCTCTCCGACGCCTGCAGACGAGCCCAGCCCAGGTATCGGCGCACGCCGTGACCACCGGCGTCCGCCCACGCCCGGGCCTGCTCGATCACGTAGCGCAGCCGGCGCCACGTATCGCGAGGGTCGCCGTCGATCAGTGCGAGGTCGAACGCCCGCCGCTCGTCGGCGATGGCCGCGAGCAGGTCGGCCGGTGCCACCCAGGCCACGCGTTCGGCGACCGACCGGACGTGGGCGATGGCCTCGGCCACGGGGTGTACACCGAGGCCGTCAGGCGGCGGGGCGAACAGGTTCCACGAGCCGCGGGCACGCGCCCACTCCCAGAGCTCGACGTCGGTGATGCCGTAGAGCGGCGACCGGAGTGACTCGACCAACGCCAGCGCGTCGGTGGGGTCGTCCGCGGCACGGAGCGCCAACAACAGGTCGCGCACCTCGCGTGTGGCGTACACGACCGAGCTGTTCTCGGCGCGGTAGGGCACGCCGGCATCGCGCAGGGCGTGCTCCAGCGCGGGCAGCGAGATGCGAGTGGGGAGCAGGATGCAGATGTCGCCGGGACGGCACGGCCGGTGACGTCCGAGCGCCTCGTCGAACACGGCCCAGCCGGCGCCGAGCGCGGTCGAGACCGCCGCCGCGACGTCGGCTGCCTCCCGTGCCCGAAGCACGTCGGCACTCCCTTCACCCTCGAACGTGCCCGTGTGAGGAAGGTCGTGGTGGCGCTCTGCACCGAGCACCGTGACGCTGCCATGCCCGGTGGCATCGGTGCGCCGACACACGTCGAGCGCGCCGAACGCCGGCTGCGCTCCCGGTTGGAACGTGATCAGCCGGCCGAATACGTCGTTGACGAACTCGATCACCGCGCGCGTGGAGCGGAAGTTCGCCGACAACCATTCCCGATCCGCGCCGACCTGGTCGGCGGCGCCGAGATACTGAGCGATGTCGGCTCGCCGGAAGCGATAGATCGACTGCTTCGGGTCGCCGACGATGAACAGGCGGCCCGGTAGGGGACGCAGCTCTCGCCACGACCGTTCCGGCGCCTGCGCAGTGTCGTGCGGTGCCGCCGTGATCCGGACGGCCAGCTCCAGTTGGATCGGATCGGTGTCTTGGAACTCGTCGAGCAGCAGCCGCGGGTACCGCTCGTGCAGCGCCGCCCGGACGGTGGGCACCGTCGCCAGCAGCTGGCGCGCCAGCACGAGCAGGTCGTGGAACTCCAGCCGCCCAGCTCGCGCCCGGCTCGCGGCGCCGTCGAGCACGAACCGGCCGACGATCGCGCCGACGAGCAACCGGCGGTGTCGCCGCACGCGTTCCAACACGTCGGCAGCGAGCTGGCCCAACCGCGCCTCGTCGTGACGCAACGCTTCGAGACGGTCGGCGCCGTCGGCCCCGAACGCCGCCTTCCAATTCTGCTTGTTGCCCCTGGCACGCCGCCCCGTACGGCCGCCGGTCGAGGTCTCGATGTCGACGAGCGCTTCGAGCTTCGTGCGCAGCGTCTCGCCGCTCGCCGGGTCGATGCGGGTGGCGGACGTGCCGATCGCGGCGACCAGGTCGGCCTGCGCATCGTCGGGGGGCACCTGCGTCGTGGCGATGTGACGAGCGAGGTCGACCACCGCAGCGGTGTCGAGCTCGAACGGTCCGGGCCCGTCGAGGTCGACGCGTTCGGCGACCAGGTCCCAGTTGGCGCGGAAGTCCTCCGCCATGCGGCGCATGCCGGTGGCGACGCCGAACCGATCGAACTCGCACAGCTCGACGAGCGTGCGTCCGCCAGCCAGCGAGCCCGTCGTGGGGTCGGCCACGTCGAGTAGGCGGTCGAGCAGGTCGTGCCATTGTTCTTCGAACTCGAGGCTGCTCTCCAGCTCGTCGAGCACGGTGAACCCCGGTGGCAGACCAGCATCGATCGGGAACTCGTAGAGCATCCGCCGGGCGAATGCGTGGAGCGTGCCGATCGGCGCGTGGTCGAGTCGTTCGAGGGCGGCGGCTGCCGCGGGGCTCGCAGACGCTTCGAGCGCGTGTCGCACCCGCGACCGAAGCTCGGCTGCCGCCTTCTCGGTGAACGTGATCGCGGCGATGCCCGTGATGGCGATGCCGGACTCGACGAGGTTGACGATGCGGGCGACGAGCGAGCTCGTCTTGCCCGCCCCGGCTCCGGCTTCGACGAAGAGCGTCGCGTCGAGGTCGTCGCTGATTCGGCGGCGGGCGAGCTCGTCGGGCGGTGGGGTTCGTTCCGCACTCATGACGCCGCCCCGGCGGGCGATTCTCCGGCGGGCGGGTCACCGAACCATGAGGCGAGGCGCGGGTCGTGACGTTTGCGTTGCCAATCCGCCCACCGTTCGGCCGTGCCGAGATGGTCGGGTTCGCAGTACTCGCACGACACGAACAGCCGCCAACCGGGGCGCTCGGGCCGGTTCGGGAAGAATCCCGCCTCGATGCCGGCGACGACTGCCGCCAGTTGGTCGCCGACGCGTTCGTGGACTGCGGCGTCGAACCGCACTCCTTGGCGGGCGAACTTGCCGACGCGGAACATCGAGTACTCGGCGAGGACCTCGGTGTCGGGCGCGCCGAACGCCACACGGGCGGCCGCCACGTATGCCGGGAGCTGGAACGACGTGCCACCGAGCGTCGGGTCGTCGGCGGTGAGCTTGGAGAACTTGTTCTTGCCGGTCTTGTGGTCGGTGACGACGAGCATCCCGTCGGCGGTCTGATCGACGCGGTCGATCGAGCCTTCGACGAGCAGCTTGCGCCCGTTCGGGAGCGCGACCGAAACCGCGCCCTCGCCGAAGCGATGCTCGGTCGCCCGCACCGTGACGCGACGCTCGCGGGCCACCGTTGCATCGTGGTCGAGCCAGTCGAGCAGTTCGGCCAACATGCGGGCGCGTTCGTCGGCCCAGAACGCGGGGCGGCCCGTGCGCCCGCGACGCTCGGTGCGTTCGCAGATCTCGTCGAAGAACGTGGTCAGTGCGGCGCGGTGTTCCGGGCCCCAGCCGTTCTCGGTCGGCTGGGGCAGCTCGCCGTCGAGGACCGCTCGGTGGAACCGGTCGAGCGTGTCGTGGTGCGCCGAGCCACGGTCGAGCGCGGTGATGCTGATGACGCTGTCGGGCTCGTCGACCGGTCGGACACCGAGCAGGTAGCGCACGAAGTAGGCGTGCGGGCAAGCGACCCACGATTCGAGCCGGGTGGGCGACACCGGGTGGTCCAACACGGGCAAGCTGCTGCCCGAGAGATCGCCGTCGTAGACGGTGAGGGTGTCGGACCGGCGGGCGGTGATGCACGCCAACCCGCGACTGAGCGTGCCGTCGTTCGCGACACCGGTCGCGGTAGCGATCGGCTCACCGCCGCGCACGTGGACGTAGCGGCCGCGCAGCCGGTGCTCGGGCGTGGTGGCGGGGAACTCGGTGGAGGCGAGCCCGTGGTGGTGCGAGGCGACGCGCATGACGTCGGCCGTGGAGAGCCACGGCTCGATCCACCGCGACGGCAAGAGGCGGGCGGTGGCGCGCAGATCGCCCCGGGGATACGTGACCGTGACATCGCTCGTGTCGATGGCGGCGAGCAGCGCACGATGTTGCCGAATCGCTCGCGACTCGGTGGTCGGGAGTCCGGCGACGACGCGGTCGGCCTCGGACAGCAGCGGGTCGGCGGTCGGGGTGGGCGGGAGCTGCCCCTCGGCGGCGCCGACCACGATCGTGACGTCGACGTCGAGGCCGACGGCGCCGGCGAGCGGTCCGACCGTGACGCCGTCGCCCACCCGACCCTGGCGGCCAGGCATCGAATCGAGTTCGGCTTCGAGCGTGACGCGAAACCGGTGGCGCGTGACCGGCCCGCGATCGAGGTGGTCCAGATGGGCGAGGCGATCGAGGGCGCGTGTCAGCGACTCGTAGGCCCGGTACTCGGGCTCGGCGAGGTGGTCGATCGTGCTGCGACCGAGCCAGCGTTCGAGCTGGTCGGTGCACCAGGTGCTCCACTGTGCCCACGGGCGCGTGGCCGACGGATGTCCGAGCTCGCTGCGCAGGTCGGCAACGAACCCGGCCAGCGAGCTCGCCGCAGCAGCCCAGCGCTCCCTCCCCGCCAACGAACCGAGGCGGCGGTTCCAGTCGTCGTCTCGGGCGACGCCAGCCTCGCGGCTGACGCGCTCCCACTCTGCCGTCGGCAGGTACTCGCCGTCGACACCGCGCGCCGGCACATCGGCGAGCATCTCGAACACACTCCGCCGCCGCAGCCCGCGGCGGTCGACGTCGAGGAGGTCGAGCACGAGGCGCGGTGCCAGCCGTTCGATCGTCGACGTGCCGGGCCGGCCGTTCCAGCGCACGCCGGCGGCGTCGAGGTGATGTTCCACCAGGCGCGCGTACGGGCGCTGGTCGGGCCAACAGATGGCGATGCGCTCCAACGGGGTACCGCCGCGGGCCGCGTCGACGACGACCCGGACCGCATGGCGAACCTCGTCGTCGGCGTCGGTGGTCGACACCACGGCGAGCGGACCTCGCGGTGCCGGCACGTCGCGCTCGTGGAGCGGATCGACCGACGAGGGCACGACGGCGTCGACGACATGAACGTCGATCGCCGTGGCGAGCACCTCGATGAACCGCCACGCCAAAGCGGGCAGCTCCTGAGGGAGGTACACGACCATCGAGCGCACGGGGCTGCCTGCTCGTTGCACCGCGGCGGTGGCATCGGTGAACAGGTCCGCTTCGTCGTACCACTCCGTGGCGAGCAACTCGGTGACCGCCCGGCTGATGCGTACGGCCTCTCGACCGCGGCGCGAGTGGGCGGCGAGTGCATCGTTGGCCGCCGGGCCGGCGAGGCGCAGCTCGCCGTGCACGCGGCGCAGCGCGGTGATGGTCGAGGGGTGATCGGCGACCGGCCGGAACGTGCCGGGCTCGCCTGCGAGCACCGCCGCGACGGCGAGCTCCTCGATCGGTGTCGACACGGGCGATCGATTGGCAGCGGCGAGCGCCGGGCCGGCGATCAGCTCCGCCAATCGGTTCAGCGTGACCATGTCGACGCCCACCAGCCCGCCAGCCCGCCCGAGCGCCCGGCGTGACATGACGCCGCACGTGTTGGTCGGCACGGCAACGACGACCGGGGCCAGCGGATCGGTTCCCTTGGCCGCGGCGATCGCGTCGCCGAGCGCACCGAGCACGGCGCGCGGCGCCACGGTGGTCGAGTTCAACGTCACGGGACCGATCGTAGAGAGGGGGTGTGTCAGGGTTGGCGATGGCGCGGTCCAGGAGGACGCTCCTCTACGCTCGCGACATGCACGTTCGTCGCGCCGGCGCTGCGGACACCGCCCGGATGTGTGTCACAGCCGTGCGTGCGTTCGTTGACGACCCAGTCATGCGCTGGTTGTTTCCCGACGACGACGAGTTCCTGGCACCGGGCGGCGCCGTGATGCGCCCGGCGTTCCGCGGATGGATGCCACACGGGGAGGTGTGGTGCACCGACGACGCGGCCGCTGTCGCCGTGTGGATCCCTCCGGGTCGCCCCGAGGTCGACGTACCTGACGACCCCGCCGCGACACCGCCGTCCCCCGAGTTGATGGAACGGTTCGCGATCCTCGGCCCGCTGCTGGCGGCGAACACGCCACCGGAATCGCACTGGTACCTGCAGCTGCTGGCGACGCATCCCGACTGGCAGCGTCAAGGGCTCGGAGCGGCGCTCATGGGGTCGATGTTCGAGCGCGCCGACGCCGAGGGCCTGCCGTGCTACCTCGAGACCGAGACACCGGACAACGTCGCCTACTACCGCCGCCACGGATTCGACGTGCGTTCCGAGTGGGACGTACCGACCGGACCGCACATGTGGGGCATGTACCGCCCGGCCCACTGAGCCCCAACACGTGACGGAAGGGGACGGGCCCCGAACCGTTGCTCAGTCCGCCACTCTTCGGCCACGGGCACCCTCGGCGCGGGTGCGCAGGTCGCGCACGGCGTGCTCGAGGCCCTCGGGGTCACGGTAGAGCGCACTCCCGGCGATCAGCACGTTGGCGCCGGCGGCGACGGCCCCCGCGATCGTGTCCGGTGCGATCCCCCCGTCGACCTCCACGTCGACACTGTCCGCGTAGCCGGCCTCGTCGAGCATCCGTCGCACCTCGGTGATCTTCGGCTCCATCGTCGAGATGTAGGCCTGGCCACCGAAGCCCGGATTGACGGTCATCACCAACACGAGATCGACGAGGTCGAGCACGTGGGTGATCGCCGAGGCGGGGGTGGCTGGGTTCAGCGCGACCGCCGCCCGCGCCCCGAGGTCGTTGATCGCAGCGAGCGTGCGGTGCAGGTGGAGCGTGGACTCGGCGTGCACGATCAGGCGCGAGCATCCGGCTTCGACGTAGCGGGCGGCCAGCACATCGGGGGTGAGCACCATCAGGTGCGCCTCGAACGGCAACGACGTGTGCCGCCGAGCGGCGGCGATCACGTCGGGCCCGAACGTGAGGTTGGGGACGAACTGGCCGTCCATCACGTCGAACTGGATCAGGTCGACGCCGGCCGCTTCGAGGGCTGCCACCTCCTCGCCGAGCCGGGCGAAGTCGGCCGGGAGCACCGACGGGACGATCTGGATCGGGCGACTCATCGTGCTGACCTCGCCTCGCGGCTCACCGTGCTCGCCGCCCGCATGGCTCGGGAACGCTGCACGGACACGTTGCTATGCATCGTTGTCGTCCGTGTCGGGCTCGTCGCCCGCTTCCCACGCCTCGTCATCGTCTTCCCACGCCTCGTTGCGCGCTTCGACCTTGGCGCGCCAGTTCTCCGCCTCGGCGCGTGTCGGGTAGGGACCCAGCATCTGGTCACCCGGCCCGCGCTCCGCCGCCGGCACCGCACGCTGGTGGTTGAGGTCCCAGTACCACTGTTCGTCGCTCACGCTCCCAGTGTCGCACGCGCACCGCGCCGACGCATCGACGCGGTCGTGTGCGGGCAGCCTGCTGGAGGGGGACCGGCACGAAGCCTGATCTTGCAGAACAATTGCGAGGCGAACTACCATAAGAATTGCCGAACGCGCCACGGGGGACTGCGGGCGGCCGGAGCCAGGAGGTCACCGTGCCACGTCTGCGTCGAGATGCTCAGCCGCGAGCTCGTCGGCGATGACCGCCCGCACGATCCTGCCTGCCACCGCCGAACGACCTGCCGACGAGGCGGTCGACGGACCCGGCGGAACCCGTACCTGGGAGCAGCTCGAGACGAACGCCCGTCGCCTCGCCAACGGGCTGCGGGAGTACGGAGTCAGCCCCGGCGAACGGTTCGCGATCCTCTCGCGCAACCGCGTCGAGTGGCCTGAGCTGCTGCTCGGCAACGTCCGCAACCGGAGCCGTTACGTCCCGGTCAACTGGCATCTCACCGAGGGCGAGATCGCCGACCTGCTCGTCGACTCGGGCGCGCAGCTGTTGCTTGTCGGCCCGGGGGAGGCCGCGGCCGGACGCGCCGCGGCAGCAACGGCGGGTGTGGCAACGGTGATCGAGCTCGGCGACGAGTACGACGACTGGCTGACGGGACTGTCCGACGACCCGCTCGAGGACGGCCCGATGGGCACGCCACTCCTGTACACCGGTGGCACGACCGGGCGTTCGAAGGGGGTCACCCGCAGCGACATGGGGCTGCCGGTGTCAGGCTTCTCGTTGCTCGGCGCCGGGTTCGCCGGGCACCTGCACATGCCGCCTGCCGGACGCACGCTGCTCACCACGCCGGCATACCACGCGCTCGCGTTCGGTCTGCTCCAGGCAGCGCTCGGGCTCGGCCACCACATCACGTTGCTGGAGCGCTTCGACCCGGTCGAGACGCTCGAGGTGATCGGTGAGCAGAGGATCACTGCGACAGCGATGGTGCCGACGCAGTTCGTACGCCTGCTCAAGTTGCCCGACGATGTGCGTGCCGCGGCTGACGTGTCGAGCGTCGAGTGGATCATGCACACGGCCGCGCCGTGCCCGCGTTGGGCCAAAGAGGCGATGATCGAGTGGTTCGGGCCGGTGGTCGTGGAGCTGTACGGCTCGTCGGAGGGCACCGGTCCGGTCGTGTGCACGAGCGAGGAGTGGCTGGCCCGACCGGGAACCGTCGGGCGGGCGGCACCGATGCTCACGCTGTCGATCGTCGGTGACGACGGCAGCGACCTTCCGCCGGGCGAGATCGGCACCGTCTACGTGAAGCGCAACGACGGCGCACCCGAGTACCACGACGACCCGACGAAGACACAGTCGATCCGGCTGCCCGACGGCCGCTTCACGGTGGGCGACCTCGGCTGGCTCGACGACGACGGCTATCTGTTCCTCGCCGACCGCCGCGTGGACCTCATCTTGCGTGGCGGCGTCAACGTCTACCCGGCCGAGATCGAAGCGGTGCTGTTGCAACACCCCAGCGTCGCCGACGTGGCGGTGTTCGGCATCCCCGACGACGACCTCGGCCAGCAGATCAAAGCCGTCGTGGAACCGGCACCCGGCGCTGATCGGACGACCCTCGCGGTCGATCTACGGGCATTCGCCGTGGGCCGGATGGCTGCGTTCAAGGTGCCGGCGTCGATCGACATCGTCGATGCCTTGCCCCGCGAGGCGAGCGGCAAGTTGCTCAAACGACTGCTGCGCGACCCGTACTGGGTCGACCACGACAGGAGCTGACGTGCAGAGACCGCTCGTCGCCAGGAGGTGGAACGGCAGCGGAGAGGCAGCGGACCGGCGCGGCCGCGTGGCGGCGCTCACGACGCATCGGGCGTCGCGCTCGTAGTCTCCACGTCGATGCGCATCACCGCCGAACGTCTGGTTGCCGGCGGCGATGCGCTCGCCCGGGCTGATGATGGGCGCGTCGTGTTCGTCGCCGGCGCGCTCCCCGGCGAGGTCGTCGACGTCGAGGTGGAACGCACGGCGAAGGACTTCGCCAAGGCGCGCCTCGTCGAGGTCATCGAGGCGTCGGCGGCGCGCCGCACCCCGCCGTGTGTCCACCGACGTGACGGGTGCGGCGGATGCGACTGGATGCACCTCGCACCAACCGCCCAGCTTGACGCCAAGGCCGACATCGTGCGTGAGGCGTTACGGCGCACGGCACGACTCGATCCCGCAGTGGTCGACGCGCTCGTGGTCATCGGATCGAGCGTCGATCCCATCGGCTACCGCACCACGATTCGTCCGGTCGGTGCCGGCGGCGGGCGCGTCGGCTTCCGCGAGCGCGCCGGAGAGCGGGTCGTCCCGATCACGCACTGCCAGGTCGCCCACCCGCTCCTGCAGCCCGTGCTCGCTGCGCTCGACGTCGACGACGGTGTCGAGGTGACGCTGCGCGTGTCGGCGGCAACCGGTGCGCTCAGCGCGGCGTGGGATCGGAAGCATCGCCGTGGCGTGCGAGGTCTGCCCGAAGGCGTCCATGTGGGGGAGCGGGCGTGGCTGATCGAGCGCGTCGCCGGTGTCGACTTGCGGGTGTCGGCCGGCTCGTTCTTCCAGTCGGGGCCGCAGGCCGCGGCGCTGCTCGTCGACGCCGTGACGAGCGCAGCGCCCGAACTGGTCGGCGCTCGACATGTCGTCGACGCCTACGGAGGAGTCGGGCTCTTCGCGGCCACGGCGGCGCGCGACGCCGAGCGGCTGACGTTGATCGAGTCGTCGGCTTCCGCGTGCCGAGATGCCGCACAGAACCTCACCGACCGCGAGGTGGTGATCGTCGCCGACGAGGTGGGTCGCTGGAAGGGAGCGGCCGAGGGCGAACCCGCTGTCGATGTCGTGATCGCCGATCCGGCGCGGCCGGGCCTGGGAAAGCCGGGCGTCGGCGCGCTGGCCGCCGCCGGCGCACCCGTGCTCGTCGTGGTGAGCTGCGACCCGGTGTCGCTCGCCCGCGACGTCACACTCCTCGACGCGGCGGGCTACGTGCCCGAGCGTTGCGAGGTCCTCGACCTCTTCCCCGAGACCCACCACGTCGAAGTCGTCACCCGCTTCACCCGCCGCTGACCCCGAAAAATGTCCGTCACATCACGCTCAGCGTGACGAATCGGACAGATTTCGCCGGCGAGCTCGGGTGGGCCCCAAATGTGTCGCGTACGTCACGCCCAGCGTGATGAGACGGACATTTTTCGGAGCGGCGTAGTCTGGCGGGGTGATCGAACCACGCTGCTCGGAGGAGGTGGCGACGGCGCTGGCGGAGGGACGCGCGGTCGTGGCCCTCGAATCGACGATCTTCTCGCACCTCGGCCTGCCTTCGCCGGCCAACGGCGACGCGCTCGATCGCTGCAGTGCGGCGATCCGCGCCGCTGGCGCGGTTCCCGCGGTGACCGCTGTCCTCGACGGGATCGTGCGCGTCGGGCTCGACGACTCCGAGCGCGAGCGGATCCTCGGCGCGGCGCGCAAGGCTGCCGAGCGCGACATCGCCGTCGCCGTGGGCCAGCGGTGGGAGTTCGGCGCCACGACCGTGTCCGCGTCCGTGGCGATCGCGGCCGCCGCGGGTGTCGCCGTGTTCGCCACGGGCGGCATCGGCGGCGTGCACCGGGGTGTCGAACTGACCGGTGACATCTCCGCCGACCTCGATGCGATCGCCTCGCATCCCGTCATCACCGTGTCTGCCGGTGCCAAGGCGTTCCTCGACCTCCCGCGCACGCTGGAGTTCCTGGAGGCCGCTGGCGTGGCCGTGCTCGGA
The DNA here is from genome assembly GCA_964592115.1 of uncultured Ilumatobacteraceae bacterium. Classification (GTDB taxonomy): domain Bacteria; phylum Actinomycetota; class Acidimicrobiia; order Acidimicrobiales; family Ilumatobacteraceae; genus Sva-07. Next base: position 31,053 of record CAZQCP010000022.1, read on the forward strand.
TGGCAGCACGATTGGTTCCCGGCGTTCTACACGCGGACGTCCGGTCTACCGATCCCCCACCGGGTCGATGCCGCCGATGAGGTGGCTCGGATCTTCGCCGCGCGCACCCGGTCGTCGTCGGGGATGTTGCTGACGGTGCCGATCCCCGAAGCCGACGAGCTCGACCCGGGCACGATCGACGCCGTGCTCACGGACGCCCTCGCGGCGTGCGAACGTGACGGCATCGTCGGCGCCGCGGTCACCCCGTTCGTGCTCGGTCGCATCGCCGAGGCGACCGCCGGCGGCAGCGTGCCCGCCAACCTCGCCCTGGCCGAGAACAACGCCGCGGTCGCCGCGCAGGTCGCCGTCGCGATCGCCGCCGGCTGATCCGCCGCGGTCGTGGGCGTTGCCGCGGCGCGGCACGGGAGCCGCCTGGCTACGAGGTTGTCGGCGGTCATTGCGCAGACCGGCACGGCGCACGACAGCCTCGGAACTGGTCGGCATCTGTGCTGGGCGCGGTGATCGGCGCAGCGTCAGGCGAGGCGGCGGGCGCGACGCTCGACCCTCGCCAAGAAGCGATCCCGCTGTTCTGGTGTCGACGTGTCGACGCCATACATCGCCAGCCACGTCGTACGCGCCAGCGGGTGGCACATCGCCCGCAGGCTGCGGGTGAGCGTCCGCTTGCCGCCCTCACCTTCGATCGCGTTGACGTACTTCGGCGAGCCGTGCGTGGTCACCGCGACGAGGCGGCGGATGTTGCGCAGGCCCGGTCGCAGCGTGGCGCTGCCAGGCGGGACGGTGAAGGCGACACCGCACGTCCAGACCCGATCGATCCAACCCTTGAGCATGCCCGGCTGGCCCGCCCACCAGGTCGGGTAGACGAGCACGAGCGTGTCGCACCAGCTCAGGTCGTCGGCGTAGCGCTGGAGCGACGGAGCGATCCCCGGCACGAGATGGTCGCGGTGCTCGTCTGCGCCGAGTAGCGGATCGAAACCGTCCGCGTAGAGGTCCTCGACGCGCACCTCGCCACCCCCGGCACGCAGGCCCGAGAGCACGCGATCGCGTACCGAGGCGACGAACGACCCGTCGTTCGGGTGGCAATAGACGACGAGCACCCGTCTCATCGCAGCCCCGTCATCGCCGCTTCGACCCGGGCAGCGAACGCCTGTCGCTGCGCGTCGGTCGATGTGTCGATCGAGTGCAACCCGAGCCACATCGGCTTCGCTCGCCAGCCGCAGCTCATCCGCAGCGCCCTCGTGATGGTGCGGCGTCCGTTGTCGTTGACGAGCCGGATGTAGCGGCGTGACGAGCCGTAGGTGGTGATGCCGACGATGCGCCGCACCTGTCCGAGCCCGGGACGGACCCGACCCTTGGAGTCGAAGACGAAGCCGATGCCCGGCACCATCACCCGCTCCAGCCAGCCCTTGAGGATCGCCGGGAGGCCGCTCCACCATGTCGGGTACACGAACACCAACACCTCGGCGTCCGCGACGAGCGTGGCGTGGGCGGCGATCGTCGGGTCGAGGATCGGATCGTCGGTGTCGTAGGCATGCCGTTCGGCAGCCGACATCGCGGGAGTGACTCCGGCGGCATAGAGATCGAGCACCTCCACCTCGTGGCCCGCCGCCCGCAGCCCGCTGACGGCGCGCGCGGCCAGCGCCTGGCAGAAGCTGTCAGCCGACGGATGGGCGATGACCACGAGGGCGAGCATGACTCAGGAATCGAGCGTCCGCGATGTGCGCGTCGCAAGCGATGTGGTGAGGCGCTCACGGACGGTCGGCCACTCGTCGATGGTGATCGAGTACAGAGCGGTGTTCCGCAGCAGCGCTCGCTCGCTCGGGAGCGCGGACGGTCGGTGACGGCGGAGGACGCCTTCGAACGTGGCGCCGAGGCGTTCGATGGCGCGACGGCTGCGGTCGTTGCGTTCGTCGGTGCAGATGGCGACCCGCTGCACGTGCCACGTATCGAACGCGTGGCCGAGGAGCAGCAACTTGGCCTCGGAATTGATCGCCGTTCGCTGCGCCGCGGTCGACAGCCAGGTCCCGCCGATCTCGACCTCGTCGGGAGCATCGCGCCCGAAGGCCCAGCCGGGGTTCATGAACCGGGTGCAGCCGACCACTGCGCCGCCGAGCGCCTGACGCTGGACGAACGGCGCCACGCTCCCGGCCGCGGCGTCGCGGAGGAGTTGGGTGACGTAGGCCTCGGCACCGTCGCGTCCGTCGGGTACGTGGGTCAGTGCGAACGTCGAACGGTCTCCGGCGGCTGCCGTCGCGATCGCGTCGACATGGTCGACGCGCATCGGTTCCAACACGACGTGGTCGCCGCGCAGGGTGGGCACGTTCAGCTCCGGCACCCTGCCATTCTCACGCGCGCCGCACCGTCAGGCCGCCATCCATTCCTGTCGGCGTTCCTCGGCGCTGGTCCCGCGGGACGGGTGCAACGGGACACCCGCGGGCTCGGGGGAGAAGCAGGTCGGCGGGTACCGTGCGACGATGGTCGAACCTCTCCACGCGACACCGACCGGAACCCGGACCGACGACGGCAACTTCGACGCGACCGACATCCTCCCCGCGGCGCCGCTCGGCGACGATGGACAGCCGCTCGAC
>CAZQCP010000023.1:0-12920 GCA_964592115.1 uncultured Ilumatobacteraceae bacterium
GGGTAGCGTCGCCGAGATGAGTGACGGGGCCGATCAGCAGTTGGCGGAGTACCGGGCGAGCATCGACAACATCGATGCGGCGCTGGTCCACCTGCTCGCCGAACGCTTCAAGATCACCAAGGCGGTCGGCCGCTACAAGGCAAGCGTCAACCTGCCGCCAGCAGATCCCGATCGTGAAGAGATCCAGATCGGTCGCCTCCGCGTGCTCTCCGAGGAGTCGGGGCTCGACCCGGTCTTCACCGAGAAGTTCCTGCGCTTCATCGTCGCCGAGGTCATCCACCACCATCAGCGGATCGCCGAGGGCGAGGCGCTCTGACTCGATCGGGCCCGCGCCGCGTCGCCATCGTCGGACCGACGGCGTCGGGCAAGTCGGCGGTCGCACTCGCCGCCGCCCGAGCACTCGGTGACGTCGACCTCGTGTCGATCGACAGCATGCAGGTGTATCGCGGAATGGACATCGGCACGGCGAAGCCGTCGCCGCAGGAACGCGCGGAGGTTCGGCATCACCTCCTCGATCTCGTCGACCCGACCGACGACTTCACCGTCGCCGAGTTCGCCGCCGCCTTCCGCGCCACGCTCGACGAGATCGACGGGAGCGGGCATCGTGCCCTGCTCGTCGGCGGGACCGGGCTGTACCACCGCGTCGTGATCGACGACTTCGACCTGCCCGGCGAGTGGCCGGACGTGCGCGCCGAGCTCGAAGCGGAGCCCGACACAGCCGCCCTCCACGTCCGTCTCGCGGCGCTCGATCCGTCGGCAGCGACGAAGATGGAGCCGACCAACCGGCGGCGCGTCGTGCGTGCGCTCGAGGTGACGCTCGGGAGCGGCCGGCCGTTCAGCTCGTTCGGCCCCGGCGTCGATAGCTACCCCCCCTCGCCGGTCCACCAGATCGGGCTGCGCTGGCCGCGGGCGGCGCTCACCGCCCGCATCGCCGTCCGCGTCCAGGCGATGCTCGCCGCCGGCCTCGTTGCCGAGGTGGAGCACCTCCGAGCAACCGGGTTCTCGCGCACGGCGGGACAGGCGCTCGGATATCGCGAAATCCTGGCGATGCTCGACGGCGCGATCGGCGAGGATGAGGCGACGGCGCTCATCATCACCCGCACCCGCCAGTTCGCCGTCCGCCAGGAGCGATGGTTCCGCCGAGATCCCCGCGTACGCTGGATCGACGTCGAACACGACCCGGTGAGCGAGGCGACCCCGGCCGTGATCGCCGCCTTCGACACATGACGACACTCGAACTGACGAAGCACCATGCGCTCGGCAACGACTTCCTCGTCGCGCTCGCTACCGACGATCTCGCAACGCCCGATCGTGCCGGGGAGGCGACCGAAGATGACCGTGTTCTCGGCGAGCTCGCCCGTCGGCTGTGTGACCGTCGCCGAGGCATCGGCGCCGACGGCTTGCTGATCGGCACCGGCGCCGAGGGCTACGCAGCTCGGATGGTCCTGTACAACGCCGACGGGTCGCGGGCCGAGATGAGCGGCAACGGCATCCGTTGCTTCGCCCAGGCGCTCGCCATGCGCGACGGAAGCCTCGCCGCCCAACGGATCCTCACCGACGCGGGCGACCGCGACGTCGAGATCGCTGCCACCGACGACCCGCACACGATCACCGCACGGGTGGAGATGGGCGACATCGCACGACTCGATCAACCGAGTGCGTGGGACGAGCTCGGCTGCCACCCCGATCGCCCGGTCGCGCATCTCAGCCTCGGCAACCCGCACAGCGTCGTGGGTGTCGACGAGGTCGCGGTCGTCGACCTCGCCGCACTCGGCGCCAAGATCCCCCATGTGAACCTGGAGATCGTCGAGCCCGGACCCGAGGTGAACGGCATCACGATGCGTGTCCACGAACGCGGCGCAGGCATCACCGAGGCGTGCGGTACCGGAGCGTCGGCCGCGGCATACGCAGCGCGCGAGTGGGGACTCGTCGCCCGCGGGCACGACGAGGTCATCGTCCACATGGACGGCGGCACCGCAGTCGTGTCGTTCGACACTGCCCACCCGGAGCGAGCGGTGCTCACGGGGCCGGCCACGTTCGTCGCCACGATCAGCGTCGCCGTCGACGCGCCGACACCCTTGGAGGACTCCACGTGAGCGACACCCCGTACAACGAGGCGCTGGCCGGCACGCTGATCGATCGGACCGTCCGGGAGAAGATCGTGCTCGTCGCGGTCGCGCTCCAAGGCGACGACGACGAGTCGGTCGATGCCAGCCTCGACGAGCTCGCCCTGCTCGTCGACACCGCCGGGGCGGACGCGGTCGCTCGCATGGTGCAGCGCCGCGACTCGCCCGATCACACCTGGTACGTCGGCAAGGGCAAGGCGGAGGAGTTGAAGCAGGTCTGCCTCGCGGTCGACGCCGACACGGTCGTGTTCGACAACGAGCTCTCGCCGGCACAGCAATACAACCTGGAGAAGTTGCTCGGTCGCACCGCGATCGACCGCACCGCCGTCATCCTCGACATCTTCGGACAGAACGCACACACCCTCGAAGGCAAGGCACAAGTCGAGCTCGCCCTCCTGCGCTATCGGCTCCCGCGGCTACGTCGCGGTGCTGACGCCAAGCTGTCGCAGCAGCGCGGCGGTGTCGGTTCCCGCTTCGGTGGCGGTGAGACGAAGATCGAAGTCGACCGCCGCCGCATCATGCGTCGGATCAACAAGCTCGAACGCGATCTGCAGTCGCTCGCCGAGACCCGCGCGCTCCAACGCAAGGGGCGCAGTCGGAGCGGTCTCGCCTCGGTGGCGATCGTGGGGTATACGAACGCCGGCAAGTCGTCGCTCTTGAATCGCCTCACGCAGTCGGGCGTGCTCGCCGAAGACCGGCTGTTCGCCACGCTCGACCCCACCACCCGGCGGCTCGCGTTGCCTGGTGGCGAACCGGTCCTGTTGTCGGACACGGTCGGGTTCATCAGCCGCCTGCCGCACGGACTCGTCGAGTCGTTCAAAGGCACCCTCGAGGTTGCCGCGCGTGCGGACTACCTCGTGCACGTCGTCGACGCCAACGCGCCCGACCCGCGTGCGCAGCTCGACTCGGTGCGTGAGGTGCTGGGCGAGATCGACGCCGCCCGCGTGCCGGAGCTGCTCGTGTTCAACAAGGCCGATCTCGCTCCGGGCGTCGCCAAGGAGCTCGTCGCGGAGCACCCCGGATCGGTGGCGATCAGCGCGACCACCGGCGAGGGCATCGACGTGTTCTTGCGCACGCTCGCCGATCGGCTGCGTGCCATCACCACCGTCTACGACCTGTCGGTGCCGTACGACCGCGGCGACGTGCTCGCGGCGGTCCATCGAGAGGGCGAAGTGGTTTCCACCACCGACGGCACGGACGCGTGGGCGATCCGGGCTCGCTTGTCCGATGCCTCGGCCGGTCGCCTGTCCGACTTCGTCGTCGGGGACCGCCAGTGACCACGGCGGCGGCACCTGCCGGCTTCGTGCCACCTCCCTATCCGTACGATCGTCTCGATCGGCTCGTTCCGCTCGCCGACGCCCACGAGGGCGGGATGGTCGACTTCTCGATCGGCACACCGTGCGACCCGCCCCCACCGGCGGTGATCGAGGCGCTGGCCACGAGCGGCGCGGAGCGCTCCTATCCGCCGAGCATCGGCACGCTCCCGCTGCGTGAAGCGGTGCGCCGTTGGATCGGGCGTCGGTTCGATGTCGACGTCCCGGTGACGGCGATCGGTGCGTGCATCGGGACGAAGGAGTTCGTCGGGACGTTGCCGCAGTGGCTGCAGCTCCGTGACCCATCGCGCGACACCGTGCTGCACCCGTCGATCGCCTATCCGACCTACGAGATGGGAGCGACGCTCGCCGGTTGCCGATCCGTCGCTGTGCCGCCGCGAGCCGACGGCACGATGGACCTCGACGCGATCGACCCCGCAGACGCGAGTCGGGCGCTCGTGTTGTGGGTCAACAGCCCCGCCAATCCGACCGGTGAGCTCGACGACCTGGGAGCGGCCGCAGCGTGGGGGCGCGAGCACGGCGTGCCCGTGTTCTCCGACGAGTGCTACGCCGAGTTCACGTGGGCCGACCGCCCGCGCACGATCCTCGAACACGGCCTCGACGGTGTCGTCGCCGTGCACTCGCTGTCGAAGCGTTCGAACCTCGCCGGTGTCCGCGTCGGCTTCTACGCCGGCGACGCCGAGCTGGTCTCCTATCTGCACGAGATCCGCAAGCACGTCGGCATGATGGTGCCTGGTCCGGCGCAGGCGGCCGGGATCGCCGCCCTCGACGACGACGACCATGTCGCCGTCCAACGCGAGCGCTACCGCGGCCGACTCGGCACGCTGGCCGACGTGATCGGTCGCTGGTCGGGTTCGCCGGTGCCGTTCCCCGGCGGCGGGTTCTACCTGTGGATTCCTGTCGACGACGGGTGGGCGTTCGCCGAGCGGCTCGCTCGCGATGGCGGTGCGTTGATCAGTCCGGGCGAGTTCTACGGTCCCGACGGCGCCGCCCACGTCCGTGTTGCTGTGGTGCAACCGGACGACCGCGTGGCGCTGGTTGCGGCTCGCCTGGCCGCTGTGGAGCACGTGCCGTGATGGTCGACCCGGGCGGTCCGACATCGCCGTCTGGCGTGGTGGGACCGCGCGGCACGACGAGGCCCACACCGGGCCGCCGCTCGCGGCGGCCGGTCGTGGCAGGCGTGCTCGCCGTCACCGCGCTCGGCGCAGCCATCGTCGTGGCCATCGTGCTCTGGGCGGCTGCCGATCAGCGATACGCCGACAACGTGGCGTCGTTCGCTCGCGCGCCAGTCGGTTGCGACACGACGCTCGAGTTCGAGTCTGCCGGCGAGTACGTGCTCTATCTGGAGACCAGCGGGCGGATCGGCGAGCTGCGCGGCGACTGTGATCTCGCCGAAGCATACGACCGGGCGAGCGATGGTCTGCCTCGGCCGGTACTGGCACTGCGAGCGGCAGGGGAGGACCCGGATGGTGACCAGGAGGGTGGCGACACCGTGATCGATCTCGGCCCGACCGCTGGCGTCGACTACGACACCGGCGGCTACGTCGGCACTGCGTACCGCCTCGTCGACGTCCCGGCGGCAGGCGACTACGTCCTCACCGTCGACGACGACGCCGACGAACCCTACGCGATCGCCGTCGGACGGGATCCCGCAGCCGGGGTCCCAGCGCTGCGTTGGGGCGCGTTGGCGTCTGTCCTTGCCGGGTTCGTCGTGGCCGGGTTGGCACTCGTGGTCGCCAGCCGTCGCCCGCGCACACCGCCTGCATCTCCGTCTGGGTGGGCGCCGGTCGATCAGCCTCCCGTTGCATCGCCGCCGTGGACGACGGGCGTCGCGACGTTCCCCGGATCGCCGAACCCGGGTGAGTGGCCAACGGCTCCCCCCGGATGGTCGGCGCCATCGCATCCGGATCACCGGCCTCCAGCAGCGCCATCACCTGCGTGGCCGCCGACAGCTGGTGCCGTGCCACCCTGGGCTCCACCGGCACCGCACGGCGAACGCGAGTGGTGATCAGTACCGACGCATCACGGTGACGACCTTGCCGTAGATCTCGACCTGGTCGGCAGTGAACGTCATCGGCTCCATCGTGGCGTTCGCCGGAGTGAGCGTGACCTCGGCGCCTGACCGGCCGTACGTCTTGATCGTCGCCTCGCCGCCCGGGATACCGGCCACGACGATGTCACCGTTGTTCGGGTGGGTGATCTGGGTTGCGACCACGTAGTCGCCGTCGAGGATGCCGAGCTCGATCATCGACTCACCGCGCACACGCAACATGAACAGCTCGCCGTCGCCGGTGAAGTCGACGGGGACCGGCAACAGTTCCTCGACGTTCTCCTCGGCGAGCACGTCGGTGCCGGCAGCGACGTCGCCGACGAGCGGCACGTGGCGCACCGGACGGCGTTCCATCATGGCCCCGCTGTTGGTGTCGTAGCGCACCTCGATCGCCCGCGGCTTGGTCGGGTCGCGCCGCAGATAGCCGAGGCGCTGCAGCGTGTTGAGGTGCGTGTGGACCGTCGATGGTGACGTGAGCCCGACCGCGTCGCCGATCTCGCGCACCGATGGCGGGTAGCCACGCTCGCGGACCTGCTGTTCGATGAACTCGAGGATGCTTCGCTGACGGGTACTGATGGTCGGCGCCATGCGATGAAGTGTACGGAAGTGCACCCCTCGGGTCAAACACCTGTACCGAGAACGACCGTTCGAAGAATTGCGAGCGCGGGGGTTGACGTCCCGTGTCCGGCCTGGTTGACTGTGCGAACAGTCGTTCGGGGAACAGGCGTTCAGTTCTCAAGCCCCGATCGAACGTCGAGCCCACGCTGACCGAGCCATCCAGCGACCGGCACGACCGCCACCGTTACGACCGCCACCGCCACGAAGGGAGCAACCATGACCACCGCCGCACTGACCACCGCTCCGATGCACGGCGATCGTTTCACCGCATCGCCGGCAGCGCCGAACTACGCACTGCGGCGCATGCTCGCCGTCGTGCTCCTCGTCGCCGTCGCGGCGGTGCTCATCACCGCCGCGCTCGCCGCCATCTCGGCGGTCGAGGCGATGGTCGATCTCGGAGGTCGGCCTGCCGCGGCCTCCGAGATCGACCCGAACGCTCCCGCTGCGGTCACACGGGCGCACGTCGCGCAGCCAGGCGACACGCTGTGGTCGATCGCCGACACGTACCGCGGCGACATCGGTCGATCCGGCTACATCGACGCGCTGATCCGTATCAACGGTGGCACCGCGATCCTGGTCGGCCAGGCCGTCGTGCTGCCATAGCGAATCGCAGCGGCCACGCACCCCCCGGCGCCTCCGGCCGTCACGGCCGGAGGCGTGTGGTTATCCTGGCGAGGTGCTCTGCCCAGCTTGTCGCGCCGACGACACCAAGGTGGTCGACTCGCGCCTCGCCGAGGAGGGCGCGGCGATTCGTCGACGCCGTCAGTGCCAGCGATGTGCCCAGCGCTTCACCACGTTCGAGCGGGTCGACCATGTGCCACTCACCGTGATCAAGTCGCACGGCGGCCACGAGGGGTTCGACCGCCGCAAGCTCGTCGGCGGGTTGTCGGCGGCAACGAAGGGTCGCAACGTCACCGCCGAGCAGCTCGAGTGCATCGCCACCGAGATCGAAGACGCGCTGCGCCTGCGGGGATCGACGGTCACGAGCGCCGAGATCGGTGTCGCCGTGCTGGACCGCCTGCGCATCGTCGACGAGGTCGCCTATCTGCGTTTCGCCAGCGTCTACAAGGGATTCGACGGAGCGTCCGACTTCCACCGCGAGCTCGAACTGCTCGAGAAGTCCTCGACACCGAGCTGACCCCACGACATCGCTGGTCGTCGCCGCGGCCGCTTCAACGACGTCGCTGCCACCGCAGGTAGAGGTACGAGTCGTCGTCGACCGCCACCTGCGCAAGATCGAAGCCGCGCGACCATGGCTCGTCGCCCGCCGCCAACCGAGCACCATCACCGCCGACGGTGTGGGGTGAGATCGTCTGGTTCAACTCGTCGACCACATCCGCGCCGAGCAGCGCCGAGTTGAGTGTCGGCCCACCCTCAGCTTGCACGGTGGCGCATCCCGCAACCACCTCGTCGAGGCTGCGGATCGCTCTGTCGAAGTCGACTCGTCCGGGCCCGGCGCGCACCACGTCGACGTCTCGCGGGACGGCGAAGTCGGCGTCGTCGGTCGTGATGACGAACCCAGAACCCGACGTGAACAACTCCGAGTCGAAGTCGACGTTGCCCGAGGCGGTCACGACGCCGATCCGCTGTCCGGGCTTCGACGGCGGGCCGTACCGCTCGAGACGTGCGGTCGAAGCCCCGACCACGATGACGTCCGCGACACGACGCAACTGCCCGAGGACGGCGGTGTCGACCGCACCGCCGAGGCCGCCCGAACGCCCGTCGACCACGGTCGATCCGTCGATCGAGGCGATCATGCAGAGGCTGACCCACGGCCGTCCGGGGTGCGATCCGAGCGGTGTTGCGTACGCGTCCGCGACATCCACGATCGCTGCGGGATCCGGGTGCAGGCGATGCAGTCGAGCGGCCACCGGTCCCATCATGGCTGCTCGGGCCAGCAGGCGCCCAGCGCGCCCTGTCGCACCCACCCGTTCACCCGTGGTCCACATGCATGCCACCGCGAATCCACAAGGTTGTCCCTCTTCCACTCCACAGGCCGCGTCGCGTACAGTGCCGACTCGTTGCCGACTGCGGCGTGGTTCACGGACAAGTAGCGGGCGCGTGTGGTGCACTCCAGCGGAGTGTCGCCAGCGCTCGTGTGGGGGACTTCCCTTGACCTGTGGGCGCGCCGCAGTCGGCTGTTCGCTCCGCCCAGCGTCGGCGGGCTTGGCTACGTTCGGGCGATGACCGATTCCCCGAGCGACTCCACGTCGAGCGAACGCCAGCTCATCCGCTATGTCGCCGACGGCAACGTCGGCGTGATCACGATCGACCGTCCCGAAAAGCGCAATGCGATGACCTACGCGATGCTCGCCGAGTTCATCGCCACCGTTGCTCGTGCCGACGACGATCCGGACACGGTCGTGCTGGTGATCACCGGCGTGCAGGGTGCATTCTGCGCCGGCACCGACCTCGCCGACCTGGCGACGATCCCCGGCGAGACACGCGGACTGCGCGGAACGGCCGAAGAGCGCGAGAAGTGGTGGCCGATCGCTCAAGCGCGCAAGCCGACGGTGTGCGCGATCGATGGTCCGGCGGTTGGCATGGGCGCCGAGTTCACGTCGCAGTGCGACTTGCGGTTGGCGAGCCCGAACGCTCGCTTCGCATGGAACTTCGTCCACCGCGGCCTCGTACCCGACACCGGCGCCGGGACGTGGTTGCTGCCACGCATCATCGGCGTGCAACAGGCGCTCCGCCTCATGTACACGGGCGAGATGATCGACGCGGACACTGCGTTGAGCCTCGGATACGTACTCGAAGTCGTCGACAGCGACGATCTGTTGCCGCGGGCCATCGAGCTGGCCCGCACGATCGCCGCCGGCTCGCCACACAGCCTCGGTCTGATCAAGCAGCTCGTGCAGGCCGGGCTCACGGCGCCGGTCGGTGAGCACATGGAGCGCCACACGAGCGCCCTCGCGGCATGCTTCGCCAGCGAGGATCACCGCGAGGGCGTGGCGTCGTTCCTCGAGCGCCGTCCGGCCAACTTCACTGGCCGCTGACGCCGAGCCGCTGCCGGGCTGCGGGGCGAACGCGTGTCCGCTCCCGCACCGGCGGGGGTAACTTCGAGACGATGGCGATCGCGTGCGCATATTGCGGAGGGGAACACGCTCGCCCTGCCGAGGTCCGCGAGTGCTGGGAGCGTGGCGGCCGCCAGGAAGTCCCGCTCGCCGAAGCATCGCCCGCCGACGAGCGGCCATCCGCGCCATCAGCGCCACCCGCAAGTGAGGCGCGAACCACACGTCCGGCCGAGACCGGCGCTCCCCGCCAGCGCACTCCTGCCGCGCCGCGGCAGGCTGCGTCCCGGCCACGTCCCGATGTTGGGCAGGTGCCCGGAGCGACGGCAGGCCCGGACGTCCTCGGACGGTTGCTCGTGGTGGCTCCCGGTGCCGATGTTCCCGAACCGTGGTCGGCGAGCGAGCGGGTCCGCGTCGACCGTGCCGCCCTCGTCGAGCCGGCAGCGGCGCTCGCCCGCCTCCGGGGCGCACATCACGCTGGTGAACGAGTCGTGGTGGAGCTGTCCGACGACGTGGCGACGGAGCTGGGAGATCCGCACGGTCCGCCCGCGCTGGCCATCGACCACGAGCCCTTCGATGTCGGCCCGCGGTTCGCGTTCGACGTGGAGGAGCTGCATCACCTGATCTGGTCGAACGCCATCGATGGGCGTGACCCGTTGCGGCCGACGTGGCGGGCACTCGACGTCGCCGTCGCCGCTGGTGCCCGGCCGGTCGACGCCGGCGCCGGAGATGTCGAGGTGCCCGGTGGGGGAGTCGTGTGGCTCGACGGCGGACCGGTGAGGTACCACGATCCCATCGACGGGATCCCCGTGCTCCACGTCGTCGCCGTCGAGCACGGTTCGTGGGATGCGCCGCTCGACAACGACACGGGCGCCGATTTGGCGCCCGACCAGCTCGCCGCCGTCACCCATCCCGGCGGGGGAGCACGGATCATCGCGCCGGCGGGGTCCGGCAAGACGCGCGTGCTCACCGAACGTGCCCGGCATCTGCTGACGAGGTGGCGTCTCCCGTCGAGTGCGGTCAGTCTCGTCGCGTTCAACAAGCGCGCCCAGCAGGAGATGCAGGAGCGCACGGCCGACCTTCCGGGCCTCCACGTGCGCACCCTCAATTCGCTCGCCCTGGCGATCGTCAACGGCACGCCGCCGTTCGCCCGCCAACAGCGCTCGTGGCGCACGATCGACGAGGGCGACGTGCGGCGCATCATCGGCGACCTCGTGCGGTTCCCCCGTCGCCGCAACAGCGACCCGGTCGCGCCGTGGATCGAGGCGTTGAGCGCCGTCCGCCTCGGCCTGCTCGACCCCGACGACGTCGAGGATGCCGACGACGGCGACATCGACGGATTCGCAGCCGCGTGGCCCCGCTATCGGGCCGCTCTGGAGCGCCAGGGTGCCGTCGACTTCGACGACCAGATCTATCGCGCCATCGTCGTGCTGCTGCGCGATCCCGAGGCGCGTCACGCCGCACAGCGGGCGTGCCGGGCGATGCTCGTCGACGAGTTCCAGGACCTGACCCCCGCCCACCTGTTGCTCGTGCGGCTGCTCGCCGCTCCCGGCGGTGCCGTGTTCGGCGTCGGCGACGACGATCAGACCATCTACGGCTACAACGGTGCCGATCCCGGATGGCTGATCGACTTCGGCGGTCTGTTCCCGGGATCGGGCGATCACCCGCTCGAGGTGAACTACCGCTGCCCGGCCGGTGTCGTCGACTCGGTCGATCGCTTGTTGCGGCACAACCGGCGACGTGTCCCGAAGACGATCCGTGCAGCGTCGTCCGACCCGGGAGGATGGACCGTCGACGGCCGAGTGGACACCGTCGGAGCGACGCTCGATGCCGTACGCCGAGCGCGGTCGGCGGGAGCCGCACCTTCCGACATCGCCGTGCTGGCGCGAGTGAACGCGCTCCTTGCGCCCGTGCAGGTCGCGCTCGTCAACGACGGGATCCCCGTCGCCGGCGGTGTCGGTCTCGAGTTCCTCGAACGCACCTCGATCGGTGCGGTCCTGGCGTGGCTCCGCCTGGGGACTGCCGGTGACGGCGCCTTGCGCGAGGGCGACCTGCGCGAGGCGCTGCGGCGACCGTCGCGATCGTTCCACCCGCGCATCGCCGACTGGATCGCCGAGCAGCGCTCCGTCGTCGACCTGCACCGGTTGGCGACGCGCCTCAACAAGGAGCGCGACACCGAACGGGTCGACGAGTTCGCCACCGACATCCACGAGATCCAACGCCGGGTCGCAGCCGGTGGGACCACGTCCGACATCGTCATCGCCCTCGTCGACGAGATCGGGCTCGCCGGATCGGTCGCCTCGCTCGACTCGACTCGTCGGGGCATGAACCGTGCCTCCCAGGGTGATGACCTCGCCTCCATGACACAACTCGCCGCCCTCCACGACGACCCGTCGACGTTCGAGTCGTGGTTGCGCCGACAGCTGACGGTCCGCCGTGACCCGAGCGGGGTCGTGCTGGCCACGGTGCACCGCGTGAAGGGCCAGGAGTGGCCCCACGTCGTCGTGCACCACGCCGCACGCGACCAGTACCCGCACCGCCTCGCGGAAGACGTCGAAGAGGAGCGTCGGCTGTTCCACGTCGCGCTCACCCGCGCCCGCAGCAACGCCACGGTCGTCGTCGGCGTCAATCCGAGCCCGTTCGTGTCAGAACTGACCGAGGAGCCCCGCGCCGGGCACGACGAGGTGCTGCCACACCTGTCGGCCGCGCCGGTGACCAGCCGGCGGACGAAGTCGGCCCCGCCTGCCGAGAGCCAACTCGATCCGGCTGGCCAGCGCCGCTTCGCGGCCCTCCGCGACCTGCGCAACGAGCTGCGTGATGGCAAGCCGGCCTACGTCGTCTTCGACAACAAGACCCTCGAATCGATCGCTCGCACCGCGCCGACGTCGCTCGCCGAACTGGCACGGATCAGTGGCGTCGGCCCAGCGAAGCTCGAACGATACGGCGATGCAGTCGTCGAGCTGATGCGATCGCTGTCGGGTCCGTGACCATGGGGCCGCCCTCTGTCTCATGGGTGGTGTCTGTCAGGGTGGTGCCTGTCAGGGGGCGACCGTGTGAACATCGTGTGATGCCCGGTTCGCCGCCTGTCGGGGCACGTCCGGTTCCGATACGGTGACGCCCTGATGACCGAAGCGCCCATGCCGTATCTCGCCATGCCTCGTCCGGTGTGGCGCGGTCGGATGCATGCGTGGGCCTTCTTCGCGTCGATCCCGGCTGCGGTCGCGCTGATCGTGCTCGCCGACGGCCCGTCGGCAACGGTCGGCGCGGCGATCTACGGTGCCACGCTGCTCGGCCTCTTCGGTACCTCGGCGGCCTACCACCGCCTCGCCCAGAGTCTGCGCGCCAAGCAGATCATGCAGCGGCTCGATCACTCCATGATCTACCTGCTGATCGCCGGGACGTACGTGCCGCTGTGTCTCGTGGCGCTGCCGCGGGCGTGGGGCATCCCGCTCCTCGTGGTCGTGGGTGCGATGGCGGTGCTCGGCGTCGTGCTCAAGCTCGCGGCATTCGATTCCGGTCGGTGCGGGAAGATCTCCTACTCGCTCTACCTCGTGATGGGCTGGGCGGCGATCGTCGCTGCACCGGCGCTCGTCGATCACCTGACCGGCGTGCAGCTGGCGCTGATCGTGTGCGGTGGGGTGGCCTACACGATCGGGTTCCCGGTGCTGTTCACGCGGCGCCCGAACCCGTGGCCGCTGACGTTCGGCTACCACGAGATCTGGCACTCGCTCGTGGTCGTCGCCGCGGCACTGCACTTCGCGGCAGTCGCCAACGTCGT
>CAZQCP010000023.1:13020-30303 GCA_964592115.1 uncultured Ilumatobacteraceae bacterium
TCTCCTGCCAGCGGGCCTGATCCGAAAGGAACTGGCAGTGAGAGCACGGACCTCGAACACCCCCCGCCGATCGACGATGCGTCGCACGGCAGCCGCCGCCATCGCCCTCACCGCAGGACTCGCCATCGGCGCGAGCGCCTGCGGAAGCGACGACGACACCCCCAACGACGATGTCGATCTGGAGACGCCGCTCGACACCGTGTTCGACGATGGTGTGACCGACACGCTCGGCGGCTGAGTTACCGCTGAGCTGGGGTGATGCGCCGGTGCGATGAGCACCGGCGCATCACCCGCCACTCGTGTTGACGGTCAGTTGACGGTCCAGGTGCCGTTCGAGCGCAGCAGTGCGGCGAGATCGCCGGAGCCGCGGCGCTCGCTGGCCTCGACCACCTGTGCGGCCACGGCCTGGGCGTACTCGTGG
This sequence comes from uncultured Ilumatobacteraceae bacterium, assembly GCA_964592115.1. Classification (GTDB taxonomy): domain Bacteria; phylum Actinomycetota; class Acidimicrobiia; order Acidimicrobiales; family Ilumatobacteraceae; genus Sva-07. The sequence goes on from CAZQCP010000023.1 coordinate 13,442, forward strand.
CGATCGACGTCGCGGAAGATGCCGAACGGCGTCGGTGAGTGGTCGTCGGTGTTCAACCGGGCCAGCGCGAACGCCAGCGACGAATCAACGCGGTGAGCGTCGTGGACGAGGATCTCGTTCTCCGCGACGTCGCCCCGCTCGACGAGGCGCAGCTGGCCGTCGATGCCCATCGCCACGGCCCGATGCTGGTCGGCGCCGAACGTGACGGGTTCGCCGTGGACGAGATCGATCATCATCTCCTCCCGGCTCTGCTTCTTCGTCACGCCGTCGAACTGTCCGTCGTTGAACACGTTGCAGTTCTGATAGATCTCGACGAAGGAGGCCCCCCGGTGGGCATGGGCGGCACGGAACGTCTCGATCATGTGCTTGCGATCGAGGTCGTGCGTGCGGGCGACGAAGCTCGCTTCGGCGCCGAGCGCGACGGCGAGCGGGTTGAACGGCGGGTCGATCGACCCCATCGGCGTCGACTTGGTGACCTTGCCGAGCTCGGACGTCGGTGAGAACTGCCCCTTCGTCAACCCGTAGATCCGGTTGTTGAACAACAAGATGTTGAGGTTGACGTTGCGGCGCAGCGCGTGGATCAGGTGGTTGCCACCGATCGACAGGCCGTCGCCGTCGCCGGTGATCACCCACACGTCGAGATCGGGTCGGGCGACTGCGATACCGGTGGCGATCGCCGGTGCACGGCCGTGGATCGAGTGCATGCCGTAGGTGTTCATGTAGTACGGGAAGCGGCTGGAGCAGCCGATGCCCGACACGAACACCGTGTTCTCGGGGGCGACACCGAGCTCGGGCATCAGCGTCTGCACTGCTTGCAAGATGCCGTAGTCCCCGCAGCCGGGACACCACCGCACCTCCTGGTCGCTGGCCCAGTCCTTCTTGGTGGTCACCGGGCTGCTCAGTTCGACTGGTGTGCTCATGACGCGACCTCCGTGAGTGCTTCCTCGATGGCGGCTTCGATCTCGCGGGACTTGAACGGCAGACCCTGCACCTTGGACAGCGGCCGGGCGTCGACGAGGAACTTCGCCCGGATGACGTTGGCGAGCTGACCGAGGTTGAGCTCGGGCACGATCACCTTCCGGTAGCGGGCGAGGATGTCGCCGAGGTCGGGTGGCAGCGGGTTGAGGTGCACGATGTGGGCGGACGCAACCTTGTGGCCGCGCCGTCGCGTGCGCTGGACCGCGGCGTCGATCGCCGCCCACGTCGAACCCCAGCCGAGCACGAGCACGTCGGCGTCGGCGTCTCCGTTGATCTGGGTCGGGGGGATGTCGGCGGCGATCGCCGCGACCTTGCCCGCCCGCAGGTGCACCATGCGCTCGTGGTTGGCGGGCGTGTAGTCGATGTTGCCGGTGACGTCGGCCTTCTCGATGCCGCCGACGCGGTGCATCAGCCCAGGTGTGCCGGGGATCGCCCACGGACGAGCGAGCGTCTCTTCGTCGCGCAGGTAGGGGTGGAACACGGGATTGCCGTCGGCGTCGGTGCCGTTGAACCCCTCGGCGAACGACACCGAGATGTCGGGGAGCGAGTCGGTGTCGGGGATGCTCCACGGCTCCGAACCGTTCGCCAGGTAGCCGTCGGACAGCAAGAACACCGGCGTGCGGTACTTGAGGGCGATGCGGGCCGCTTCGATCGCCGCTTCGAAGCAGTGGGCCGGGCTGTACGCGGCGACGATCGGCACCGGCGCCTCGCCGTGGCGACCGTAGAGCGCGATGTTGAGGTCGGACGCCTCGGTCTTGGTGGGCAGGCCGGTGGATGGTCCGCCCCGCTGGATGTCGACGATCAAGAGCGGCAGTTCGATCGACACGGCCAGCGACGTGGTCTCGCTCTTCAGCGCGACACCGGGTCCGCTCGTGGTGGTGACGCCGAGGTGACCGGCGAACGCCGCGCCGAGCGCCATACCGATCGCCGCGATCTCGTCTTCGGCCTGCACCGTGCGGATGCCGAAGTGCTTGTGCTTGGACAGCTCGTGGAGGATGTCGCTGGCGGGTGTGATCGGGTACGAGCCGAGCGTGATCGGCAGCTTGGCGAGCTGCCCGGCGGCGACGATGCCCCACGCCAGCGCGGCGTTGCCGGTGATGCTCGTGTACTCGCCGGCGGGGAGCCGGGCCGGACGCACCTCGTAGCGGTGGCCGACAGCCTCGGTCGTCTCGCCGAAGTTGTACCCGGCGAGGAACGACGCCCGGTTGGCGGCGGCGACGAGCTCGTTCTTGGCGAATCGTTGGGCGATCCACTCGATCGTCGGCTCGGTCGGCCGAGTGAACATGAACGACACGAGGCCGAGGGCGAAGAAGTTCTTCGAGCGCTCCGCGTCGCGCGGCTTGACGCCGAGGGGCGCGCACACCTCGCGTGTGAGGCTCGTCATCGGTACCTTCAAGAGGCGATACCCGGCGAGGCTGTCGTCGTCGAGCGGGTTCTGCGCGTAGCCGGCCTTGTCGAGGTTGCGTTCCTCGAACGCGTCCTCGTTGACGATCAGCGTGCCACCGGGCTCGAGTCGGTGCAGGTCGGCCATCAGCGCAGCCGGGTTCATCGCCACGAGCACGTTCGGGTCGTCGCCCGGCGTGGTGATCTGATGATCGGCGATGTTGACCTGGAACGACGACACGCCGTTCACCGATCCGGCAGGGGCGCGGATCTCGGCGGGGAAGTCGGGCAGTGTCGACAAGTCGTTGCCGAACGAGGCACTCACGGAGGTGAACCGGTCACCGGTGAGCTGCATGCCGTCGCCGGAGTCGCCGGCGAATCGGACGATGAGGTGGTCGAGGACGTGATCGTCTGCGGCCTCGGGCCGCTCGATCGTGTCGGTCATGGTCGTTGCACCCCCAAGGTGGCGGGTTCCCCCAGCACCGTTGCTGGAGCTGCCGCACCGCTCACGGTATCAACAAGCAACGGTTGGGGACGGGCCCCAGCCGTTGCTTCTTTTCCACAGGCACGCCGAACGGGCCCCTGCGGGCTCGGATCAGCCGAGTCCGGTCAGCCGCGCTGTCGCCAGCGAGAATTCGCGCACCGTGTCGGCGATGATCTCGCCGACCGGCCGCACCGCGTCGATCCGTCCGGCCACCTGCCCGGAGAGCGCGATCGCCGCGTTCATGTCGCCACCGAAGTAGAGCTCCTTGGCGTTGCCGAAGTCACCGAACACGTTGTGCTCGGCGAACTGCAGGTTCGACGTCCGGTCGGTGCGCAGCGCGCGCAGGGCGGGGGAGTGCCGCTCGTTCAAGAACACGGTGTCGGTCTCGGCGGCCTCGATGATCGCCTGCTTCCAGTTGTCGTGGACGGGCGACTCGGCGGCTGACACCATGCGGGTGCCCATCTGCACGCCTTCGGCGCCGAGCGCGAACGCGGCCGCCATCGTGTAGCCGTCGGTGATCCCGCCGGCGGCGATGATCGGCACGTCCACCTTCGAGCGCACGAGCGGCAGCAGCACCATCGTCGCTACCGGTGTCGGGCTCTTGAACCCACCGCCCTCGCCGCCTTCGACCACGAGCCCGTCGACGCCGGCGTCGACGGCTTTGAGCGCGGCGGCGAGCGTCGGCACGACGTGGTAGACGGTGAGCCCCGCCTCCTTGAGGATCGGCGTGTACTTGGTGGGCGAGCCGGCCGACGTCGTCACGAACTTCACGCCCTGGTCGATGACGAACTCGGCGATCGCCGGGTCGCGCACGAACGCCTGGGCGATGTTGACGCCGAAGGGCCGGTCGGTGAGCTCGCGCATCTTGCGGATCTCGTCTTTCACCGCGTCGAGCTCGCCCGACGACGTTTCGATGATCCCGCAGGCGCCGGCGTGCGACACGGCGGACGCGAGCTGGGAGCGGGCGATCCACCCCATCGGCGCCTGCACGATCGGAATGTCGACGCCGAGGTGGCGGCTCACCCGGTTGTCGAAGACGGCCGGCAGATCGGTGATGGCGGACATCGCCCCATCATGTCTGATCGTCCAGGTGTACCGAAGGGTCGCACGGTCCGCAGCGGCGCGATGAGTTTTCGGTCCACCTGTCGCCCACGAAACTCATCGGTGGCGTCGGCCGTAGCGGCGCGATGAGTTTTCGGTCCACCTGTCGCCCACGAAACTCATCGGGTTGGTCGTGCCGATTCTGGCTGACCTCTGGCGCAAACGTTCCAGGAGGACTACCGTCGCCGCTGCGGGCGGCAGCGGGCACCAGAGTCCAGGAGACCGCGATGTCCTTCCAGCTCGCCGGGCCGGCGTCGGCCCGTGGCCCCGCACCATCCCACCGCTCCGCCGAGCTCCACCGACGGCCGTGCTTCCAGCGGCTTCGTCGCGGCCGCGCGATCGCGTTGTTGGCGACACTGCCCGGACTCGTCGGACTGGCAGCGGCGGCCGACACGGCGGTTGCTCAGCCGGTCGAACCGACCGAGTCATTCGTGGTGATCCTGGCCGCGGACCCGGTCGCCGCCTACCAGGGTGACGAACCCGGCCTGGCGAAGACGACCCCCGATCCCGGCGAGACCGTGTCGCCGGAGTCTCCTGAGGTGGTGGCGTACGTCGACCACCTCCAGGTCGCCCAGGAGGAGGTGATCGCGGAGGCCGGGATCGCTGCCGAACAGGTCGGCGCGCAGTTCACGTACGCGCTCAACGGCTTCGAGGCCCAACTCACCGAGACCGAGGTGCTGACGCTGGAACGAAAGCCGGAAGTCGCCAAGGTCGTGCCGAACGAGTTGCGCCAGCTGCAGACCGACGCCTCGCCCGCGTTCCTCGGCCTCGACGATCGTCGCGGTGCGTGGGGGAGCGGTCTGACCGGTGAGGACGTGGTGGTCGGCGTCATCGACAGCGGGATCTGGCCCGAGCACCCGTCGTTCGCGGATCGAGGCAAGTACGGCGCCCTGGCCGGATACGACGATGTGCCCTGCGAGTTCGGCGACACCGCTCACAACCCGGACGACGTTGCCTTCGACTGCAACAACAAGTTGCTCGGGGCGCGCGACATGCGCATCGCCTACAAGGAGTTCGTCGGGCCCGAGACGTTCAACTCCGCCCGTGACTACGACGGCCACGGCACACATACCGCCTCGACTGCTGCCGGCAACTCGCGTGTCCGGTCGTCGATCTTCGGGATCGACCGCGGCACGGTCAGCGGCATCGCCCCGCGGGCGCGTGTGATCGCCTACTCGGCGTGTGGCGAGCTCGGCTGCTTCACCTCCGACCTCGTCGGAGCCATCGACATGGCGGTGGCGGATGGGGTACACGTGATCAACTACTCGATCGGCGGCGGTGCGTCGCTGACAGGTGCCGACGACCTCGCCTTCCTCTTCGCCGCCGACGCCAACGTCTGGACGGCGACGTCGAACGGCAACAGCGGCCCGGGTGCCGGCACTGTCGGGGGACCCGCCTCGATCCCATGGGTGACGTCGGTCGGCGCGAGCACGACGAACCGCACGTTTGCCAACGCCGCCCGACTCGGCAACGGGCGCGTCGCCACTGGCATCAGCATCACGCCGGGCATCCGTGGCATGAAGGCGCTCGTCGACGCGGCGGCGCTCGGCAACGAGCTGTGCGACTCGACCGCTCCGTTCACCGGGGATGTGGCGGACAAGATCGTGCTCTGCCTGCGCGGCGGCAACGCCCGCGTCGACAAGAGCCTCGCGGTCGCCCAAGCTGGTGGCGCGGGGATGATCCTCTACAACCCCGACGACGTGATGGCGCTCGTGACCGACAACCACCACGTTCCGTCGATCCACGTCAACCTCACGACCGGGCTGGCGGTGAAGCAGTACATCGCTTCCACGGCGTCGCCGCGGGCGACGCTGACCGAAGGCAAGGCAACCAGGGCGCAGGGGTCGGTGATGGCCGACTTCTCGTCGCGCGGCCCGAACCCTGTCGCGCCCGACCTGATCAAGCCCGACGTCACCGCGCCCGGAGTGAACATCCTCGCCGGCAACTCTCCGTTCCCGACGCTGGGCGCGCCCGGCCAACTGTTCCAGTCGATCAGTGGCACGTCGATGTCGAGCCCGCACGTCGCGGGACTCTTCGCACTGCTCCGTCAGGCCCACCCGGACTGGTCGGCGGCGATGGCAAAGTCGGCGCTGATGACGACCGCCCGGCAGGACGTGACGAAGGAGGACGGCCGGACGAAGGCAGACCCGTTCGACATGGGCGCGGGCCACGTGGACCCGAGCGGCAAGCCGGCGGCGAAGGGGTCGGTGTTCAACCCCGGCCTCGTGTACGACGCCGGTCTGTTCGACTACTTCGCGTTCCTCTGTGGTGCCGATTCGTCGGTCTTCATCGATCCGGAAGGCACCTGTGGCTTCCTCGAAGCCGGTGGGTTGTCGACCAAGACGACCGACCTCAACGTGCCGTCGATCGGGGCCGGCTCGATCGCCGGTTCGATCACCGTGCAGCGAACGGTCACGTCGGTCGCCGATCGCAACGTCAACTGGAAGGCGCACGTCAAGGCGCCAGCCGGATACCAGGTGTCCGTGTCGCCCGACCGACTCCGTCTCGCCCCCGGCGCGTCGGCGACGGTCGAGGTCACGATCACCAACGTGTCGGCACCCGTCGACGCGTGGCAGTTCGGGGCGTTGACGTGGAAGGGCGGTGGCTACGAGGTCCGCAGCCCGATCGCTGCGCGAGCGGCGCTGTTCGCCGCTCCGGCCGCAGTCAGCGGCACGGGGACCGACGGCAGCGTCGCGGTCCCGGTGCAGTTCGGCTACACCGGCGCCTACACCGCGACGGCGCACGGCCCCGTCGCGGCGACGGCGATCGCCGGCAGCGTCGAACAGGATCCGGATCAGACGTTCGATCCCGCCGACACGGTGGGCGCGGCGGCGATCCCGATCGACGCCAGCGACAGCGCATTCATCCGCCTCGCGCTGTCGACGGAGAACCTCGTTCCGGCCGATCCGAACATCGACCTCGACCTCTACCTGGTCGACTCCGGCGGCAACCTCGTTGCCGGATCGACGTCGGGTGGCACGAACGAGTTGATCGAGCTGTTCCCGCAGGACACGAGTTACACGCTCTTCGTCCACGGTTGGCAGACGCTCGGCGGCACGGTCGACTTCGAGCTCCAGTCGTGGTCGGTCCCCGCGGCGCCGGGAACCGGGACGCTGACCGTCGATGGCGCGCCGCCGACCGTCGTCGTCGGCCAACAGGCGACGCTCACCGCATCATGGACGGGACTCGAAGCGGGACAGGCCTACGTCGGCGCGGTGGCCCACGCCAACGACGAGGGTCTGATCGGTCTGACGCTCGTCGAGATCACCACCTGACCCCCGTCGCCCTCCGACGCAGCGTCGGACGGTGGTCGGCCGGAACAACGGGCCGGCCGACCACCCGCGGCGGAAGGCGCTACTCGCCGACGGGTGGCTCGGGGTTCGGGCAGTAGAAGGGGTCGCGTCCGTGGCCGGCGTGGTAGTGGTACGAGACGCCGTCGGTCGCCAGCACGATGCGCGTGCCGTCCGTCAACACCTGGGCGTACTGCATGTCCTTGCGCGGGCAGCCAAGGCCCCGATCGCGCCAGACCACCTCGTCGACCGCGACGATGTCGATGTCGTCGGCGTTCGACAGCCCGCGCCGCGCCATGAGGTCGGCGACGGCGATGTCGACCATCCCTTGCAGCCCGGGCGTGAGGGAGCCCGTTGGGTGATCCGTCGCGTCGTCGTCGCCGCCGGCGGTGGTGCTGGCGCTGGTGCTGGCGGGTGGTTCGGTCGGGTCGTTCGGCTCGGGCATGGAGACCTCCGAAGGTGTGTCATCGACCAGGGAGTCGGTGGCGAGGATCGTGGAAGGTGGTGGGCGCGATTCGATGCCGGATCCGTCCGCGCCGCAACTGAGCGACAGCATGGTGACGAGGGCGGCCGACGCGAGCACCCGGGCGTGCGAGGGGCTCCAATGCATGCCTATTTGACGCTCGCATCGCATCGATGGTTCCAACGCGTTCGGCGTAATGTCTCGCCATGATCGTCGGAGCGCTCCTGGCTCACGCGGGCACGAGCGCGCGACAGACCCAGTGGACGACACCTCCTGTGAAGATCGCCCGTGCACACACGATCGGCTGAGGTGGCGGTCGTCGGCGGCGGTTCGGCCGGCGCGGTCGTGGCGGGCCGGCTCGCGGAGGCCGGCGTCGAGGTCGTTCTCGTCGAGGCTGGGCCTGACTACGGGCCGCTCGCGGGACGCGCCTGGCCCGCCGAGATCCTTGACGCGGCGGCACTGGCCACGACCCACGACTGGGGCTATTCGTCCGGCCCCGTACCCGGGCGCGGCCCGTGGACGTGGGAACGAGCCCGCATCCTCGGTGGCTGCTCCGCACACAACGGAGCGATCGCTGCGGTCGGGCACCACACCGACTACGACGGCTGGGGTCTCCCTGGCTGGTCGACCGCTGAGCTCCGCCCACACTTCGCGGCCGCGCTCGACCGCATGCGCGTGCGCGTCTACACCGACGACGAGGCGACGCCGTTCCACGCCCGGTGCCTCGATGCGGCTCGCTCGCTCGGCTGGGTGATCGCCAGCGACCTGTGCGACCTCGACGCCAACGAGAGCTTCGGGCTCGAGACGGTGAACGTCGTCGGTGACCTCCGCTGGAACACCGCCTTCGCCTACCTCGATCCGGTGCGCGACTCGGGTCACCTGACGATCGTGGCGAACGCACTCGTCGACCGCGTCGAGCAGGGAACGCAGGGATGGGCGATCAAGACCGCGCCGAACGGATCCGACGAGCCCGCCGCGCGGATGATCACGGCCGACACCGTCGTCCTGGCGGCCGGGGTCTACGGCACGCCGGCGATCCTCCAACGATCGGGCATCGGTGACCCCGGCCACCTGCGGTCGCTCGGCATCGCCCCGATCGTCGACTCGCCGCTCGTCGGCAACAATCTGCACGACCATCCGATGGTGCACGCCTCCCGCTCGCTCGGGCCCGAGCTCCAACGGGAGATCGATGACGCGATCGCCAGGGGGTTCGTGCCCGAGGAGCAGACGCTGGGCAAGGCGTGTTCGAGCTTGGCCACCGACGGAGTGTTCGACCTGCACCTGTTCCCGGTCTGCGCGTCGACCCAGACCACGCTCACCGACGGGCGAGCACTGGTCGAAGTGGCGTGCATGACCCCACGGAGTCGCGGATCGGTGCGCATCGTGTCGGTCGACCCGGCGACCGCGCCACGCATCGACCACCGCTACCTCACCGACCCGGACGACCACGACCTCATCACGTTGCGTGATGGGCTGGAGATGGCCGAGGATCTGCTGCAGCAGCCCGCCCTCGCGAGCGTGCTCGTGTCGGCGGAGCGCCGCGACACGTCGGATGCTGCGATCCGGCGCGACGTGCAGCACTACTACCACCCGGTCGGCAGCGCGCCGATGGGTGCCGACCCCTCGACTTCGGTGTGTGACCCCACCGGTCGGGTCCACGGAACCGACGGGTTGGTCGTGGCTGACGTGTCGCTGATGCCGCGTATCCCGCGCGCCAACACCAACATCCCCGCGGTCATGATCGGCGAACGGATCGCCGCGTTCCTGCTCGGCGACAACCCTGGGGTGACTGCGTGTTCCGAGTCGTGACACTGGTGGCCGTGCTGCTCGCGGCCGGCTGCGGGAGCTCCGTGTCGACAGCATCGTCCACGGCGACGCCGCCTGAGCTGTCCGCTGCACCCCGGAGTGTTCTCGACGACATCGAGCTTCCGCGCTTCGAGGCCGACTGCACCGAGGAACGGCTCTCGGGGATCATGAACGGTGATGTCTTCCTGCGGGCGCGGTCGGTCGAGGTCGGCTCGCAGGTGCTCGTCGGTTCCGATCCCCCAGTGCTCGTTCGTGAGCTCGAGCTCAACGGGGTCGAGGTCGTGACCGACCCGATGGAGGTCGCACCCGACGACGACGTCGTTGCGCTGTGGATCACGGAAGGCATTCAGCGCCCGGAGGGCGAGTGGGCGGCGATGAGTGGGGAGTCCCTCGATCTGACCGTCACTGATGGAATGACGGACATCTTCGTGTCGGCGGTCCCACAGTTCGACGATGCCGGCGACCTCTCGCTGATGGGCCTGATCGGCACCAAGCCGGGCTCGAGCGAAGCGCTGTCACCCAGCGCTTGCAACGCGACGTATCAGCGCATCGTCGAGTCGATGGGTGAGCGTCTCGGTGAACCCGATCCGGTCGAACTGCTCGTGGCGTGGACGACGGCTCCCGACCCGCAGATCTATCTCGACGCCGAGAACGATGCGATCGATGCGATGCTCCCATCGCACGACCAGTGGCAGGCCTGGCGCGAGTCGCCGCCTGAAGTACGCGGGCTCGATCCGTCGGTTGTTCCGCCGGATGTGAAGGCCGGGCTCGATGTGCTCCTTGGCAGTGTTCAGGTGACGGACCTGGGCGAGCACACGCTCATCTGGTTCCGCACCGCATCGGGGATCTCTGGAGGGGTTGGCTACGCCGCACTCGGAGTGTTGCGACCGGTGTACCTCGTCCCCGGGCGTGACGACATCATCGAGGTCGTGGTCGGGGATCCCGTCGATCAGTCCGCTGGGCAGGTCGTGGCTGCGGTTCCGCTGGCGGAGCTCGGCGATGCGGCCGGGATCGAAGTCACGGGCAGCGTTGCGGATGGGACGGTCGCCGCCCACGTGCTCAGCTATGCCGAAGCCGCTGAGCTGCTCGGTACTGACCGAGCGGGGCTGGACCAGATCGAGCGCGACTACCTGGCCGCGGGATGAGGAGCGACGAAGCGTGACGACAGCGGTCGACCCTGTTGTCGCGCCGGGTTGTTGGCGTCAGTTCTCTCGGCGTCAGGCGACGTCGGCGGGCTTGATGCGGACGGGGCCGCGGCGCTCGGTGATGTCGGTGTAGTCGGCGACGATCGCCTTGACCTGGTCGCCGTCGATCTCGTCGCTCTCGCACAGGGCGTCGGCGATGCGCAAGAGAGCGTCCCGGTACTTCGCCGTCATCATCGACGCCTTCTCGGCGGCCTCGGTGACGATCGCCTCGGCGGCCTCGCGGCTCGGGTCGTCGGAGAGCACCTTGGCGACGAGGTTGCCGGCCGTCGGGATGGCTGCCGCTTCGAGGCTCAGGAGCCCCGGGCCGTTGCCGAGCTGGCCGACGAGCTGGGAGGCGATGTTCGTCGCCACCGCGAGGTCCGACGAGATGCCGCTGCTCGCCTCACCGAACTCCTGCAGCTCGGCGGCGCGTCCGGCGAGGGCGACGCAGATCAGGTCGCGGGCTGCCGTCGGCGTCTTCAAGAAGCGCTCCTCGACATCGCCGTGGGCGACGAGCCCGAGCGCACCGGATCGGCGCAGGATGGACGCCATCTTGACGTCGCGACGGGTGAGCACCGCGGTGAGCGCATGGCCGGCTTCGTGGATCGCGACCCGCCGCCGCTCGTCGGGGTGATACCCCATCTCGTGGGCGACGCCGACCTCGGTGACGAGCTGGGCCTGGAGCACGTCGGCGATGGTCATCGCCGTGCGGCTGTGGCGCAGCGCGACGATCAGCGACTCGTCGAGCAGCTTTTCGATCTTCACCGGGGTGTACCCGGCGGAGAGGTCGGCGATCAGCTCGGCGGTGACCTCGTCGTCGTGCTTCTTGCGGTCGAGGTAGTACTGGGCGATCGTCAGCCGGTCGGCGCGCGGCGGCAGGTTGAACGCGATGACGCGGTCGAAGCGGCCGGGGCGGAGCAGGGCCGGGTCGAGGTCGGCCGCGCGGTTGGTCGAGGCGACGATGAGGATGTTGGCCGCGGTCACCTTCGGACGCGAGCGCCGACGATGGGCGGGCAAGAACCCGTTGAACCACTCGATCCACCAGGCCCGGAACTTCTGTGAACCGGTCGGCAGGTCGAAGCTCTGCATCTGCACGAGCAGCTCGTTGACGACGCCGACGATGCCCTCACGCATCGAGCCAGTGTTCATGCCGCTGCGGGCGCCACCGATCGCGTCGAACTCCTCGATGTAGCCGATCGCCCCGCCTTCTTCGCGGGCGGCCTTGCGCAGCGACTTGAAGAACGAGCGGATCTTCTTGTTCGTCTGGCCGTAGTACATCGACTGGAACTCGCTCGCCGACACGAACAGGAACGGCACGCCCGCCTCGGCGGCCATCGCCTTGGCGAGGTACGTCTTGCCGGTGCCCGGGGGGCCTTCGAACAGCACGCCGCGGCGGGCGTTGCCGCCCATCTCGCGCTGGAACGTCTCCGAGGCGAGGAACAGGTTCATCGAGTCGATGGCTTCGCGCTTGGTCTGGTCGGCACCGACGACATCGTCGAGGCGGATGCTGGAGTCCTCGGCGCGCAGGATCGTGTGGGGCGAGCGCCCGGCGGTGAGGAATGGGATGAAGATCACCGTGCCGAGGATGAGGATCAGTCCGAGGGCGATGATGATCTCGGGGTTGCCCATCAACCAGCCGGGGATGCCGAGGCGGATCGGATTGTCGTTGACGAGGCGCCACAGGAGGTAGGCGAGCACGAGACCGAGGATCACGGTCCACTTCTTGAGTCGCTTCTGGCGCGTGCGCTCGCGGTTCGCGTTGGCGTCGATGTCCTTGCCACTCAGCATCTCGCCGTTGCTCAGTCGTGCCAGTTCCATGCGCATCCCCTTCCCAGGTGTTTCACGGACCGTAGCCCCCCAACACCGACAGTGGCCAAGGGTTGCTGGTCAAGGCTTCGTAAAGATCGCTGGTGTCGCGTTCGTTGTCAAGATCGTGGTGCCAATGGCGGGGACTGCCACGGTCGCCTGGCGATACCGTGCGCGCATGTGCGCCGGGTTTGCCGAGCGGGCCGCAGACCGTGTGCTTGCCGAGCCGGACGGAGCCGGCTGCGCCAGACATCGGCGAGTGGTCTGGCCTGTGGAAAAGAAGCAACGGCTGGGGCCCGTCCCCAACCGTTGCTTGGGTTGGCTAGCGTCGCCTGCATGACCGCCGTCGTGTTCGCCGCATACCGGGAGACCGGGTACAACGTGATGCTCTTCTTGCACATCGCCACCGTGATGGTCGCGTTCGCTCCGGCGTTCGTCCATCCGCTCCTCGTCAACCAGACGCGCGACCTCGGTCCGGCGCGCCAGCAGGTGCTCGAGAAGCTGGCGGGCAACGGTCGACGCATCTACGCCCCGGCGTTGATCCTCGCTGGCCTCTTCGGCTTCGCCATGCAGGGCATGTCGGACGGCGTGATCGAGATGGGCGACACGTGGTTCTGGCTGTCGATCCTCATCTGGGTGGCGATGAACGGGATCCTCCACGCGATGCTGCTGCCGGCCGAGCGAGCGGCCGCGGGAGGCGATGCGATCGCCGAGTCGAAGGCGCAGCGCGCCGGCGCGATCATCACCGTGCTCCTGATCGTCGTGTTGTACCTGATGGTGTTCAAGCCGGGTACCTGAGGCACCAGCACGGGGCTGCGAAGCGGCCGACTCGGGCGCGGCACGGCCGGTACGCTGGGGCGCGTGGCAGCTGCAGATGGTCAAGGGTCCGGGTTCGGCGCGAACTCCTGGCTGGTCGAGGAGATGTACGAGCGATTCGTCGCCGATCCGAGCTCGGTGAGCGATTCGTGGCGGGAGTTCTTCGCCGATTACCGCTCGAACGCACCATCGGTCGCCGCAGCCGCTGCCGCTGCACCGCACGTGCAGGCGCTCGCCGATGCACACCGTCGCGAGAACGATATCGACGTCGCGCTCGTGACCAACGGCGCGCCGGCGGCTGCCAGCCCGACGCCGGCCACGCCTGCCGCTCCCGCCGCGTCGCAGGCCGAGGCGATCGAAGAGGAGCCCGGCAAGCCGATCCGCGGTGCCGGCGCGGCGATCGTCGCCAACATGGAGCGCAGCCTCGACGTGCCGACGGCCACCAGCTTCCGCAACGTTCCCGCCAAGCTGCTCGAGGTCAACCGCAAGGTCATCAACGGCTACCGGGCCCGCACCGGCCAGACGAAGATCAGCTTCACGCACCTCATCGGGTGGGCGGTCGTGCGGGCGATCGCCGATGCCGTCCCGGCGATGAAGAACACGTTCGTCGAAGGCGGCGACGGCAAGCCGCGCCGCGTTACCCACGATCACGTCAACATGGGCCTCGCCGTCGACGTCGAAAAGACCGACGGCAGCCGCACGCTCGTCGTCCCCGTGTTGCGCGACGCCGACACGCTCGACTTCGCCGGGTTCCTCCACGCCTACGAGGAGATCATCCGCAAGGTCAAGAGCAACAAGTTGACCGTCGACGACTTCGCCGGCGCCAACGTCAGCCTCACCAACCCGGGCACGATCGGCACGGTGCAGTCCGTGCCTCGGCTGATGCCGGGCCAGGCGGTCATCGTCGGCGTCGGGAGCATCGACTACCCGGCCGAGTTCGAAGGCGCCGACCGCCACAACCTGAGTCGCATCGGCGTCAGCAAGGTCGTCACCGTCACCAGCACCTACGACCACCGCATCATCCAAGGCGCCGAGTCGGGGCTGTTCTTGAAGCGCGTGCACGAGTTGCTGCTCGGCGAACACGACTTCTACGAAGACGTGTTCCAGGCGCTCGAGATGCCGTACGAGTCGGTGAAGTGGCGGCCCGACACGAACCCCCTCGACCGCGAGGAGGCGATGCTCGCCAAGCAGATGGCGGTCGCCAAGCTGATCCGCGTGCACCGCGTCCGCGGGCACCTGATCGCCGACCTCGACCCGTTGCGCTGGAAGGAGCCGCACACGCCGCGCGAGCTCGACCCGGCCACCTACGGCCTCACGATCTGGGACCTCGATCGCCAGTTCCTCACCGACGGCGTCGGCGGTGTCGACAAGATGCGCCTCGGCGACCTGCTCGGCGTGCTGCGTGACGCGTACTGCCGCACGATCGGCGTCGAGTACATGCACATCCAGCACACCGACGAACAGCAGTGGATCCAGGAGAAGATCGAGAACCCGCACGAGCCGCTGTCGAAGGACCGCAAGCACCGCATCCTCGAGCGGCTCAACGCGGCCGAGTCGTTCGAGAAGTTCCTCGCCACGAAGTACGTCGGTACCAAGCGCTTCGGCATCGAAGGCGCCGAGTCGGCGATCCCGGTCCTCGACGAGGTGCTGTCGCGTGCGGCCGATGCCAACTTCGACTCCGCGGTGCTCGGCATGGCCCACCGTGGGCGGCTGAACGTGCTGTCGAACATCATGGGCAAGAGCTACGAGGCGATCTTCTCCGAGTTCGAGGGGCACATCGACCCGTCGTCCGTACAGGGCTCGGGCGACGTGAAGTACCACCTCGGCATGAAGGGCAAGCACGTCAGCCCGTCCGGTGCCGACATCTCCATCGAGCTCGCCGCCAACCCGAGCCACCTCGAGACCGTCGGGCCGATCGTGATGGGCATGGTGCGTTCCCGTCAGGACCAGATCGAACCGCCAGGGGCGTTCAGCGTGCTGCCCGTCCTCATCCATGGTGACGCGGCCTTCGCCGGCCAGGGCGTCGTGGCCGAGTCGCTGGCGATGAGCGACATCGGCGGTTACCGCATCGGCGGCACGATCCACCTGATCATCAACAACCAGATCGGGTTCACCACGTCGCCGCAGTATGCCCGCTCGTCGCTGTACTGCTCCGACGTGGCGAAGACGATCCAGGCCCCGATCTTCCACGTCAACGGCGACGACCCCGAGGCGTGTGTGCGCGTCGCCGAACTGGCCTGGGAGTACCGCCAGCGGTTCCAGAAAGACGTCGTCATCGACATGGTCTGCTACCGCCGCCACGGCCACAACGAGGGCGACGACCCGAGCTACACCCAGCCGCTCATGTACAAGCGGATCGACGCCCGCCGCTCGGTGCGCAAGCTCTACACCGAGGCCCTGGTCAAGCGGGGCGACATCTCGATCGAGGATGCCGAGAAGGCGCTCGATGACTTCAGCGCGCGGCTTCAGGCCGCCCTCGTCGAGACACGCGATGCCAAGCCGGAATCGGAGATCATCGCCTTGCCGGTGCCCCCCGCCGTCGGGGTGCTGCCCCACATCGCCACCGGCGTGGACCGTGCCACCCTCGATCGCATCTTCGCCGGGTTGTCCACGGTGCCCGAAGGCTTCGAGATGCACCCGAAGCTGGCCAAGCAGTTCGCCACCCGCACCGCGCTGTACGAGGGTGGCGAGGTCGATTGGGCGACCGGCGAGGCGCTGGCGTTTGGGTCGCTGCTGCTCGAGGGTCGCGACATCCGCTTCGCCGGGCAGGACTCGCGTCGTGGCACGTTCTCGCAGCGGCACTCGGTGCTGTCCGACTACGCGTCAGGAGCGGAGCACGCGCCGCTGGCCCACCTCTCCGAGGACCAGGGCAAGTTCTGGATCTACGACTCGCTGCTGTCGGAGTACGCGGCGATGGGCTTCGAGTACGGCTACTCGGTGGTGGCCAAGGATGCCCTGGTGTGCTGGGAGGCGCAGTTCGGCGACTTCGTCAACGGGGCGATGATCGTCATCGACCAGTACCTGGTGGCCGCCGAGGACAAGTGGGGCCAGACCTCCGGCCTCGTGCTGCTGTTGCCCCACGGCCTCGAGGGCCAGGGACCCGAACACTCGTCTGGGCGCATCGAGCGGTTCCTCACGTTGTGCGCCGAGGACAACATCCAGGTCGCCAACGCCACCACCTCGGCCCAGTACTTCCACCTGCTGCGCCGCCAGGTCGTGCGCCCGGCGCGCAAGCCGCTGGTCGTGATGACCCCCAAGTCGCTGCTGCGGGCCAAGACGTCGCGTTCCCCGGTCGCCGAGTTCGAGGGTGGTTCGTTCCAGGAGCTGCTCGACGACCCCGCGGTCGGTGACGGTCGGCTCGACCGCTCGGCGGCGGAGCGGCTGGTGTTCTGCTCGGGCAAGGTGGCCTACGACGCCCTCGCCCGCCGCGACGAGCGCGGTCACCGGGCCGCCGTCGTGCGCATCGAGCAGCTGTACCCGTTCCCGTACCTGCAGGTGACCGAGATGCTGGCCAGCTACCCGAACGTCACCGAGGTCGTCTGGCTCCAGGA
>CAZQCP010000024.1:0-29969 GCA_964592115.1 uncultured Ilumatobacteraceae bacterium
TCGGCGGTGGCTCACGACAGCGGCATCCCGCTGATCGTCGACAACACCGTGCCGACGCCGTATCTGATCAGGCCACTCGAATGGGGCGCCGACATCGTCGTGCACAGCATGACCAAGTTCCTCGGCGGCCACGGCACCTCGATCGGTGGGGCGATCATCGACGGCGGCACGTTCGATTACGCCGCGTCGGGACGCTTCCCGAACTTCACCGAGCCCGACCCGAGCTACCACGGCCTCGCCTACTTCCCGGCGCTCGGCCACGGCGCGTTCATCCTGAAGGCCCGCGTGCAGCTGCTGCGTGACCTCGGCATGGCGATCTCGCCGTTCAACGCGTTCCTCATCCTGCAAGGGATCGAGACGCTGAGCCTGCGCATGGAACGTCACTTCCACAACGCCCAGCGCGTCGCCGAATATCTCGAGGCGCGCGACGAGGTCGAGTCGGTCACGTTCGCCGGCCTGCCGTCGTCGCCGTGGTACGACCGTGCCCAGAAATACGGCGGCGGCCGCGGCGCGGGATCGATCATCGCCTTCGAGATCCAGGGCGGCATCGACGCCGGCAAGCGTTTCGTCGAGGGTCTGGAGATGCACAGCCACGTCGCCAACATCGGCGACGTGCGCAGCCTCGTCATCCATCCGGCGAGCACCACGCACAGCCAGTTGTCGGCCGACGAGCAGGTGGCGTCCGGCGTCACGCCCGGTCAGGTGCGCCTGTCGGTCGGTCTCGAGTCGATCGACGACATCCTCGCCGACCTCGACGCCGGCTTCCGCGCCGCCAAGGGCTGACCGCCTCAGCGAACGGCGCGGCGGCGGTCAGTCGTCGTCGCGCTGGTCGCGCAGGAACGACTCGAACTGTGCGCCGAGGTCGTCGGCCGAGGGGATCTGTGCTTCGGCGCGCCGGTCGAACTCCGCTTCGAGCAACGACACGTACATCTGTAGTTGGTCGTCGCTTCTGGCGATCTCGTCGTGTACGTCGCGCCAACTGTCGATCTGGTCGCTGAAGTCGATCGTGTTGGGCACGCCGAGCACGTGGCTGAGATGGCGGACGAGCGCGGCGACGGCTTGGGGGTGTTCGGCGTTCATCAAGTAGTGGGGGACCCCGACACGGAGCGACACCGACGGCATGCCGAGCTCTTCGAGATCGGGGTGGAGGGCGCCGACGAGGCCGGTGATGCCCTGGTACGACGGGGCGACGAGTCCGAGTGCTCGCGCCAACTCCGGGTTCGACGTGCTGCCCGTGACCGGCGGCGTGCGGGTGTGGGGGAGCGCTTCGGCGCCCGAACCGACGGTGACGATGGCCTCACAGCGCAACTCGCGAGCGACGTGCACGATGGCGGCGATGTAGGCCCGCCAGTGGAGGTGCGGTTCGACGCCGATCAGGCCGATCACGTCGCGGTGGCCGGCGTTGCGTTGGAGGATGAAGTCGTTCGCCGGCCACGTGATCTCGCGCACCTCGTCGGTCATCGTCACGTGCGGTCGTTGCTGCGTGAAGTCGTAGAACGGATCGGGGTCGATCTGGCCGACGACGAGCGCGTGGTCGTCGCTGACGAACGCATTCACGGCCTGCGTCGCTGCGCTGGCGGCGTCGAACCAACCCTCGAGGGCCACGAGCATCACCGGCCGGTCGAGGTCGTCGACCCCGTCGGCATCGAAGTCGAGGACATCGGCGGTCTCCATCGTCACGAGTCTGCCAGCGCGGGCGGCCGACGACGACGGCGCGATGCGTCCGTCGTCAGGCGAGCGCGGCGACGACGTGGTCGATGCAGTGGGTGAGTGCGTCGATGTCCGCCGGGTCGATCGCCGGGAACATGCCGACGCGCAGCTGGTTGCGCCCGAGCTTGCGGTACGAGTCGGTGTCGACGACACCGTTGGCCCGCAGCGCTGCGCACACATCGTCGGCGGCAATGGCGTCGTCGAGGTCGATCGTGGCGACGACCGCCGAGCGCTCGGCGGGGTCGGCGACGAACGGTGTCGCCCACTCCCGTGACTCCGCCCAGCCGTACATGGTCGCCGCCGACTGCGCCGAGCGCCTGGTGGTGAAGTCCATGCCGCCGTTGTCGAGCATCCAGCGCACCTGAGCATCGAGCATCACCAGCGTGGCGACGGCCGGCGTGTTGTACGTCTGGTTCTGCACCGAGTTGTCGAGCGCGATCTTGAGATCGATCGACGCCGGGCGCCAGCGGTCGCTCGTGCCGATTCGCTGGATGCGCTCGACGGCGGCGGGGGAGCAGGCGGCGAGCCAGAGACCGCCGTCGCTGGCGAAGCACTTCTGCGGCGCGAAGTAGTACACGTCGACGTCGTCCGGATCCCACGCCAACCCGCCAGCGGCCGACGTGGCGTCGACGGCGACGAGCGCGGACTCGGCGGTCGTGCCGTCGGGCCGCTGCGGTGTCATTGCCACGCCGGTCGAGGTCTCGTTGTGGGTGAGCGCGTAGAGGTCGACGCCGTCCTCGGCGTGGGCGTGCGGGTGCGTGCCCGTCGCCGAGGAGATGAGCGTCGGTTCGCCGAGGTGGGGTGCCGCCGTTGCAGCCTCGGCGAACTTCGACGAGAACTCACCGAACACGAGGTGCTGGCTGCGCCCATCGATCAGTCCGAACGTCGCCGCGTCCCAGAACACGGTGGTGCCGCCGTTGCCGAGCACGATCTCCCAGCCGTCCGGCAGGCCGAACAGCTCGCTGAGGCCGGAGCGGACGGACCCGACGAGGTTCTTGACCGCCGGCTTGCGGTGCGACGTGCCGAGGACCGTGCGTTGAGCGGCGACGATCGCGTCGATCTGCTCGGGGCGCACCTTGGACGGCCCGCAGCCGAAGCGGCCGTCGGCGGGCAGGAGGTCGGCGGGGATGACGATGCTCGAGGGGTCGGCGCTCACGCCCCCAGCATGGCGGCTCCAGCGGCTGATTGCATCCGGGGTCAGACACCACATGCAACAGCACACAAGATGCTGGCCGGCCTGGCGCTGGTGCGTTGTTGCATGTGGTGTCTGACCCCGGATGCAATCCCTGGGTGGGAGACACGGTCGGGTCTGGCAGGCTGTCCGATCGTGAAGCGCACCTCCCAACGACTCGCCGCGATCGCCCCGTCCGCCACGTTGGCTGTCGACGCCAAGGCCAAGGCGCTGCAGGCCGCCGGGGAGAACGTGATCGGGTTCGGGGCCGGCGAACCCGACTTCCCCACGCCCGCCCACATCGTCGACGCCGCCGTCGCCGCGTGCCGTGATCCGAAGAACCACCGCTACACGCCCGCGGGCGGGCTGCCCGAGCTGAAAGAGGCGATCGCCGCCAAGACGCTCCGGGACTCAGGCTTCGAGTGCACCGCATCGCAGGTGCTCGTGACCAACGGCGGCAAGCACGCCGTGTACACGGCCTTCGCTGCGCTGTGCGATCCCGGCGACGAGGTGATCTGCCCGGCGCCGTACTGGACCACGTATCCCGAAGCGATCACGCTCGCCGGTGGGGTCCCTGTGGTCATCGACACCGACGCCGAGAGCGGTTTCCAGGTCACGATCGAACAACTCGATGCGGCGTACACCGACCGCACGAAGGTGCTGCTGTTCGTCAGCCCCGACAACCCCTCCGGCGCGGTCTACCCGCCGGCGGCCGTCGAAGCGATCGGACAGTGGGCGCTCGACAAGGGCGTGTGGGTCATCACCGACGAGATCTACGAGCACCTCACCTACGGCCCCCACCGCTTCGTGTCGATGCCGACCGTCGTGCCTGACCTGGCCGAGCAGTGCATCGTCGTCAACGGCGTCGCCGAGACGTACGCGATGACCGGGTGGCGCGTCGGGTGGATGATCGGCCCCGACGACGTGATCAAGGCGTCGACGAACTTCCAGAGCCATGCGACCTCGAACGTCTCCAACGTCGCCCAGCGCGCCGCGCTCGCGGCCGTTGCAGGTGGATTGGACGACGTGGCGATGATGCGCGACGCGTTCGCCCGGCGCGCCCAGACGATGCACTCGATGCTCAACTCGATCGACGGCGTCACGTGCATCGAACCGCAGGGCGCCTTCTACTGCTATCCCGATCTGAGCGGGCTGCTCGGCCGGCAGATCGGCGCAGCCACGGCAAACACGACGCTCGAGCTCGCCGACCTCGTGCTCGACCAGGCCAAGGTGGCGTTCGTGCCCGGTGAGGCGTTCGGCCTCGGCGGCTACGGCCGCTTCTCGTTCGCCCTCGGTGACGACGACCTCGTCGAAGGCATCTCCCGCCTCGCCGCCCTCGTCGCCGGCTGACGATTGCATCCGGGGTCAGACACCAGATGCAATCGCCCGTCGGGTGCCGGAGCGTCTCCCCGATTGCATCTGGTGTCTGACCCCGGATGCAATCAGGTCCACCACAGCGGGTGACGGGCGGCGAGGGCGGTGACGACGACGAGGACGGCGCACTCGGCAACTTGCTCGACGGCGCCCAGGATGTCGCCGCTGACTCCGCCGAACGCCCGCACGCCGAGCATCGTCATGCCCAGGGCCGCCACGAGGGCGGCACCCACGAGCGGACCCGCCCACCACCCCGTCGCCAGAACGGAGATCGCGGTCGACGAGATGACGCCGACGAACGCACCGAGTCGCGTCACCGCCCGCGCGTAGTCCGCGCCAAGGCCCGGCTCCGGTACCGGCGGAGCGAGCGCCATCGTCGCGACGGACGCGCCACGACCGAGCGTGTGCGCGGCGACCAGCCCGGCGAACGCGGTGGCGGGCCCGAGCGACGCCACGCACAACACCCGCAGCAGGATCGTCGTGCACATCGCGGCGACGCCGTAGCTGCCGTGGCGTGAGTCCTTGAGGATCTCCCGGCGCCGTTCGGGCGTCGGGCCGCCGAGCGCGTCCATCGTGTCGGCGAGGCCGTCCTCGTGGAACGCACCGGTCACGGCGAGTCCGAACACGATCGCCAGCGTCGCGGCCACTGCGGCGGGCACCCACTCCATCAAGCCGGCGGCGACGCCACCGGCCATCACCCCCACGAGCGCGCCGACGATCGGGAACCACGGTACGGATGCCGCGAGATCGGGCGCCGCCCGGAGGTGGATCGGCACGCGCGTCAGGAACTGCACCGCACCCAGGAACCCCGTGAAGACTCCCGCCGCCGGACGGGTCGCGTCGGACTCGCGCACCGGACTATTCGCCGAACCATTCGGCGAACGTCGGCACCTCGGTGATCCCAGCGCAGGCCATGGCGATCAGAGGAACGGCGGCCATCGCGCCGGAACCCTCACCCAACCGCATGTCGAGATCGAGCAGCGGCGGCTTGCCCAGTCGCTCCAGCAACTTGCGGTGACCGGCCTCGGCCGAGCAGTGCCCGACGATGCAGTGATCGAGCGTCGACGGATCGATCTCGTTCAGCGGCAGTACGGCCGCCGTGACGACGTACCCGTCGAGCACGACCGGGATCGAGCGGCGTCGTGCGGCGACGGTTGCCGCGGCGAGCGCGACGATCTCGTGGCCACCGACCTCACGCAGGATCTCCAGCGGATCGGTGATGCCGGCGATGCGCCGGACCGCCTCCTGGACCGCCTCGCGCTTGCGCGCCATCCCCTCGTCGTCGACGCCGGTCCCGCGCCCGACCCACGCTGCGGTCTCCCCGCCGGCCAGCGCTGCCGAGATCGCCGCTGATGTCGTCGTGTTGCCGATCCCCATCTCGCCCAATGCGAGGAGATCGCAATCGAGCGCCTCGACGGCATCGAACGCGGTCTGGACGACCTCGTCGAAGCGTTCCGGGCTCATCGCCGCCTCGTGACGGATGTCCCCCGTCGGATCGCCGATGCCGACGTCGATCGCGGTGACCGACGCTCCGGCCAGACGGGCGAACGCGCTGATCGTCGAGCGCCCTTGTTGGTACGCGTCGAACATCGCCTGGGTGACACCGGTCGGGTAGGCCGAGACCTCGGTCGCCGCGGCGACGCCGTGATCGGCAGCGAAGATCAGCCCGGCGGGTCGCTCGATCCGCGGATGTGCGCTGCGCTGCCAGCCAGCGACCCACTCGGCGATGCCGTCGAGCCACGCCAGGGCACCCAGCGGTCGCAGGACCTGTTCGGCGCGCTCGTGCACCGCCGCTTGTGCCGCGGTGTCGGCCACGGGAAGGTCGGCGAGGGCGTCATGCAGCAGGCTCATCTCGGTTCGCCATCATGCCGGGCGGCGAGCAGCTCGAATGGATCCGTGAGCGCGAGCGCCCGGCCGGCGACGAGGAGCAGCGAATGGTCAGCCACGGCTGTCCACGCCTGGTTGACCCGTCCGAGGAGGTCCCGGTAGCGGCGACCGAGCGCGTTGTCGGGTACCAACCCGAGCCCGACCTCGTTGGTGACGACAACGACGTCGGTCTGGCCCGCCACCGCAGCACTCGCGACATGGGACGCCATCGCCTCGATCTCCTCGTCGCTCCAGCCGGCCATCAGCGCGTTGCTGACCCACAGCGTGAGGCAATCGATGATCACCATCGCGCCCGGCACGGTCGCTGCTCGATCGAGTGCTCCGGTCAGGTCGAGCGGCGCTTCGATCGTGCGCCACTCGGGCGGTCGCTCCAGCCGGTGGCGCTCGATGCGGCCGGTCATGTCGCCGTCGAGCGCTTCGGCCGTGGCGAGGAAGACGACCGGGCCGCCGTGACGTCGCCCCAGCTCGACGGCGAGCGAGCTCTTGCCGCTGCGGGCGCCTCCGAGGAGCACCGTCAACGCGCCCATCACCTCACCGCGCCGATCACGTCACCCGTGCGCCGTTCAGTAGTCGATCCCGCGCATCGCCCGGATGCCCTGGCGGTACGCGTGCTTGACCTCGACCATCTCCGTCACCGTGTCGGCGAGCTCGACGAGCAGCGGATCGGCGTCGCGGCCGGTGACGATCACGTTGACGTGGCGCGGGCGGTTGGCGATGGCGTCGACGATGGTCGTCGCGTCGAGCCACTTGAAGCTCGACAGGTACGTCAGCTCGTCGAAGATCACGAGCTGGTGCTCGCCGGCGTTCATCGTCTCGACGGCCTGCGCCCAACCGGCCGCGGCGTGCGCCCGATCGACGGTGAGGTCGTCGGAGTCCCACGTGAAACCGTCACCGAAGGCGTGCCAGTCGACGCCGAGCTGACGGGCGATCTTTTCCTCGCCCGTGTTCCAGTTGCCAGCCTTGATGAACTGGAAGACGGCGACGTTCCAGCCGCGCCCGACGGCGCGGATCATCATCCCGAACGCGGACGACGACTTCCCCTTGCCATTGCCCGTGTTGACGACCACCAGCGAGTCGGCACGCCGCAGCCCGTCAGGAATCGGGTCCTCGGTCGGGGCGAGATCATCGTCCGCGGAGCGATCCGGGTCGGGTGCGTCGTCGTTGCTCATGCGCCCCGGCAGCGTATGCGAGCGGCGCTCGAGTCGCCACGCCCTCCGGTTCGTGTGAGCGATCATGACCGAATCGTCGATGTTCGCTCACACAAACCCCGATGTCCCGCCGTACGATGTCGAGCTGTCGACGGAGAGCGAAATCCGGTGAGAACCCGGTGCTGTCCCGCAACGGTGGAGTCCCGGCACTCGTGCCCGGGGCCGAGCCCGGCCGCCTCGCCGTCGACGCGACATCCACCCCTCGAGGCAAGGGAAGGCTCGCAGGCCGACACCGTCGGCTCGGACCTCAGCTTGTCCTCCAACCATTGGAGGCAATCCGTGACACACCAGACCACTCGCCGGCGACTGCTCGGGTCACTCGCCGCTCTCGCCGTCGTCGTGGCGGCATGCGGCTCCGACGCCGATGATGCTGTCGGATCGCAGACCACCGACGAGGCATCGGACACGACGACCGCAACGGCGACCACCGACCCGGTCACGACCGACGGAGACGGCACCGGCACAGTCGAGCGGGTCGTCTCACTGAGCCCGACGCACACCGAGATGATGTTCGCCATCGGCGCGGGCGACCTGCTCGTCGCCGTCGACGAGTTCTCCAACTATCCGCAAGCGGCCCTCGACCTGCCGAACGAGCTGTCGGGCTACGAGCCGAACGTGGAAGCGATCGCCGGGTACGAGCCGGATCTCGTGCTCATCGGCGGCGACTTCAGCGGGCTCGGCGACCAGCTGGCGGCAGTCGGCATCGAGAGTTGGGACGGCCCGGCGGGGATGACGCTCGACGACACGTACGCGCAGATCGCCGACCTCGGCGTGCTCACCGGACACATCGACGAGGCCGCGGCGCTGGTGGCGTCGATGCGCGCCGACATCGACGAGATCGTCGCCAACGCGCCGGAGATGCCTGAGGCGTTGACGTACTTCCACGAGCTCAGCCCCGACCTCTACAGCGCCGACTCGACGACATACATCGGCCAGCTCTACGCACTCCTCGGGCTGGAGAACATCGCCGACGAGGCGGGAGCACAAGCGGGCGGTTGGCCCCAGCTCAACGCCGAGTTCATCGTGTCGGCCGACCCCGATCTCATCTTCCTCGCCGACACGGTGTGCTGCGGCGAGAACCTGGAGACCGTGAGCGCCCGCCCGGGCTGGGAGGCGATGTCGGCGGTCGTCAACGGCAACGTCGTGGAACTGAACGACGACGTCGCATCGCGCTGGGGTCCGCGCGTCGTCGACCTCCTCGCCGCGATGTCGGCCGCGGTCGAGGCCGCGCTCGTCGCGGCGTGATCGCCTGACGATCGAGCAATCGATGCAGTCCGATCGACGTGGCGACGTCGCGTGGTATGCCGGCACCTTGCTGGTGTTGGCGATCACGGTGCTCGTCGCCGCGTCGATCGGGCCCGCCGGACCGTCCGCCTGGCGGGTTCCGCTGGCGTTGCTCGACCACCTGCCCCTGATCTCGATCGACAGCGGGGTCACCGAGACCGAGTGGAACATCGTCTGGAAGATCCGCATGCCGCGCGTCGTGCTCGGCGGGCTGGTCGGCGGGATGCTCTCGATCGCCGGCGGCGCCTACCAGGGCGTCTTCCGCAACCCGCTCGTCGATCCGTACCTGCTCGGCGCCGCCGCGGGAGCGGGTCTCGGCGCCACGCTGGCGATCACGTCGGCAGGCAGCCTCGTCGACTCGTGGCCGATCGATCCGGTGCCGGTGGCGTCGTTCGTCTTCGCCTTGCTGACGGTGGCGACCACGTACGTCGTCGGCGCCTCGTTCGGCGGGGTGCGCTCCGGCATCACCCTCGTGCTCGCGGGAGTCGCGGTCGTGTCGTTCGTGACCGCTGTGCAGACGTTCATCCTGCAGCGCAACCTCGACCAGGTCCGCGAGGTGTTCCAATGGATCCTCGGCCGGCTGTCCGGAGCGACGTGGGCCGACAACGTGCTGATCCTCCCGTACGTCGTCGTGAGCTGCGTCGTGTTGATACTCCACCGTCGTCACCTCGACGTGTTCCGCGTCGGCGACGACGAAGCGGCGACGCTCGGCGTGTCGGTCGGTCGGACGAGGTTGGTCATCGTGATCGCGGCGACGCTCGGCACGGCGGCGGTCGTGTCCGTGAGCGGGCTGATCGGCTTCGTCGGCCTCGTCGTGCCCCATGCCGTGCGCCTGATGGCGGGAGCGAGCTACCGGCGGCTGATCCCGCTGTCGTTGACGGTCGGGGCAACGTTCCTGATCCTCGCCGACATCCCCGGACGCATGCTGACGAGCCCCGCCGAGACACCGATCGGTGTCGTGACCGCATTCATCGGGGCACCGTTCTTCATCTACCTCCTGCGCACGAAGCAGATCGGGCGGTGACGTCGAGATGAGCGAACTGGCCTTCGAGGAACTGACTGTCCGCTACGACGATCGGTTGGCGGTCCAGGGGTTCAGCGAGCGCGTCAGCGCGGGGGAGTGGCTGGCGCTGATCGGCCCGAACGGCGCCGGCAAATCGACGATCCTGCGCGCCGTCGCGGGGCTCACGAAGGCGAGCGGATCGGTGACGATCGACGGTCGGCAGCTCGCCGGCGTACCACCGCGGGAACGTTCGCAGCTCGTCGCCTATGTACCGCAGGAGCCGCTGATCCCCGACGACATGACGGCGTTCGACTACGTGCTGCTCGGGCGCACGCCGTACATCAGCTACCTCGGCGCCGAGTCGAGCGAGGATCGCGATGTGGTGCGCCGAGTGCTCGAACGGCTGGAGCTGACGTCGTTCGCAGATCGCTATCTCGGCGCGCTCAGCGGTGGCGAGCGCCAGCGCGTCGTGTTCGCCCGAGCGCTGGCGCAGGACGCACCGGTCCTCCTGCTCGACGAGCCGACGTCGGCGCTCGACATCGGCCATCAGCAACGGGCGCTCGAGCTGGTGACCGATCTCCGTCACGAGGAGGGGCTGACGATCGTGTCCGCGCTCCATGACCTCACACTCGCCGGGTCGTACGCCGACCGGCTGACGATGCTCGACGGCGGGCGGACCGTCGCCACGGGGTCCGCCCGTGACGTACTGACGGTGGAACGACTCCGCGACGTGTACGACGTGTCGGCCCGCGTCGACGTCGCCTCCGACGGCACCGTCACCGTCACCCCGCAGCGCAATAGGTAACGGAAGGGGACGGGCCCCGGCCCGTTGCTCGTTCACCGCGGGCGTACCATCACACCATGAGCGAGTCGCCCTATCCGACGTTCCCGGGCGTCGAACCGTTCGACACGGTGCGCGAGCCCGACGCCGAGCGCGCCCACCGCAAGCGGATGTGCGCGATCGGCTACCGAATCTTCGGCGCGCTGCGCTGGGGCCAGCTCGGCGACGGGCACATCTCGGCGCGCGACCCGATCCTCACCGACCACTTCTGGCTGCTCGATTGGGGGATCCCGTTCCACGAAGCGACGGTCGACCAGCTCGTGCTCGTCGGACCCGATGGCCGGGTGATGGACGCCGACGGCAACCCCACCGGTGCCGTCAACACGGCCGGCTTCAACATCCACGCACCGATCCTCGCCGCCCGCCCCGATGCGGTGTCCGCGGCGCACACCCACACCGCCTTCGGCACGCCGTGGTCGGCGAACGTCAAGCCGTTCCGGGCGATCAGCCAGGAGTCGTGCGCGTTCGTGTTCGACCAGGCGCTGTTCGACGACGAGGAGGTCGAGGTGTTGTCGTACGACGGCGGCAAGCGCATCGCCGCCGCGCTCGGCGACAAGAAGTTCTGCATCTTGCGCA
Organism: uncultured Ilumatobacteraceae bacterium; assembly: GCA_964592115.1. Classification (GTDB taxonomy): domain Bacteria; phylum Actinomycetota; class Acidimicrobiia; order Acidimicrobiales; family Ilumatobacteraceae; genus Sva-07. The sequence goes on from CAZQCP010000024.1 coordinate 11,055, forward strand.
ACCATGGATCGCTCACCGTCGGTGGGTCGGTCGAAGAGGCGGTCGGCTGGTTCGTGATGGCCGAGCGTGTCGCCGAGGTGCACGTGAAGGCGCCCGAGGCCGTGGCGATCTCCGACGACGCGGCGGCCGTTGCAGCCTCGACGCTCGCCCCGGCGGCCACCGGCTGGCGTCTGTTCCAATGGCTGCAGCGCAGCCTCGTCGCCGACCCGACCGTCGTCGTGTGACAATTCGGGGGTGGCAGGTGCAGGTGATGCGCTGCGCATCGAGGCGCGGGCGGGTGCCGAGCTGGCCGCGCTGCACGCCTCGGGTGTGTTCTGGGGGCGCGGCGTTCGGCGTGGTGATGGCCGCACGGTCGTCGTCGTGCCGGGGTTGTTCGGCAACGACATCTATCTCCGGCCGCTACGCGACTGGCTGCGGCGCATCGGCTACCGGCCGCAACGATCGGCGCTGACGATCAACGCCGGCTGTCCGAAGCGTCTCGTGAACACGATCGACGCCGCGGTCGAACACCACCTCGCCACCACGACCGGACCGATCGCCCTCGTCGGGCACAGCCGCGGTGGCATGCTCTGCTGGGCGTACGCCTCGCGCCTCGGTCCTCGCGTCTCGCACCTCGCCCTGCTCGGATCGCCTGCTCCCGCGGTCGCCGCACTCTTCCATCACTGGCAGACGTTCGCCCCCAACGCGACGTTCGCGCCGATGGGCGGCACCAACAACGCCGTCGCCGCGGCTGGTCAGCGGGCGCTGCAGCTCCTCGATCCCGACTGCAACGTCCCCGCCTGCCGGTGCGAATACGTCGACGACGTGCTGCGCCCACTGTCGCCGTCGACGAAGGTGCTGTCGATCGCCAGCCGAGACGACCCGATCGTGCCGGTGGCGGCGAGCGAGGTGCACCGCGGCGAGAACGTGCTCGTGCGCGGCAGCCACAGCGGGCTCGCGCACAACAAGGCGGTCTACGCGGTCCTCGCCCGCTTTCTCGCTGAGTAGCTCCTCAACCGAACGCGATCACGCCGACGACGCCGACCAGCACCAGCGCGCTCGCCGCGTATTCGGCGCGACTGTGATGTTCGTGGAGCACCCACGCCGAGACCGCGAAGGCGATCACCAGCTCGACCTGCCCGAGCGTGCGGACCTTGGCGGCGTTCGTCATCGTCACGGCGACCGCCCAGCCGGCCGAACCGCACAGGCTGAGCACGCCGACGGGAAGCGCTTGCCGCCAGGCGCGGGCGACGCGGCCGATCTCGGCGAGCTCGGTCGCCGCCAGCTGGCTGCCGTTCACGAGCGTCTGCACACCGAGCATCACCGTCAGCGTCAAGAGCGCACGAGCCCACGTCGAGCCGTCACCGAGCGATGTCGATGCGGCGCGGATCCCGACCGCCGCCACGGCGAAGCCCGCAGCGGCGAGCACGCCCATCAGCGCGGCCGGATCGCTCGCCCGGGTGAGCACGGACGTGATGCGCCCTGGCGCCGCCAGCCAGGCCACCCCGATCGTGCACACGACGACACCGACCCAACCACCAGGTTGCAGCGCCTCGCCGAGGGCGACGGCCGACACGACGGCGACGAGCACCACCTCGGTCTTCGCGTACACGGTGCCGATGGCGAAGTCGCGCAGATCGAAGGCGCGCAACAGGGCGAGCGTGCCGAGGATCTGGGCAACCCCGGCGCCGGTGACGATCGGCCAGAAGCGCCACGGGATCGCCGGCACGTCGACGCCGACGACCACGAACGTCACCAGCGCGACCACGACCGCCAGCGGGAATCCGTACAGGTAGCGGACGAACCCGGCCCCGTTCACCGACAGCGTGCGCCGCAGCAGGTGCTGGCGCGACGTCCGCAGGATCTGACACGTCGCCGCGAAGAGTGTGATGGGGATCCACATGTCTCAAATATCGGGATCAGGTACCCGACATGTAAGACACTACCCCCCGTGGGACGTCAGCCCTGTGTGGGCGACGGTGGGTACCAGTGGTCGCCCGGATCGAGGATGTCGTCGGCGTCCGCGGGGCCCCACGACTCGCGGAAGTACGGCACGACCTCGCCCGGGTCGTCGAGCGCCGGTTGCACGACGCGCCACGTACCCTCGACGATGTCCTGACGGGCGAACCGGCGCAGCGAGCCGATCAGCGCGTCGCCGAGCAGGCGTTCGTACGCGTCTTGCCGCTCGCCGAGCGCGGCGGCGAAGTCAACGTCGATGTCCACCTCCTGGCTGTCGAGGTCGGGCCCCGGCGTCTTCGCCTGCAACGCGAACGTGACGCCGTCGTTGCTCCCGAGTCGCAGCCGGATCAGGTTGCGACCGGGTGCCGGGCTGCCCTTCTCGTCGAACAGCATCCGCGGCGGGCGTCGCAGTTCGATCACCGCCTCGGTCGCGCTCTGGGCGAGCGCTTTGCCGACCCGCACGTACCACGGAACACCCGCCCATCTCCACGAGTCGATCTCCAAGCGGGCGGCGACGAACGTCTCGACCGTCGACTGCGGATCGACACCGGGCTCGTCGCGGTAGCCGACGTACTGGCCACGCACGAGTGCCGAGGGCTCGATCGGGCGCATCGCCGCGATCACCTTCGCCTTTTCGTCCTGCAAGAAGCCCGAATCGGCGCCGGCGGGCGGCTCCATCGCCAGCAGCGACACCACCTGCAACAGGTGGTTCTGCAACACGTCACGGATCGCGCCGACGCCCTCGTAGAACGCGCCCCGACCCTCCACGTCGATCGTCTCCGACATCGTCACCTGGACGCTGCGCACGTAGTTCCGGTTCCACACCGGCTCCAGCAGCGTGTTGGCGAAGCGGAACACGAGCAGGTCTTCGACCGCCTCCTTGCCGAGGTAGTGGTCGATGCGGAAGATGTGGTCCTCGGCGAAGATCTCGTGCAGCGTCTTGTTGAGCTCGATCGCCGACTGGAGGTCGCGTCCGAAGGGCTTCTCGACGACGATGCGGCCGCGCCGGTTGAGCCCGACCGACGCGAGCTTGGTCGCCACGTTGGGGAACATGGCCGGCGGGATCGCCATGTAGAACACGGCGACCCGTGAGTCGAGGCCGTCGAGCGTGTCCCGCAGCGACTCCCACGTGGCCGCGTCGGCGTAGTCACCCTGCACGAGGTCGAGGCGTGCGCACAGCGCGTCGACCACCTCCGGGTCAGGGTCGTCGACGTGGGTGGCGATCGACTCGCGGGCGTGCGACCGGAAGTTCTCGTCGGTCCAGTCGCTGCGGGCGACGCCGACGACGGGCACGTGCAGCGAGCCGGCGCGGGTCAGCTTGTACAGCGCCGGGAACAACTTGCGCGCCGCGAGGTCGCCCGTTGCGCCGAACAGCACGAGCGCGTCGGCCTCCGGTTGTGTGGACTGGATCGACGCCGGGTCGAGGTGACCGGTGGCGGGCGGCGGCGGGTCGGCCGGGTCGTTGTCGTGGTTCGTCTCGTCGGTCATCGTGTTTGGTCCACCTGTTCGACGTGGCCGCCGAAGCCCGCCCGCATCGCCGACAGCACCTGGTCGGCGACGTCGGAGCGCCCTCTGGAAGAGAAGCGTTGGTAGAGCGCCGCCGACAGCACGGGCACCGGCACACCCTCGTCGATCGCCGCGTGGATCGTCCACCGTCCTTCACCGGAGTCGCTGACGACGCCCGAGTACGCAGACAGCGACGGATCGTCGTGGAACGCCTGGGCGGTCAGGTCGAGGAGCCACGAGCTGACGACCGATCCCCGCCGCCACACCTCGGTCACCTTCGCCAGGTCGATGTCGTAGCGGTAGTACTCGGCGTCGTCGAGCGGTGCGGTCTCGGCGTCCGCGTCGTGGTCGATGGCGCCGATGTTCGCCTTGGCGAGCACGTTGAGCCCCTCGGCGTAGGCGGCCATCAGGCCGTACTCGATCCCGTTGTGGACCATCTTCACGAAGTGTCCGGCGCCGCTCGGCCCGCAGTGCAGCCAGCCGGTCTCCTCGGGCGTCGGGGGTTCGGCGGCGCGGCCGATCGTGCGCTCGACGTCGCCCAAGCCCGGTGACAGCGTCGTGAACACTGGTGCGAGCCGTTCGACCGTCGCGGTCGGGCCGCCGATCATCAGGCAGTAGCCGCGTTCGAGTCCGTACACCCCGCCGCTCGTGCCGACGTCGAGGAAGTCGATGCCCGCCGGCTCGAGGGCGCGGGCGCGGTCGATGTCGTGGCGATACCACGAGTTGCCGCCGTCGATGATCGTGTCGCCGCGTTGCAACAGACCGGCGAGGGCGTTGGCGGTGTCGCCCACGAATGCTGCCGGGACCATGATCCACACGGTCCGCGGCGGTTCGAGGGCGGCGACGAGGTCGGCGAGCGTGTGTGCCCCGGTGACGCCGAGCTCGTCGACGAGCACGTCGACGGCGGTGGGATCCACGTCGTGGACGACACACTCGTGGCCGTCTCGGTGGAGGCGGCGCACCATGTTCGCCCCCATGCGGCCGAGCCCGATCATGGCGATCTGCATGGCGACAGCCTGCCACGCCCGCCATGTCGTCGGACCGGCGTGCGGGTCGGGCATCGCTCAGTCGTCCGGGTCGGCGGCTCGTGACTCGGTCAACTCGTGCAGCGCCGGCGATGCCTTCACACTCGTCAGTGCCGCAGCCAGCGCTGGCACGTTGACGTCGATGAACCACTCGAGTCGCAGCGTCTCGGTCCGCCGCGCATCCGCATCGGGCGCGGTGTCGATCGCCAGCAGCTGGCCGGCGATCGCCTGCCACTGCTCGTCGGAGACCGAGTCGAGGCCAAGGCCCTCACGAACGTCTGACCGCCGAACGGCGTTGCGGACGACGGAGACGATGACGATCTCGTGCACGGTCGCGCGGATGCCGTCGCCGTGGATCGTCCCCGGTTCGATCTGTCCGGCCACCGCGTCGGTCGCAGTGCCGATCGCCCGGTCGGTGAGGACTCGCGTCACCGCTCCGACACCGGACGCGGTCAGCGCCACACCGACGCCAAGCCCGACCGACGATCCGATGGTCTCGATCCACGACGCGCGACCTGCGGCCTCGGCGACCAGTTCCGCCTGCTCGGCGCGAGCCGCGTCAGCCACGAGGTCGGTGAGCTTGAGCACGCGCGCCACTGCCGCGTCCGTGGCGACGCCAGCGCCGGCCTCCTCCACCGCCGACACCGCACTCCGACGGAGCACGCGTCCGATCTCGATGGCCGCATGTTCGTCGCGCAGCAGCGCTCCGAACAGGTCGACGAGGTCCTGGTAGGTGCCGAGCACCACCAGCTCGCCATCGTGGAAGAGCTCGACCGAGTACTCGCCCTCGCGTCGCAGACCCAACGCGATCAGCGGAGCCGACACCTCCAGTGAGCGGGCCACGCCGAGCGTGAACCCCCGTTGGAGCTTGCCGTCGAAGCGCGTGTTGATGTGGCTCGTCAGCGTCGCCAGCACGCGCAATGCGTCGTTCTGCCGGCTGGGGTCGGCGATGACGGCGTCGCGGAGCCCGGCCACGACGAACCGCTCGACGAGCTCGTCGGGGAGGTCGCCCCACGTCGCCAGCAAGATGAGGGCATACGGGTCGCTGAGCACGTCGAGGCAGGCGTCGGGGTCGCCGAGCAGTTCGGACATCTTCGCCGCGACGACCGCGGCGTGCACCCGGCGATCGAAACCTCCGACGAGCGGTCGGCTGGCGAACAGGTGGATGAGCTCGGCGGTGGCGTCACCGTGGAGCACGGGCAGCCACGACGTCAGGACCGACGTCGCCCGCAATCCGGCGATCAGCGGCATCCATTGATCCTCCAGGTTCTGGCGGGTGAGACGCACCACGCGCATCGCGTCGGCGGCGATGTCGTCGTAACAGCGGCAGTCGTGGAGCGCATCGATCGCACCGGCGACCGCTGACGCGAGTTGCTCGACTCGGCCGGGGTCGAAGCCGAGCTCCACGTCAGCCCGCCAGTTCCCCGAGCGCGAGCGCGTCGAGTCGATCGGCTTCACGCGCGAGTCGGAGGGCATGCGAGCGCAGCTCGTCGGCGGCGACGTGGAGCTGGTGCTGGTTCGCCGCCAGCGTCGCCCTGCACAGTTCCGCTCGTGGTCCCTGCCACGTGTCGGCGCCGGCGAGGTGGTCGAGGCGCAGCACCGGGAGGTGCTCGATGCGGAGCGCAAACTCCCGCAGGGCATCGGCGCGGCGGCGCAGGTCGGTGGAGCGTGAGGTCGGCATCACCCGCACAGTGGGCGATGAGATCGCGGAAGCGGAATCGTTCGCTGTGGATCGTGTCCGCGGTGTCACACGGCGGGCGAGCCAGATTGCAGATCCTCGATCCTCACGGTCCGCCCGGCAACCACGGCGGCCTCTTCCGCGTCGTGGGTCACCAGCACCGCGGTCACGCCGCTGGTGCGCAGCAATGCGGCGAGCTCGACGGCCAGCCGGTCGTGAAGCTCACGGTCGAGGCCGGTCAGCGGCTCGTCGAGCAGCACGATCCGCGGGCCGGCGGCGAGCGTGCGCGCCAGCGCTACCCGCTTCGCCTCACCGCCGGACAGCTCGGTCACCGTGCGATCACCGAAGCCCGCGAGTCCGACCCTGGTCAGCCAGTCGTCGGCGACCGCGCCGCGCGCTCGCTTCGCGACACCGGCCATCTTCGGCCCGTAGGCGACGTTGTCGCGCACCGACATGTGGACGAAGAGTTGGTTGTCCTGGAACACCATCCCCACACCGCGGCGGTGGGTGGGCAGCGCGGTGACGTCGCGCCCGTCGATCTCCACGACACCGCGGTCGGGTCGCACGATCCCGGCGGCGATGCGCAGGACGGTCGACTTGCCGCTTCCGGACGGTCCGGTCAGCGCGACGATCTCGCCCGGTTCGAACACCGCGTGCAACCCGTTGAGCACCGGTGTGCCGTCGAAGGCCACCGCCACGTCGCGCAACGCGAGGGCGGCGGGCGTGGTGATGTGAGCCGGGCCGGTTGCTGGTGATGTCACGATCGACCCTCGGCTCCAGCGGTACTGGACCACATCGACTGGATGCCTTCGACGGCGAGCACCAGCGCCACGGTCGCCGCGGCGAGGATGGTGGCGAGGACGAACCCTTGCGCCTGGAGGATCGATCCCGTCCGGCCGAGCAACTGCTCGATGGCGATCGGCAGCGTCTCGCCTCCCGACCGCGACAGGAGGCTCGTCGCCCCGAACTCGCCGAGCGAGATCGCCGCGGCGACCGCGCCGCCAGCCACGAGCGGCCGCCAGAGGTATGGCACGACCGTCGTCGACCAGGCTCGCTGCGGCGATGCTCCGAGCGTGGCCGCGGCGTCGGAGAGCGTCGGGTCGATCGAGCGCAACACGCCGACGCACGTGCGGACCACGAACGGGACGGCGACGAGTGCCTGACCGACGGGCACGAGCCACCACGATGCCCGCCAGTCGTACGGGTCGGTGTCGAACGTGATCAGCATCCCGAACCCCACCGTGACCGCCGACGTCGCCAGCGGCAGCATCAGCGCGCCGTCGAGCAGCCGTCCCTTGCGCCCTGCGGCGGCGATCGCCAGGCTGGCGAGAGCGCCCACGGTGACGGCGATGAGCGTGGCCCACGCCGCCGTCGTCAGCGAGCGGACGATCGCCCCTGCGGGGTCGACCCCGATGCTGATGCCCGGTCGGATCTCGTGCCTCCCGAGCGACGTCCACGCCGCGGTCGACCATCCGTCCGGTGTCCGCAGCGACCGCAGCACGAGGGCGACGAGGGGGGCGGCGGCCACGGCCAGCGTGAGCGTCACGACGACAGCGACGGCGCGGCGCTCGCCGCCGCGCCTCGGTTGCCGCCGTGGCGCCGAGTGGCGCAGGTCGAGGGCGCGGGCTTGGCGACGTTGGGCGATGCCCGACCACGCGACGACGAGCGCCAGCGCGGCGAGTTGAATGAGCGCCAGTACGGCGGCACCGCCGATGTCGCCGAGCTGTGTCGCCCGCCGCCAGATCTCGACCTCGATCGTCCGCGTGCCGGGCGCGCCGAGCACGCGGACCACGCCGTAGGAGGTGAACGTGAACAAGAACACGATCACCGACGCAGCGACCACGGCGGGTCGGATCAACGGAAGCGTGATGGTGGTGAACACGCGCCACGGTGACGCTCCGAGTGTCGCCGCAGCCTGTTCGGTCGCCTCCGGCAGCCGCTCCCACAGCGCGCCGACGACGCGGACCACGACCGCCAGGTTGAACACGACGTGTGCGGCCAGCACCGCCCACACGGTGCGGTTGAGCGAGTCAGGGAGGAGCGCGACGAACGCGGCGCCCATCACGACCGTCGGCAGCACGAACATCGCCGTGAGGAGCCCGACCAGCAGCCGCCGGCCTGGAACGTCGAAGCGGGCGACGACCCAGGCGGGGGCGAGTCCGAGCACGACGGTGAGCAGCGTCGAGGCCGTCGCTTGCCAGCACGTGAACCACAGCACGTCCCACGTGGTGCCGCGGCGGAACGTGGTGGCGACCGTGTCCGCGCCGACCGCCTCGCCGACCAGCGTCAGGAACGGCCACAGGAAGAAGACCGCCAGCCCGGCGGCGGGCAGCGCGGCGAGCGCCGCGACGAGCCGGCGCGGTGGGCCGTTCAGCCGAGCACCAGCGACGTCCACTCGTCGATCCAGCGCTCGCGGTCGGCTTCGATCTCGGCGGGGTCGAGCGTGCGTGAGTCGTCGGGAACGATGGCGAACTCGACGAATTCGGGCGGCAACTCCACCGCCTCGTTCACCGGGTACACGAACAACGTCAGTGGCAGTTCGCGCTGGAACCGCTCTCCGACGAGGAAGTCGACGAGCGCGCGTGCCGCCGCGGGGTGCTCGGTGCCGCGCAACACGCCGGCGAACTCGACCTGGCGGAAGCAGGTGTCTTCGATCACGCCGGTCGGTGCGTCGTCGCGCGCCGGCTCGGCGAAGATCACCTCGGCCGGCGGGCTCGACCCGTAGCTCACGACGAGCGGCGACGATCCGCCGACGCGCGTGAACTCCTCGTAGTACGCCTGGCTCCAGCCGTCCACGACGGTCACACCGTTGTCGACGAGCGCTCGCCAGTAGTCCTGCCAGCCATCGGTGCCGTACTCGTCGATCGTGGCGAGCAAGAAGGCGAGGCCGGGCGACGATGTCGCCGGGTTGGTCACGACCAGGAGGTCGCGGTACGCCGGGTCGCTCAGGTCGTCGAGCGTGGTGGGAAGTTCGAGGCCGTTCGCCGCGAACCACTCGAGGTCGGCGTTGACGCACACGTCGCCGTAGTCGACCGGCGTCGCCTCGCCTTCGGGAACGAGCGCGATGAACGTGTTGTCGACCGTGACCGTGCCGTCGGCGATCGGCGCGGCGACGTACGGCTCGAAGATCTCGCCGTCGAGCGCCCGCGAGAGGAGCGTGTTGTCGACGCCCCACATCACGTCGCCTTCGGGGTTGCCGGCGGTGAGCGCGGCCTTGGCGAGCATCGTGCCGGCGTCACCGGCCACGAGGAGTTCGACGTCGATGCCGGTCTCCGCGGTGAAGTCGTCGAGCGCCTCGTTGAGCGCCGTGTCGCCGTCGGGGAACGAGTCGTAGGTCACGAGCGTGATCGTCGTGCCCCGGAGGTCGGTCGTGGTGCTGTCGTTGGAGGCGCCGCCGTTGTCCCCGCCGTCGCTCCCGCAGGCGGCGAACGCCAGCGCCGCGATCGCCAGCGTGAGCGGCATCGTGCGGCGGGTCACGACGTCACCTCGACCTGCTCGTCGCCGGGTTGGTCCGCTGGCTCGCTGACCGGCTCGTCGAAGATCGTCAGCACCCCACGCGACAGCGCCACGGTGACTTCGACGGCATCATCGCCAGCGTCATCGTGTGCGTGGTCGTCGTCGTGATCGCCGACGCCCACGACGACGTTGCTGATGCCGACACCGACGACGGGATCGAGGTCGCGGTGGTCCAACTCCCAGCGGGCGCCCTGCAGGTTCACGTTCGTGCACGGCCCGTGGAGCGCGAGGAGTGACAGCGTCGAGTTGCGTCGCAGCCGGAGCGTCGCCGAGCCGGGTCCGTGCACGACGCGGATGTGCTGGTCGCCCCACCAGCAGTCGAGCACCGGCACACTCGTGAGGGTGAGTGCGCCGAGGGCGCCCACCGCCGCCATGCTGTGGTCGAGGCGGTCGCCGCCGCCGACGACGGTGACCCGTTCGGGATCGAACGTGGCCGCCAGCGCGAGGGCGAGCTCGGTGTCGGTCTGGTCCTTGTCGGCAGGGTGCCGCGAGATGTCGGCGTGCCGCGCCGCCCACGCCAGGGCCTCCTCGGTGACCGAGTCGAGGTCGCCGATCAGGTGCGTGGGGGACAGGCCAGCCGCGAGCGCGTGGTCGAGGCCACCGTCGACGGCCATCACCACCGCATCAGGTGGGATCCAGTCGACGATCGAGGGGCCGAGGGGTGCCGACCCGGTGATGATCACGATGTGTTGGTTCACGTTTCCTCCGCCGGCATTACCCGGATCAGGTGTGCGGGTCGGTGATGGCGTTCACCCTCTCAGCCCGCCGATCCAGCGAGCTCCCCGTGTGTGCATGTGGTCGGTGCAACCCTACCCCGGCTGCTCTCCGCACGTCGCTCAGTCGAACGCGACTTGGATGACCAGCGCGACGGCGGAGACGATCAGCATCCCGACGACGGCGAGGTCGAAGCCGCGCGACGACACGGACCGTCGGAGGCGCGTGCCGACCGGGATCGACGCGAACACGGGGATGCATGCCAGCAGCGCGGCAGTCGCCCGCCCCTCGAGCTCACCGCTGGCGACGAGCACGACGAGTTGAGTGAAACCCGTGATCATGAACAGCGCGGTGACCGACACGATGTGTGCGCTGCGCGGTAGCCGGTAGCTGTGGATCCACGAACCGACGATCGGACCGGAGATGCCGACCGCGCCCTGGAACGTGCCGGCGACACCGCCGACGGCGGGCGCCCACCGGCGCGACGTCGCGGGGCTCGTGCGCAGGTCGGGGTGGGTGAAGAACAGCACCACGTACAGGGTGATCGCGAGCACCACGGCGATCACGAGCGGCGTCTCGGAGATGTTGACCAAGAGCAGCGTGCCGATGACGGCGCCGATGACACCCGACGCGGCGAGCACCGGCAGGTCGCGGGTCTCGGGCAGGCTGCGGCGTTCGCCGGCGAACAGCACGGCGTTGGCGAGCACGTTCGGGAACGCGATGACCACGATCGCGTCACTCGGATCGACGAAGAGCGACGCGATCGGGATGGCGATCAAGGGCAGGCCCATGCCGGTGACCGACTTGATCACCGTGCCGATGACGATCGCCGCGATGACGATCGCCAGTTCTGCGCCGGTCACGGTTCGGGCCCGGTGGCGACGGGTCGCTCCGGGTCGGTCGACCAGCCCGACCACGACCCGACGTAGAGCGCCGGCCGGCCATGCCCGGCGTGCTCGATCGCGAGCGCGTTGTGGCAGGCCGTCACTCCGGATCCGCAGTACACGATCGCGTCGCCGTCGACGCCGGCGGCGGCGAATCTGGCGCCCAGCTCCTCGGCGCTCCGGAATCGCCCGTCGACGAGGTTCCCGCCGAACGGCACGTTGATCGCGCCGGGCACGTGGCCCGCGATGGCATCGATGGGTTCGACCTCTCCCGCGTAGCGCGGCGCATCCCGACTGTCGACGACGACCCCGCCGTCGGCGATGTGCGCGGTCACGCGATCGGCGTCCGCGATCGCATCGGTCGGCCACGGCCGCACCCGGCGCCGCGGCAGCGATCCGCGTTCGCGTGAGTCATTGGTGCTTCCCCGCAACCATTGACTCACGAGAACGCCGAACGCGGGTGAGGACACGTCGTCGAGGAGCGCCGCGGGCTGGCCGATCGCGCGCAGCATCCACACGAGGCGCGCGGCGAACGCGCCGCCGCGGTCGTCGAAGCCGAGCACGAGCGAGTCGTCATCGATCCCGAGGCGGTCGAGCGCGGCGGCGAAGTCCTCCGGCGACGGCAACGGATGACGCCCGCGCACCGGCGCGGCTGGGACAGACAGATCGTCCTCCAGCGACACGTAGACAGCGCTAGAGATGTGGTCGGCGTCGAAGTCGGACCGCGGCATCGCCGAGGCCATCGTCGAGCGAACGTCGCAGAGCATGACGGGGTGATCGCCCCAGCGCGGACCGTCCGCCGCGGCGGTGACGTGTTCGCCGAGCCAGGCGGTGTCGACGATGGGCGGAATCGAACAGGGGTCGGCGACGACGGTCATCTCGTCAGCCTGCCAGCAATCGATGGTCGCACGATGGGTCTGCGAGGATGGCCCCATGAGCGACACGTTCACCGCCCTCGTGCTGCGCGAGACCGACGACGGCCCGGTCGGCGCGCTCGAACAGCTGACCGACGCCGACCTCCCCGACGGCGACGTCACGATCGACGTCGAGTACTCGTCGCTCAACTACAAGGACGGCCTCGCGCTCGCCGGTCGCAACAAGGTCGTGCGTAGCTACCCGATGGTCCCTGGCATCGACCTCACCGGCATCGTCGTGGCGAGTGACTCGCCCGACTTCGTCGTGGGCGACGCCGTCATCTCCACGGGCTTCCAGGTGGGGGAGCGGTACTGGGGTGGTTACGCGCAGCGCCAGCGTGTGCAGTCGTCGTGGCTGGTCAAGCGGCCCGCCGAGATGCCGGGGGCCACGGCGATGGCGATCGGTACCGCTGGGTTGACGGCGATGCTCTGCGTGATGGCGGTCGAGGACGGTGGCGTGACCCCTGGCGACGGGCCGGTGCTCGTGACCGGCGCGGCAGGAGGCGTCGGATCGGTCGCCGTCGCGTTGCTCGCCGGGCGCGGGTTCGAGGTCACGGCGGTCACGGGCCGCCCCGAGACGCAGGAGTACCTGCGCGGGCTCGGCGCCACCAACTTCTTGACGCGCGCCGAGATGACCGAGCCGGCGCGTCCGCTCGAAGCCGAGACGTGGGCGGGCGCGGTCGACACGGTGGGATCGACGATGCTCGCCAAGCTGCTGTCGCAAGTGCGCTACGGCGGCACGGTCGCCGCGTGCGGTCTCGCTGGCGGCGGCGATCTGCCGACCACGGTGATGCCGTTCATCCTGCGCGGGGTGCGCCTCCAGGGCGTCGAGTCGGTGATGACGCCGATCGCGACCCGCGAGCGGGCGTGGGAGCGGCTGGCCGCCGAGCTGCGGGCCGACCTCGTCGAGTCGATGACCGAGGTCGTGCCGCTCAGCGAGCTGCTCGAGCGTGGCCCGACGATCCTCGACGGTCAAGTCCGCGGCCGCTGGGTGGTCGACCCGCACGCCTAGATTGCATCCGGGGTCAGACACCACATGCAACGGCACGCATGACGGTGACCGGCCTGGAGATGGTGTGCGGTTGCATGTGGTGTCTGACCCCGGATGCAATCACTCGGCGGGGACGCGATTGCGGTATTCGATCCACTCCCACTCGCTGCCGTGGGCATCGAGCAGGTCGAGGAACGGCTGGGCGGGGAGTGCCTCGGGGCCGACGACGCCGGCTCGGAACCACTCGCCCGTGGCCATCAGCTCGATGGCGACCGCCGGCATGACCGCGGTCTGCCATACCACCGCCTGGTGACCGAACTCGCGCATCGACCAAGCGTTGTCGACCACGTGGTAGATGTACACCTCGCGCGGCTCGCCGTCCTTGCCGAGCCCGGTCACCCAGCTCCCGGCGCACGTACGCCCGGTCATCCGGTCGCCGAGCGTGGCGGGGTCGGGCAGTGACGCCGCCACCACGTCGCGCGGCGACACCATCACGCCTTTCACCTCCACCGTCTCGGTCGAGTGCAGCTCGAGCTTGCGCAGCGTCTTCAGCACGTCGATGAACTCCGCGCCGAGCCCGTACTTGAACGTGACCCGGTCGACGTCGATCCAGCGCGGCATGAGGATCACCTCCTCGTGCTCGACGTTGACGCACTGGAGGGGCCCGATCCCCTCCGGGAACGTGAACACTTCCGGCTCGCTGAACGGCTCGGTCGTGAACCATCCACGCTCGCGCTCGTAGATCACCGGCGGGTTGAGGCACTCCTCGATGGTCGTCCAGATCGAGAACGTCGGGGCGAAGTCGTAGCCGTCGACGACGAGGTCGGCGCCGTCGCGCACGCCGATCTCGTGGATCTCGCTGAACAACTCGTCGGCCGCGTACCGGGCGGCGACGTCGGAGAACCCCGGTTCGACACCCATGCCGACGAGCGCCATCAGCCCTCGCGCCTTCCAGATCGGCGACTGCGCGAACTGGCCATCGCCGAGACGGATCCCGGTCTTCTCGTACGGCTTGTCGGGGTGCGGCACCGACAGGTTCATCGCCATGTCCACGTAATGACACCCTGCGGCGAAGGCACCCTCGAAGATCGGCGGGTTGAAGCGTGGATCGCAGGCGTTGAGCACGACGCCGGCGCGCATCTCGCGGGCGAGCGCGGCAACCGACTCGTGGGAGGACGCATCGAGCCACGCGGCGGCGATCCGCGAGCCGTCGTCGTTGCCGCTGGCGGTGCCGACGGCGGTCTCGGCCTTGTCGACATCGATGTCGGCCACCGTGATGTGGGTGTAGACGTCGCGGGTCGAGGCGATGGCGACGAAGGCCGATCCGACGCCACCTGCACCGACCACGAGCACCCGCATCCGGTCGAATCTAGACGAGGCTCCGATCGCCAGGGTCGGCCGGTGTCCACGCTCGGTACCATCGGGCTATGCGGGACCTCGACGCGGCGCTGCGGTCGCGGTCGCTGTGGCTCGACCAGTTGCCGGGTCCGCTCGCTCCGCGGCAGGCGCTCGCCGGTGACGTCGACGTCGATGTCGCGATCGTCGGTGGTGGCTACACCGGACTGTGGACGGCGTACGAACTGCTGCGCCGCGAGCCGGATCTCCGCGTGATCGTCGTCGAGCGTGAAGCCGTCGGTTTCGGGGCGTCGGGCCGCAACGGCGGTTGGTGCGTCGGCGAACTCGCGGGTGGGATGCACGGCAACGGGCCGGCACTGACGGCGGCGGTGATGGCGACCGTCGACGAGATCGGCCGCGTCGTCGCGGCGGAGCACATCGACTGCGGATTCGAGTGCGGAGGGGTCATCCGACTGGCCCGCAACCCCGCTCAGCTGCACCGCCAGCAGGTCGAGGTCGACGCCTACCGAGCGCACGGGTTCGACGACGAGACGCTGGTCGCGCTCGGCGCCGACGAAGCGCGGGTCCGGTTCGCAGCAACGGACGTACTCGGCGCGCTCTGGTACCGACCCGCGGCCCGCGTACAGCCGGCGGTGCTCGTGCGCGGTCTCGCCGACGCCGTCGAGCGACGCGGTGGCACGATCGTCGAGGGAACCGCGGCGCTCGACATCGTCGCCCGCACCGCGACCTCCCCGCCGTTGGTGATCACGGGCCATGGCACGGTTCGTGCCGACGTCGTGGTGCGCGCCACCGAGGCGTACACCCGCGATCTGCCGGGACACCGCCGCGATCTCGTGCCGCTGTACTCGTTGATGATCGCCACCGAACCACTTCCCGACCACGTCTGGGAGCGCATCGGCCTGGCGTCGATGGAGACGTTCGCCGACGACCGGCGGATGGTGATCTACGGACAGCGCACCGTCGACGACCGGATCGCGTTCGGCGGGCGCGGCGCGCCCTACCGCTACGGCTCGCGGATCGATCCCTCGACCGAGCGGTCGTCCACCGTCCACGACCGCCTCGCGGACACTCTCGTCGAGCTCGTGCCCGACGTTGCGGGCGCGGCGATCACGCACCGCTGGGGCGGCGTGCTCGCGGTGCCTCGAGATTGGCGGCCGTCGGTCGGGCTCGACCGAGCGACCGGCCTGGCGTGGGCGGGTGGCTTCGTCGGCGAGGGCGTCGCGGCGTCGAACCTCGCCGGACGGACGCTGGCCGACCTGATCACCAGTCAGGCGTCCGATCTGGTCGAGCTGCCGTGGGTCGGACACCGCTCGCGCCGCTGGGAGCCCGAGCCGCTCCGATGGCTCGGGATCGATGCCACGCGGCACATCGCTTCGCGGGCCGACCGCGCCGAGAGCGAAGGCGGGGACCGAACGCCATGGTTCGCGCGAGTGCTCGACCGCCTCATGGGATAATTCCGCGATGAGCACCGACAACTTGTCCCACGTCTGGTTCAAGGTCACCGACCTGCACGTCGCCAGTGGTGAGGGATCGTGGGTCACCACGACCGACGGTGATCGCTACCTCGACTTCAGCGGCGGCATCGCCGTCACGTCGACCGGCCACAGCCACCCGCATGTCGTCCAGGCGATCGCCGACCAAGCGCGTCGCTTCGTCCACGCCCAGGCCAACGTGTACACGCACGACCTGCTGCAACCGCTCGCTGCCCGGCTCGCCGATCTGACGCCCGATGGCATCGACACGTTCTTCTTCGCCAACTCCGGCGCGGAGATCACCGAGGCGGCCGTCAAGCTGGCCAAGCAGGCAACCGGGCGGCCGAACATCATCGTGTTCCAAGGAAGCTTCCACGGGCGCACCCACCAGACGATGGCGATGACCACGTCGAAGACCGTCTACCGCGCTGGGCACGCGCCGCTGCCGTCTGGCGTCTTCATCGCCCCCTATCCCGACGTCACCGCCGACGACGTGACCGACGAGGTCGAGCGGGCGATCGCCGGCTTCGACGATCTCCTCACCACCGTCACCGCGCCCGCCGAGACGGCGGCGGTGATCATCGAACCGGTGCTGGGCGAGGGCGGCTACATCGCTGCACCGCGCGGCTTCCTCGAAGCGATCGACGAACGGTGCAAGGCGCACGGGATGCTGTTCATCGCCGACGAGGTGCAGAGCGGCTTCGGGCGCACCGGAAAGATGTTCGCCATCGAGCACTACGACGTCGTGCCCGACGTGATCTGCATGGCGAAGGGCATCGCCTCGGGCTTTCCGTTCTCGGCGCTCGGCACGCGGCGCGAGCTCGACGACCGGTGGCCGACCGGTTCGCACGGCGGCACGTACGGAGGCAACCCGATCGGCTGCGCGGCGGCGCTGGCGACGATCGACGTGCTCAGCGCCGACGGGCTGCTCGACGACGTCGTCGCCCGTGGCGTCCAGCTCGCCGATGGGCTGCGTCACCTCCAAGAGAAGCACCAGGCGATCACGCACGTGCGTGGTCTCGGATTGATGGTCGCCGCACAGTTCGACAGCGCGGCGCGGACGTCGGCGATCGTCGCCCACTGCCTGAGCGAGGGGAAGCTGATCACGATGACGGCGGGCGCGGCGGGAACGACGCTCCGCTTCATGCCGCCGCTCACGGTGTCGGCCGACGAGATCGACCTCGCCCTCGACGCGATCGCCAAGGCGTTGGCGGCCACGGCCGAGTAACAGCGGGGCCCGTCCCCGTTGTTACCCGGGCGGGCGGGGGCAGGCAGCGCGCCAGCCGTTGCGATCCGACATCAGTTGGCTGACGTGGCGGGCGAGCTGGAGCGTCGTGCGATCGTGGAGGTACGGCCCGACGATCTGGACGCCGATCGGGAGACCGTCGTGCGACAGTCCGACCGGCACCACCGTCGCCGGGAGTGAGCCGACGCCAGCTGGGGCGATCCACCGCCAGAGATCGAGATACGGATGCGTCCGTCCGTCGATCTCGATCGTGCGCTCGAACTGCGGCATCGACTGATCGTGCGAGAGCGCCGGGCGGGGATGGACCGGCAACAACACGGCGTCGAAGGCGGTGAAGAACTCCGCCCATCGCTCGCGCAGCTGAAGGCGCCGCTCGTTGTTCGACAGCCAGGCGCGATGGCGCGTCGCCGAGGCTCGCTTGATCCAACCTGTCGACGTGTCGGTGGTGACGGCGGCGAACTCATCGAGCGCGCCCGCGGGGACGCCGCCGGACAGCGCGGCGAACAACAGGTCGCCGTACACGGTGAACGCCTTGTCGAGCGTGAACGACGGACGCGCCGTCGGGTCGACGTTCGCTCCAGCGGCGGCGAGCGCGTCGACGGTCGCATCGAGGGAGCGGCGCGTGTCGCCGTCGATCGGGCACGCGTCGTCGTCGAACCAGGCGGCGACGCGGAAGTCGACGACGTCGAGGGCGCGACTCGGCGGCAGGTCGAGCCGCCACGCCGGCGTGTTCCACCGGTCCGGTCCGGCGAGCGCATCCAGCACGACCTCCAAGTCGTCGACGGTCCGCGCCATGGGGCCGACGACCGCGAGGTCGGCCTGCGTGAGCGTGCCGGGCATCCCGGGGATCTGGCCGTGACCGGGCACGATGCCGTAACTCGGCTTGTGTCCCATCACGCCGCTGTAGTGGGCGGGCACCCGGATCGAGCCGCCGATGTCGCTGCCGACCTCGATGGGGGTGAATCCCATCGCCAGCGCGGCGGCTGATCCACCCGACGATCCGCCGGGCGTGCGACCGGTGTCGTGCGGGTTGTTCGTGGTGCCGTACACCTCGTTGAAGCTCTGGATGTCGTCGGCGAACAGCGGCAGGTTCGTCTTGGCGAACGGGATCGCCCCCGCCGCACGGAGCCGCGCGACGGGCCAACAGTCCTCGGGCGGCACGTAGGTGGCGAGGTCCGGTGAACCCGATGTCGTGACGCAACCCGCCGTGGGGAACGAGTCCTTCACCGTCATCGGCACGCCGTGCAGCGCTCCGAGCTCGTCGCCCCGGGCCACCGCCGCGTCGGCTTGGTCGGCGAGGAGACGTGCCCGGTCGAGGTCCCAGTGGACGACGGCGTTGACGGGACCATTCAGCAGTTCGATGCGGGCCACGAGGTGCTCGAGCACGTCCCGGCTCGTCGCGTCGCCAGCGGCGATGGCGGCAGCGAGCTCGGTCGCTGACATCCAGTGCAGCTCCATGCCCCGCAGCCTGTCACGTTCTCGTCAAGGTTGATGATTGCCATCTACGCAGGGCGCACGCGTGGCTACAGTCGCGTCGGCGGTGTGTGGCCGCGACGATGGCGCCGATGGCGCGAACTCTGGGAGGACAACGTGCTCGATCGTCAGCGGATTCGCCGCATTGCTGCGCTCGCCGTGGCAACGACACTCGTGGTGGCCGGATGCAGTGGGAGCGACG
>CAZQCP010000025.1:0-23878 GCA_964592115.1 uncultured Ilumatobacteraceae bacterium
CTCGCGTAGTGGCTCCGGTTCCGCCGTGTTGTCGCGGTCAGGGTGTGCCGATGGCGGCGAGGAGGGCGTCGGGGGCTTCGAAGGGGACGATGTGGCCGACGCCGGGAAGCTCGACGTAGCCCGCGCCGTCGATGAGCTGAGCGAGGCGCATCCCGTTACCGACCGGGATCAGCGGATCGTCGGTGCCGTGGAGCACGACGGTCGGCGCGGTGATCCGCGAGAGTCGCCACGCGCCCGACCAACTGGCGATCGCCCGCATCTGGTTGAAAACGCCCGCCCGCGGGGTCGGGCGCTCGCGCACCCGATCGACCAGCTCACGCATCCGGTCCGGATGGGAGTCGGGGAAGCCGGGGCCAACGACCGACCCCCACGTGCGATCGAGGAACTCACCGACGCGCTCGCCCGGACGCGGTGCCGACATCATCGAGGTGAGCACCGAGTTGGACGGTGAGAATCCCGCGGGCATCGGAGGTCGAGTGCCGCACAGCACGAGCCGCTCGACCACGTCGGGGTGGTTGATCGCCAGCTCCTGGGCGATCATGCCGCCCATCGACAACCCGACGACCGTCGCCGCGGGGGCGCCGATCTCGCGCAGCACGTCGCGCACGTCGGTGGCGAGTTGGGCGAGCGTGAACGGTGCCGGTGCTGTGCGTGAGTAGCCGGAACCGCGGTTGTCGACCCGCACGACGTCGAACGACTCCTGCATGCGCGCCACGACGTCCGTCGGCCACAGCAGGCCCGACGCCGTCCAGCCGTTCACCAGCACGACGACCGGTCGGCCAGTGGCGTGGTCGGGTCCGTGCCAGAACACGTTCGGCGCACCCGAACGGAGCAACATCCGATCCGGCGCGAGGCGGGCCCGGTGGACGAGCTCGGCGTCGGCCCAGCGTTGACGCTGGGTCCGGCGACCCGTGGCCAGGCCGACCACATCGGCGCAGTACGCCCGCTGCGATCGCAGCAACGCCTCGTACTCGATCCCGGCGCGGGCGAGGCGCGTCACGGCGTCCAGACGAAGCAACGGCTCGGCCACCAGGGCGGCGTTGACCAGCCGGGGTCCGGTGAGGCGCCGGCCGATCGCGTCGATCGGGCTCACGTCGCCGCCTTCGTGGCCGGCGTGACCCGCTCGACGAGCGTGCGTCGCAGCACCTTGCCGGTCGGGTTGCGCGGGAGCTCGTCGACGAACTCCACCCGTCGGGGCACCTTGTGCCTCGCGAGCTGCTCGCGCACGTGCGTCCGCACGTCGTCGACGGACAGCTGCGCGGCGTGGCGCACGACGACGAAGGCGGCGAGCGCCTGGCCGAACTCGTCGTCGGCCACGCCGACCACGGCGACATCGGCGACTGCGGGGTGGTGGCTGAGCAGTTCTTCGACCTCGCCCGGGAACACGTTCTCACCGCCCGACACGATCATGTCGTCCTCGCGCCCCTCGACGAACAACAACCCGTCGTGGAAGCGCCCGAGGTCACCCGACGACAGCAGACCGTCTCGCTCCTCTTTGCCACCGCCGGTCGTGTACCCCTCGAAGCGCATCGACCCGCCGACGAACACCCGCCCCACCGTGCCGTCGGGTACCTGCGCTCCCTGCTCGTCGAGGATCTCCACACGAACGCCGAACGCA
Organism: uncultured Ilumatobacteraceae bacterium; assembly: GCA_964592115.1. GTDB lineage: Bacteria > Actinomycetota > Acidimicrobiia > Acidimicrobiales > Ilumatobacteraceae > Sva-07. The sequence continues at coordinate 1,619 of CAZQCP010000025.1, forward strand.
ACGCGTCCCGCGGTCGCCGGCGCAGCGAGGAGGTCGCGTGGCGTGGCGATCGTGGCGACTGCGACCTCGGTGGAGCCGTACAGGTTGTAGAGCACCGGCCCGAACCGGTCGAGCGCGGCGCCCGCCAGCTTGCTGCCGAGCGCGGAGCCGCTCGACGCGATCACGCGCAGGTCCGGTGTCGGTGCGGCGACCAGCACGTCGGGATCGAGGGCGAGGATGCGGGCGAGCATCACCGGCACCACCACGAGCACGTCGGCGCGATGCTCGGCGGTGGAGCGCAGCGTCGCTTCGGCGTCGAACCGCCGGGCCAACACGTTCGTCGTGCACCGCCCGAGACCGAGCAACAAGTTCGTCAAACCCCAGCCATGGAAGAGCGGCGCGGCGATCACCTGCGTGTCACCGAGCCGCAACGGGATCCGCTCCAACACGGCGGCGACGCCCTCGACGGCGGCGGGGTCGCTCCGTCGAGCCGCACCCTTCGGTGTGCCGGTGGTTCCCGACGTCAAGATGACGAGCCGCCCTTGCTCGCGTCGCGACGAGGTAGCCACGGTCGTCAGCGCGAGGGCGGCCATCGCCGCTTCGTCGAACACCTCGGCACCGGCGTCGGCGACGATGTCGGTGAACTCGTCGTCGTGGACGATGTGCGTGATGCCCTCCGAGGCGACCACGGCGGCGAGCTGTGGTGCGGCGAAGCCGGTGTTGAGGAGCACGACGTCGGCGCCGGTGGCGGACGCGGCGATCAACCACTCGATGAAACCACGGTGGTTCCGGCACAGCAGCCCGACTCGCGAGTGCTCGGTGACACCGCGGTCGCCGAGCGCGCCGGCGACGCGCTGGGCGCGATCCCACAACTCTGCGTAGGTGATGGCGCCGTCGTCGTCGTGGACTGCGACGCGTTCGGGGTAGCGGGCGGCGGCCGCGGCCATGACACCTGGCAGCGTCGATCCCCATGGTGCCATCGCCAGCAAGGCCCGCGGGAGGCGGTCCGGGCGCTCGAAGGGCTGCAGGTTGGTCCTGGCCAGGATCATTCCGGCGGTGACTCGGCGGCGCAGCGACATCGTGTTCACCTTATGTAGTGTCGGGCGCTGGGGAGGTGCCGTGGCTTCATCATCACCGTTGTGGAAACAGCTCTTCGATGCGGTCGACGAGCGTGTGAGTCCGACGATCAACGAGATGGCGCGCAGCGACGAGGCTGCCGCGTTCGTCGCCCTCGGTCGTCGTGGGCGCAGCGAGCTCGACCGTCGCGTGGAACAGATGTCGAGGCGGGCGCTCCACCTGCTCAACCTGCCGGCGGGCAGCGACGTCAACCGGTTGCTCGAACACATCGCCAACCTCGAACGCGAGGTCCGCGATCTGCGCAAGCTGCTGGCCGACAAGGAGAACGCCGAGTACCTGGCCTCGCTGGCGGCGCGCCACGAGAAGGCCACCAAGAAGCAACCGGTCAAGAACCAAGCCGCGAAGAAGGGTCGTTCGGGTGGCCGCGCTGCCGACGCCGGGTGACCTGCTCGAGCGGATCCGACTCGACGTCGAACGCAACGCGCTACGGGCGCGCAACGGGCTGAAGCACCTCGCTGGCGTGGGGCGCCCCGAGGTCGGGTGCTCGCCGAAAGACGTGGTATGGACGCGCGACAAGGTCCAGCTCTACCGCTACCACAGCCCCGGACCCACGCTCGGTCCGCCGCTCCTGCTCGTGATGAGCCTCGTGTCGAAGCCGTACGTCCTCGACCTGCGCCCGGGCAACAGCTTCGTGGAGGCGCTGGTCGCCCGCGGCTTCGACGTGTACATGCTCGACTGGGGCACGCCCGACGCCGCGGACGCGCAGAACAGCTTCGAGACCTACTGCGACGAGTACATTCCGTTCGCCTGCGCGGCAACGATGCGCACGAGCGGCGCCGATGAGATCCACGTGTTCGGCTACTGCTTCGGTGGCGTGCTCTCGCTGATCTTCGCCGCCGGCCACCCCGAGATCCCGCTGCGCTCGCTGTCACTGATGGCGACGCCCATCGACTTCACCGTGATGCCCGGCCTCACTGCGGTGATCGCCGATCGCCGCGTCGACCTCGACGACTTCGTCGACGAGACCGGCAATGTTCCTGCGGCCGCGGTGGTGCGCGGGCTCACGTCCGCGCGGGTCACCGGCGACGCCACGATGTACGCGAGCCTGCTGGAGAAGTTGGAGAGCAGCGAGTACATCGCTGCGCACCAGGCGATGCACGGATGGGCGACCGACCAGATCCCGTTCCCCGGGAAGTGCTTCCGCCAGACCGCCGAGTGGCTCATCCGCGACAACCGGCTCGCCGACAACACGCTCGTCACCGAGCGCGGGGAGCTCGACCTCGGCTCGATCGCTTGCCCGGTGATGAACTCCGTCGGCACGGCCGACCACCTGGTGCCCCTTGAAGCGAACCGCCCGCTGCTCGACGTGTTGCCCGGCGCCGACGACCTCCAGTTCCCTGCCGGCCACGTCGGCCTGATCGTCGGTGGCAAAGCCCATCGCGTGTCGATCCCCGGCATGCTCGACTGGATCGAAGCCCACAGCGACAGGAGTTGACGGTGTCCGACGAGCTTGACATCTCCGCGTTCACTGCCGCCGACGTCGACGACGTGTGGGCGTTCTTCCAACGGGTGCCAGAAGGCGACCGCACGTTCGTCAAAGAACCGGTGATGGATCACGCCGACGTGCGCGCGTGGGCCGACGACACGCGAGCGTTGCGCTCGATCGCTCGTACGGGCGGCGCTGACGGCGCAGTCGTCGGCTACGTCGGCGTGTTCCCTGGTGTCGGCTGGTCACGCCACGTCGGTGAACTGCGCCTCGTTGTGGACCCCGCGATCCGTCGCCGCGGCGTCGGGCAACGTCTCGCCCGTCACGCGCTGCGCGTCGCGCTCGAGGCGGGGTTGACGAAGGTGGTCGTCGAGGTCGTGGCCACCCAGGAATCGACGATCGGGCTGTTCATCGGCCTCGGCTTCCGCGCCGAGGCCCTCCTCGAAGACCAGGTGCAGGATCCTGCCGGGAACTTCTCCGACCTCGTGGTGCTCGCCAACCGCACCGACACCGACTGGGGTCTCATGACGACCGTCGGCCTCGACGACCAGCTCGATTGACAGTGAGCGTCGGAGTCGTCGACTACCAGCACCCCGATGCACCGGCCGAGTTCACGCGCAGCCTGCGCGAGACCGGCTTCGCGGTCGTCGTCAACCACCCACTGCCCTGGGCCCTCGTCGAGGAGATCTATGTCGAGTGGTCGGCGTTCTTCGACTCGCCCGTGGTGCACCGCTACACCACGCCCGATCGCAACGTCGGGTACTTCCCGCCGTCGATCTCGGAAGTCGCCAAGGGCCATGAGGCTCGCGATCTGAAGGAGTTCTTCCACATCTTCCCGTGGTCCGAGTATCCGGCTGAGGTCTCCGACGCCGCCCAGCGGTACCGGGAGATCGCGACGGACATGGCGGCGACGCTGCTGGCGTGGGTCGAACGACACACGCCCGGCGATGTCTCGTCCAGATTCTCGGTGCCGCTCACGTCGATGCTCGACGGATCCGAGTCGCTGCTGCGCGTACTCCGTTACCCGCCGCTTCCGCCGATGGTGCCCGAGGGAGCCGAGCGGGCGGCGGCCCACGAGGACATCAACCTGCTCACGGTGCTGCCGGCGGGCAGTGATGCCGGGCTCGAGCTGCTCGGGAGCGACGGCGCCTGGTATCCCGTTCCCTGCGATCCCGGCTCCGTCGCGGTCAATGCCGGCGAGATGCTCGATCTCGCATCGGATGGCTACTACCCGGCCACGACCCACCGCGTCGTCAACCCGATCGGTCCGTCGGCACGGACGGCACGGATGTCGATGCCACTCTTCTTGTCGCCGGCACCGGACGTCGTGCTGGCCCACGGTCGCACTGCTGGCGAGTTCCTCGCCGAGCGGATCACCGAGCTGAACCGGAAGGGCTGACCGGTCCGCGATGATGGGGCGATGACCACGGACCCCGAACTGATGCAGCGCGCCCAGGACTACCTCGCCGAGCGGTACTGGCAAGAAGATGAGGTGCTCCGGGCGATCGTCGACGACACCGCCCAACGCGGGCCGTCGATCCAGGTCGGGCCAGAGGGCGGCGTGTTCCTGGCGATCCTCGTGCGCGCCATCGGGGCCACGCGGGCGCTCGAGGTGGGCACGCTGTTCGGCTACAGCGGCACGTGGATCGCTCGCCAGCTCCCACCCGACGGTCACCTCGACACGATCGAGCTGTCCGACCTGCACGCGGACGCCGCCGAGCATTGGTTCGGTGAGGGGGGCGTCGACGACCGGATCACGGTCCACCGCGGGCCGGCACTCGACGTGCTGGCCCAGCTTCCGGGCCCGTACGACGTGGCCTTCGTCGACGCCAACAAGAACGACTATCCGGCCTACGTGACCCTTGCGCTCGACCGGCTGCGACCGGGCGGGTTGCTCGTGGTCGACAACGCGATCCGCGGTGGACGCATCGCTGACGCCGGAGGCAGCGCCGACGACGATGCCGTCCGCGAGATGCACGACCTGCTCGCGACCCGCACCGATCTGCTCGCCACGACGGTGCCGATTCGCGACGGCATCGCCGTGGCGGTGAAGCTCGACGCGTAGCGATCCTCGGCGTGACGTCACTCAGCCGAGGGCGCGCATCGTCGCTTCGAACCCGGCGCGCTGGGCGGCGACGATCTCGGGTGTCGCCATCCAGCCGTCGATCTCGATGAGCATCGACGGCACACCGGCGATGAAGGCGGTCCAGCTCTCGCCGCCGCCGTGCTGGGTGACGTCCGGCCGGACCGGGATCCCAGAAGCGGACGCCCATGCCTCCTCGAGCGCCGATTCGGTCGTCCCGATCGAGCTGACGTAGCCGAGCGGCTGGTGCACCCAGATCACGAGGTCGGGTTCGACCGCACCGACGAGTGCCGTCAGCGTCTGCGTCTCGGGTTCGCTGAGCGGCGCGGGACCGCCGTCGCTCGGACGCCACTCCCACGAGAAGTTGCGATTCAGGTCGACCCCGTTGGCATTGCAGCGCATCCCCGCCGCCGAACCGTCGGGGTTGGCCGTTGGAACGAGCCACAACTCGATGTCGGCAGCGAAGTCGGCATCGAGCAGGCCGCGCACCGTGGGCGGTGTCACGGGTTCGTTGCCGTGGATGCCGCCGATCACCATGACCCGCTGGCGCGGGTCGGTGACGGTGCGCACGAACGCTTGGATCGGGCGGCCCTGCACCGACCGACCGAGGACCGGCGTCAGCCAGTCCTCGGGCAAGGCGGGCGCCGGGATGTCCGACGGCGGACGGATCTCCCAGATCGTGGGCACCTGGCCATCGGCCAGGCAGGCGAACCCTCCAACCGGCGGTGCGATCGTGGTCGTCGTGCTGGAGGAGGTGGACGTGGTGGAGCTCGTGGAGGATGCGGTGGTGGAAGGAGCAGTCGACTGGATGGTTGTCGACGTGGGAGATGAGACGGTCGACGGGGGCGTGGATGTCGACCGGATGACCGTCGAGCTGGAGTTCGCAGCCGAGTCGGTCTCGTTCGCACATCCGCTGGCGGCACAGCCGACGGCCACGGCGAACGATGCGGCGGCGAACGATGCGGCGGCACGCGAGTTCATGGTCGTCGACACCAGCCCGCGACGTCCTCGGTCTCGTCGGAGCCACCGATCTCGACTCGCCCGCGCGCCCTCCACGTCATCCATTCTCGCGGTCATCCTTGTCCAGCAGCACACGACGACGAAGTCGGGGCGGGGCGGACTGCTCGGACAGCGGTGGGTCAGTTGATCTCGTTGTCGTCGGGATCGATGACATGCCACTCGCCCTCGGCATCGCGGAATACCTGGAAGCCACGCTCTTTCAAGATGTTGTGGCGGTGGCAGAGCGGGCCACCGTTGCGTGGCACGGTGGCCCCGTGGGCGCGCCAGCCCAGTGAATGATCGGCGTCGCACCACTCGACTGGTTGGTCGCACCCGAGCCAGACGCAGTGCGTCGCCAGCAGCATCACCGCCTCGCGCGACGGGCCGCGGAAGAGGCGCGATGTCCGGCCGAGGTCGATGACGACGCCCGCCGAGTCGTACACGACCCGGCGGACGTGGTGGATGAGCGCGGCGTTGACCGCATCGTCGGGGTGGAGGCGCCGGCCGCTCTGGGTGCGGCACACGACCTTGCGGTAGTCGGCGGGGTCGCGACGCTCGCCGCGCACGCGCGCTTCGAAGGTCTCGTGATCGATCAGGATGTTGACGACGATCGCCGCCGAGCGCGGGCCTGTCGGCGCCGCGGCTGCTGCCCTGGCCATGGCGGCGAACGCGTCGGCCCGACGCTGTGCTTCGGTGCGGACGAGATCGGCGGTGGTCGCATCGTCACCGAGCCGCTTGCGGGCTTCGGCCCAGTCGGTGTGCCACTCCGCCTCGATGAACCAGGCGAAGATCTGGTTGACCTCGCACCCATCGAGCTCGGTCAGCAGGCCGTCGAGTCGCCAGCCGCCGTCGGGGCGACCGCGCAGCATGACGTCGCGCGCACGCTTCTGGCGTTCGTTCCGGTCACGATCGCCGACCGGGTCGGCCAGCGACTCCCACGTACGGACCTTCGCTGCAAACGAGTCGAACGGGAGGGTGCGGGCGTCTTCGAGGAGCATCTCCTGGTCGCGCCGGAGCACGTCGCCGTCGATGCGCGGGTTGGCAGCGACGCGAGCCATCAACTCGGTCTGGTCGACGCCGACGCTGCCGTCGCGTGCTGCATCGCGCCACGGCTCGAGCTGGTCGTGCATACGTGCGGTCTGCACGCGCCGGAACGCGGCCGGACCGGAGAGTTGGAGCATGTGCCGGATGACGGTGCGCGCCGAGAAGAACCCCTGCTCGCGGAACGGGTTCGACCGGTCGATCTCGCCAGCGGCGCGCACGGAGGCGGCGTCGACCATCCGCCGGGCACGCTCGACACCTTCGATCCAGGCTCGACGCTCACCCGCGTCGAGCAGGGACACGTCGACGTTGCCCAGCGCTTCGATCGCCTCGACCACCCGCGTGACCGCGCGGCGTGCTCGCGCCGCGTCAGGCGACAGCGACACGACGTCGACGACGTCGACAACCCAGCCCGCCGCCTCCACCGCCACGAACCGCTCCGCCGCGCGACACCTGCGGCGCGCGCCCGTGCCGGTAGCAGCACCCACAGCGCCGGCTGCGCCGTGATCCAGCTGGGTCGAATCCATGTCTCCATCATGACAAGGGGGTGTGACAGGGTTAGGGCGTCCGGAGCACTTCGGGGTTACCGGCGCGCACGCTGTAGCAGGGTCGGGAACCAGTCGCCGTCGAGTTCGGACACGTAGAGCACCAAGGCGCGACGGCATGAGCTCGTCGACATGTTGTCGGTAGTGTCCGGCGGGTGAGTCAACTCGATCTCGACGACTTCGCCCGCTCAATTCGGAGGTGGCTCGACGAGCGCTGGCGGCCCGATGAGGTCCGCGGACGGGCATGGCTCGACCTCGTGATCGACGCTGGGTACGCCGTGCCGACGTGGCCGACCGAGTGGCACGGGCTCGGTGTGTCCGCGGCGCAGGCACAGGTCGTCGCCCAGGAGTTCGCCCGCGTCGGTGCGCCGGGCTCGCGTCAGGACCTGCACAACCTGTGGGCCAACACCCTCCTCGCCTACGGCACCGACGTGCTCAAGCGCCAACTGATCCGTCCGCTGCTGCGCAACGAGGTGGAGATGTGCCTCCTCTACTCCGAGCCCGGCGCGGGATCCGATCTCGCCGCGTTGCAGACCCGCGCCGACCGCGACGGCGACGAGTACATCGTCACGGGACAGAAGGTGTGGACATCGAGCGCGGCGACGGCCGACTACGGCATGCTCGTCGCCCGCACCGACTGGGACGTGCCGAAGCACAAGGGCATCTCGTTCTTCTTCCTCCCGATGAAACAACCCGGCATCGAGGTGCGCCCGATCAAGCAGATCACCGGCGAGTCGCACTTCAACGAGGTATTCATCGACCAGGCGCGGGTGCCTGCCGACAACCTGCTCGGCGGCCTCGGCGACGGCTGGAGGGTGCTGCAGACTGCCCTGGCCTACGAGCGGTCGGTGATGGGCGACCTCGCTCGCGGGCCGCGCAAGACAGGCGACGACACGACCGGCTCGACCACCGTGACGGGTGGTGGCGCCGAAGTCGACCTCGCCGCCATCGCCAGGGCGCACGGCCGGGCGAACGACCCGGTGGTCCGCCAGGAGATCGCCCGCATCCACACACTGCGCGCCGTCAACCGCTGGAACGCGATGCGTGCCAAGGCGCAGCTCCGCCAGGGCGACTCGTCGCCGATCCTGTCACTCGGGAAGTTGGCGATGTCGCGGATCCTCCACGACGGCGCCGCGGTGCAGGCATCGATCATCGGCGCCGCGGCGCTGCTCGACGGGCCGGACAACCCCGACGGCGACGCGGCGAACTTCCTCGCCCTCAACGCCTACTTCACCTCGATCGGCGGCGGCACCGACCAGATCCAACGCAACATCATCGGTGAGCGCGTCCTCGGCCTGCCGAAGGAGCCCGACGTCGACCGCGACGTCCCCTTCCGCGACGTGCAGAAGGCGACGGTCACGCGGTAGTCGCGGCGCCGTCTCGCGCCCGCGGACGCGTCACAGCAGGTCGAGGATCGACGCCCAGCCGCCTGTGGCCGGCGACTCGACGACGTGATCGGCAGCCGCCCGTGCGGCAGGATGGGCACCCTCCGGGACGACTGCAACGGCCGCGCCAGCAAGCAGTTCGAGATCGTTGGCGCCGTCGCCGATCGCCAGCACGCGTGACGGATCGAGGGCCCGGTCAGCGCAGAACGCGAGCACACCGTTCCACTTGGACATCGCCGGGCCGGCGACGGTGAGGCTCGTGCCGCCGTAGATCGGATCGGCGTCGAGGTGGGCGATACCGGCTCCGGCGATCGCCGCGGCGACCGTCGCCAGTGGCTGCTCCTCACCGCCGAGGAGCGAGAAGGCGAGGATGGCGTGTGTCGCGCACACCTCGGTGAGATCGGCGACGGCGACCTCGCTGCCGAAGCTGGCGAGATGATCCGGGTGGGTCGACGGCTCCTCACCGACGAACACGGCGACGTCGTCGTGGTCGACGTAGACGCACGGCCACAGGCCGGAGGCGACGAACGCGTCAAGGACACCAGCGGCGTGGTCGGCGCCGATGACGGCGCGATGGAACCGGCGGCCGCCGGCGAGGTCGAGCCCCAGCGCGCCGTTGAGACAGACGGCCGATGGAGCGAGCCCAGCGTCAGCGAGCGCCGACCTCGTCGACCCGACCCTCCGGCCGGTGGCGACGAGCACGGGGACACCGCGACGCTCGAGCTCGCTCCACGCCGCGACGGTGCGCGGATGGGGCCGGACGGAGCGGTCCCACAGCGTGCCGTCGAGGTCGGTCACCACGAGATCGATCGAGCGAGCGCTCATCAGACGCGAGCGAGCACCTCGTCGCGCAGCTCGCGCTTCATGATCTTGCCGGACGCGTTCCGCGGAAGCTGCTCGTCGACCATCGTCATGATGCTCGGTACCTTGAAGCTCGCCAGGCGATCCCCGACGAAGCGCTGCAGCTCGCCGGCGTCGAGCGTCGTTCCGGGCTTGACCATCACGTGGCAGGCGAGCTCCTCACCGAGGCGCTCGTGGGGGACGCCGTACACAGCGGCTTCGTACACCGCGGGATGCTCGTAGATCGCCGCTTCGACCTCGGCGCAGTAGATGTTCTCGCCGCCGCGCAGGATCATGTCCTTGGCCCGGTCGGAGATGTACACGAAACCCTCGTCGTCGAGGCGGCCGATGTCTCCCGTGCGCAGCCACCCGTCGACGATCGTCTCCGCGGTGGCATCGGGGCGGTTCCAGTACCCACGGATGAGGTTCGGTCCGCGGAACCACAGCTCGCCGGTCTCGCCAACGGGCAGTACCGTGCCGTCGATGTCGGTGACGCGGATGTCGACGAGCGGCACGACCCGGCCGGTCGATGTGGGGTGGGCGAGGAAGTCGTCTCCGGCGTTGCCCGGCCCGTACGCGTTCGTCTCCGTCATGCCGTAGCCGAGGCTCGGTCGGCCGCGCGAGAAGTTGTCCTCGATCCGCCGCACCAGCTCGGGCGGCATCGGTGCGCCGCCCCCGCCGACCGACTTGAGGCTCGACGTGTCGCGCTCGGCGAACGTCTTCGCTTCGAGGAGGTCCCAGCTCATCGTCGGCACGCCGACGAAGCTCGTCACTCGCTCGCGCTCGATCAGTTCCAACGCCCGATCCGGGTCCCACCGGTACGTCATCACGAGACGCGATCCGCCGACGAACGCGCCGAGCATCACCGGCACGAGGCCCGTCACATGGAACAACGGCACCGGCAACATGATCACCGCTGGCCCGCCGCCTGGAGCAGGCGGCTCTGGCTCGCGGAGCGCGGTGACGGCGCCGCGGGCGGCGAACGCCATCAGCGCGCTGACGATCGCCCGATGTGTCGAGACCGCGCCCTTCGGGTTCCCGGTCGTGCCGGACGTGTACAGGATCGTGGCGTCGTCGTCGGGTTCGATGTCGACGTCGGGCATCGTCGCCCCGTCCATCAGCAGATCCTCCAGGGCGACGACATCGAGGTTGCCGGCATCGATGCCACCGCTCCCGTGCGTGTCGATCTCACCGCGAACCGTCACGATCCGCGACGTGATCGACCCGGGCGTCGCCGCGGCGAGCCGCTGCAGCCGGCCGGCGTCGGCGAGGATGACCTTCGGCGTCGAGTCGCCGACGGCGAACTCGAGCTCGTCGGTCTGCCACCACGCGTTCATCGGTACGGCGATCGCCCCGACCGACACGATCGCCCCGAACGCGGCGATCCACTCGGGATAGTTGCGCATGGCGATGGCGACGCGGTCACCTTTGGCCACGTCGAGGTCGTGCACGAGGGCGTGACCGATCTGGCCCATCAACGCCAGCATCCTCGGCATCGGCCACCGCTCGTCTTCGAACACGACGAAGTCGTCGGTGCGGCCCGCGGCGATCGTGAACAGCGACCGCAGGTTCGGCGGCGTTCCGGCGAACACCTTCGTCGGCACACCGAACACGTCCACTTCCCGGATCTCGAACCGCGTGCCCGGAGCGCAGACTGCTGCGCATGCCTCGTCGAACGTCATCCCCACATCGATGCTCCCCACAGGTGGCAGTGTGTCACTCCGCGCCGTCGAGCACCCAACGTCCGACCCACAGCGGCACGATCTGGCCGACGAGCAATGTGATGCCGCCGAGCACGATCAGCGTGCGCATCCACGTCACGTCGGTGTGCAGGTCGTCGCGGGCGTCCGTGGCGAGCCGCCGCACGTCGTTGACGCTCGCTCGGTACTGAGCGACCAGCGCATCGGTGTCGGCAAGGTCGTCGCCGACCGAGGCGACCGACTCGGCCAGCGCGTCGAGTTGCGTCTGGAGGGTGCTCGCCGACGCGGTGAAGTCGGTCAGGCTCGACGCGGTCGTGGTGAGCTGCTCGGGGATCGGCTCGATCGCTTCGGCCAAGCGACCGAACGTGTCCCCGAGCCCCGAATCGGGGTCGTAGTTGGGCACGACAGGGAGCGACGACAGCGACGTCAACACGCCGTCGATCGTCTCGCCGAGGTTCGCCAGCGACCGGGTGGCGCTCGCCGCGTCCTCCAGCGAGGGCACCAGCGTCTCGCCGAGCGCGGCGACCTCGTCGATCGCTGTCGTGCCCGCGTCGAACGCACCCGACACCGCGCCGAGCGTGCCCGCCAGCGCGTCGACGGCGTCGATCGTCGACGCCAGCACCTCGTCGGCGAGGTCGATCGTGTCGTCGACCGCATCGAGGGTGCGCACGGCGATCGCCAGGCTCTCGTCGGTCGCCGAGTGGAGCTCGCCGACGAACACCCACGCAGTGATCGTGCCGACGACGGCGAGGATCGCGCCGACGACGCCGACGCCGATCATGGTGCGCCCGGCGGTGCGATTGCTGATCATGCTCGGCTCCTGGAACCAGGGGCCGGTCAGTTGCTGAACTGGTGCAGCGCGCCGCCGTCGCCGGCCAGGCGCTCCAGCAGCGGCGACAGCTCCCAGTGGCGGCCACCGAGGCGCTCGCCGTACTCGCGGATCTTGCCGGCCACCTCGGCGAGCCCGACGGAGTCGGCCCAGTACATCGGTCCGCCGCGGTACACCGGCCAGCCGTAGCCGTTGACCCACACCACGTCGATGTCACTGCCGCGGATGGCGATCTTCTCGTCGAGGATCTTCGCGCCCTCGTTGACCATCGGGTACAGCAGGCGCTCCAACACCTCTTGGTCGGTGACCTCGCGCTGTTCGTGCCCTCGGCTGATCGCGAACTGCTTGATCAGCTCGACGACCTCGGGGTCCGGCGTCGACGCGCGGGTTTCGGGGTCGTACGTGTAGTAGCCCCTGCCGTTCTTCTGGCCACGACGGCCGCTCTCGCAGAGCACCTCGCGGATCGTCGAGCCGGTCGACTTCTCGGCCTTCCAGCCGATGTCGAGGCCGGCGAGGTCGCTCATCTGGAACGGGCCCATGGCGAACCCGAACTCGTAGAGCACCTGGTCGATCTGGGCGGGCGCGGCGCCTTCGAGCAACATCCGCTCGGCCTCGGCGCCGCGCATCGCCAGCATCCGGTTGCCGACGAAGCCGCGGCACACGCCAACCATCACCGGGATCTTGCCGATCCGCTTGCCGATCGCCATCGTGGTGGCCACGACGGTGTCGGACGACTTGTCGCCGCGCACGTTCTCCAGCAGTTTCATCACGTTGGCCGGCGAGAAGAAGTGCATGCCGATCACGCTCTCGGGGCGCGACGTGACTGCCGCGATCTCGTTGATGTCGAGTGCCGACGTGTTCGACGCCAGCAGGGCGCCGGGCTTGCAGATCTCGTCGAGCTCGCGGAAGATCGACTTCTTCAGCTCCATGTCCTCGAACACCGCTTCGATCACGATGTCGCAGTCGGCGAAGTCGGCCTTGTCGGTCGAACCGGTGATCAGCGCCATCCGCTGCTCGACCGCCTCGGCGGGGATCGATCCGCGCGACGCGGAGCGCTCGTAGTTCTTGCGCACGACGCCGAGGCCGCGGTCGAGGGCCTCCTGGTCGCGCTCGACGATCGTGACCGGGATGCCGACGTTGGCGAAGTTCATGGCGATGCCGCCACCCATCGTTCCCGCACCGAGCACACCACACCTCTCGACGTCGATCAGCGGGGTGTCCTTGGCGATGTCGGGAATCTTGTTCGCCGCGCGCTCGGCGAAGAACGCGTACCGCTGCGCCCCCGACTGGGGACCGGTCATCAGCTCCATGAAGAGCTTGCCTTCGACCTTCAACCCCTCGTCGAACGGCTCGTTGACGGCAGCTTCGATACAGCGGATGTTGTACTCGGGCGCGAGGAAGCCACGCGTCTTGCGGGCGATGGAGGCGCGGAAGTCGGCGAAGCCCTTGTCGTCGCCGCGGTGGGCGGCGATCTTGTCGTCGCGGTCGCGGATCTTGGTGAGCGGCCGGCCCTCCTGCACGACCTTGGCAGCGAACGCAACCGCGGCGCTACGGAGTGCAGCGAGGTCGCCGTCGACGACCTCGTCGACGAGGCCGGCATCGAGCGCTTCGGACGTATCGATGTGGCGCCCCGACGTCATCATGTCGAGCGCTTTGGGCACGCCGACCACGCGGGGCAGCCGCTGAGTTCCACCGGCGCCGGGCAGCAGCCCGAGGTTGACCTCGGGGAGGCCGAACTTCGCCTCGCGTACCGACACCCGGTAGTGGGCGCACAGTGCGACCTCCAAGCCGCCGCCGAGCGCGGTGCCGTGGATCGCGGCGATGACGGGCACCGGCGAGTCCTCCATCTGCGCTTGCACCTCGTGCAGGCCGGCCGCCTTCTGCGCGCCGCCGCCGAACTCGGTGATGTCGGCGCCGGCGATGAACGTGCGGCCGTCGCAGATGATGACGACCCCTGCCGCACCGTCCGCGGCAGCTTTGGCGAGCCCGTCGAAGAGGCCCTGGCGAACGTGCGAACTGAGCGCGTTGACCGGCGGGTTGTCGACGACGATCACGGCGACGTCACCGATCTCGGTGGCCTCGGTCTCGATGCGGACGGATTCGGTCAACTTCGTCATCGCGTCAGTCAATCAAACGCGCGAGGGCCATCCCGATTCGGCAAGAATCCAGTTGATGGGTCAACGGGTCGGCAACCACTACGAGGTGAGCGACGAGGAGCGGGAGGCATTCGCCCGCGACGGCTACGTCCACCTGCGCGGCGTGCTCACATCCGACGAGGTCGACGAGATCAGCGAGGTGTACGACGCGTTCATGCGTGGCGAGATCGATGTCACCGGACGCGATCTGTACGACATGGTCACCGGCGAGTTCGGGACCGATCCGGCGCACTACGTCGTGTTCAACGTGATGCTGCCCCGCGTGTACCACCCGGATTGGCAAGGCAACGTGTACGAGCAGGTCAGCCTGTCGATCGCCGAGCAGTTGTGCGGCGAGGGGATGACGCTCGACTTCGACCAACTCCTCGCCAAGCAGCCCGGTCGTGACGACGCGGTGTTCGCCTGGCACCAGGACCAGGCGTATTGGATCAACACCGACGATCGCCGCACCGCGACGTGTTGGCTCGCGGTCGACGAGTCGACGCTCGAGAACGGCTGCATGCAGTTCCTCCCAGGCAGCCACCGCGAGCCCGTGCGGCCGCATCGCCCGGCCGGAGCGAGCCGCGAGGAACAGCACACGCTCGTGACCGACCTGCGGCCCGGCGACGCGCCGGTGGCGGTCCCCATCGCCCGTGGCGACATCACCGTGCACAACGAGGGGATCCTGCACGGCTCGGGCGGCAACACCTCCGCATCGAGCCGACGTCGGGCGTACATCAACGCCTACCGTTCGATCGAGACGGTGCGCCGCGAACGCGAGCTCGGCTTCACCCACTCGCACAACGACGACCAAGAGGTGTTGAGCCGCGTCGACGGCCTCCTCGCCGAGTGACACTCGATTGCATCCGGGGTCAGACCCCAGATGCAACGCGGGCATGTCGGGGTCGGTCGGCTCTTGTGTGCTTCAGTTGCATCTGGGGTCTGACCCCGGATGCAATCAGGGTGCGATCTTGTCGCCGGGCAGGTTGCCGTCGGGGTGGAGGGCCGACTGGAAGCGGCGCATGCCGGCGAGCCAGCGGTCGCGGTCGGTCGCCTTGCGCTCGACGTACGTGGCGACCTCCGCGTGGGGGAGCACGAGGAAGCGCTCGTCGCGGATCGCGTCGAGGCACATCTGGGCGACGTCGCTCGGATCGAGCACGCCATCGCCACTCGCGACCCCGCCCTCGAACAGGTCTCGATCGCTGTCTTGGTTCTGGGGGCTGTTGCGCACGATGTTCGTGGCGACCGCTTGTGGGCACAGCACCGACACCCGGATGCCCTGGTGGTGATGGCTGATCTCGAGCCACTCGGCGATCGACACGGCCGCCGCCTTCGTGACCGAGTAGGCGAGCGACCCGATCTGGGTCAGAAGGCCCGCCGCCGACGCCGTGTTGAGGAGGTAGCCGCCGCCGTTGGCGATCATCGACGGCAGCACCGCACGTGCCGCGTAGATGTGGGCCATGCAGTGCACCTCCCACATCGCCTGGATCGCCTCGTTCGAGTCCTCCAGGCCGGCGGCGGTGACGAAACCGGCGTTCGACACGAACAGGTCGATCGGGCCGTGGGCGTCGAGCGTCGCTTCGACCATCGCCTTGATGGCCTCCTCGTCGCGGACGTCGATCGCGACCGCCGTGCCGCCGATCTCGGTGGCGACCCGGGCGGCCTCGTCGCCGTGCAGGTCGGCGACGACCACATGCCGGGCACCGGCGGCGTGGGCCGCCCTGGCGAGCGCCTCCCCGATGCCCGATCCTCCTCCGGTGATGACGACGACGCGATCAGTCAGTTCCATGTGTGCGATCCTGCCATGTACACACGCACGCTTCATTGCCGTCGGGGTCGGCGAGCACCCACCACGAGCGCGCGAACCGGTCGGTCACCATCCGCCCGCCCGCGGCGAGCGCGGCGTCGATGCGCGCCTGCGCCTGGTCGTGCGGCACCGACACGTCGATGTGGAAGCGCTGGCGCTGCGTGCGCGGCTCGTCCATCTGCTGGAACCAGAACGGTGGGCCGAGGCGCAACGGATCGGTCACATCGACGTCGCCCTCCCGGTATCCGAGGATCGCCGCCCAGAACGGTCGGATGCGGGCGATGTCCATCGTGTCGATCGCCACCTCGATCCCGGCGAGATCCGACGTGTCCGCGGACGCGCCCGCGGCAGCGGCCGCAGCGGAGATGGCGCGGGCGAGCGCCACGTCGGCGTCGGTCAACCCGCCGGTGGCGTGCGTCGTGAGCACGACCTGCACGATGTCTGGATAGCGGACGTCGACGTCGGGGTGGTGCTGAGCCTGCTCGGCGAGCTCGGCGATCGTCGTCACCAGGGCGGCGGCAGCCGGAAACGAACCTGCGCGGAACCTCGTCCGCATCGACGCGAGGATCACCCGCCAGTCGTCGAGGCCGTCGAGCTCAGCGATCTCCTCCGCAGTCAGTTCTGTGTATGCCATGGCAGAAGTACAGCATCGAATGCGGACCGATGCTGTCCTCTTGAAGTGTGAAAAGACTCAGCAGTTGGTGAGGGCGGCGAGAGCCGCACAGATCTGCTGGCGGCCGCCGAGGCACGTGGATGCACGTCGGTATGTCGTGCACCGTGCTCGTCACGGGGGTAACCACGACATTGTTGATCACGCGAATCACGTCGTCGCCCGTGAGGTCAGGTCACGGGCACCACCGCGCCGCCCGCGTCCGCGGACACGTAGATCGCGTCGACGGCGACGTGGGCCGGCATGGCCACCGAGAGCGGCAGCGGCGGCGGTGTGCCGTCGCGCAGCGCGCGCAGGAACGACGTGATCGGGTTGAAGATCGCGCCGCCGGGGATGACGACGATGTCGTCGGCGCGCAGCGAAGCGGCGTCGGGGCCACCGGGTTCGAGGCACGCCCGCGCCAGTGTCTCACCTTGCAGCGATTCGACCGGCTCGCCGGTGAACTGCCACGTGATCGGACCCTCCGGTGAGCCGTCCATCACGATGTGCAGGTTCTCGCAGAAGATCTCGATCGACCGCTGGCTCGGCCGGTCGACGATGTCGTGCCAGATCGACGTGAGCGACGCGACGGCGCCGTCGGCGAAGTCGATGCGTGCCATCGCCACGTCGTCGATCCGCGGGTACCCGTGGAGCTCGCGCACGACACCGCTCACGTTGGCGATCGGCCCGCACATCCACGTCAGCACGTCGACGTCGTGGATCGAGTGCTCCAGCAGCGTGCCCCGCCCGCAGCGCGCCGGGTCGACCCGCCACGTCGAGCCGTAGTAGCTCTGGATCGGGATGAACTGGTCGTCGCGGAACGGCACCGCCATCACCCGGCCGGCCCGTGGGTCGGCGAGCAGCCGACGGGCGAACAGGAACTGCGGCACGAAGCGCAACACGAGCCCGACCTGGTTGACGACGCCCGCCGCCTCCACGGCGTCGACCATTCGCTGCGCCGTGGGTGCGTCGACCGCCAGCGGCTTCTCGCAGAACACCGCCACCCCGCGCTCGGCGGCAGCGGCGACGAGGCGCTCGTGCTCCGAGGTCCACGTGGTGACGAACACCGCGTCGACCTGGTCGAGCACGTCGTCCTCGCTCGTGGCCACCTCGGCACCGACGCGGTCGGCGAACGCCTGCGCCCGCTCGCGGTCGACGTCGTGCACCGCGACGATGCGCCGGTCGACGGTGGTGTGCTTCAGGAAGTAACTGTGGGTTCGGGCGATGAACCCGGTGCCGAGGAAGCCGACGCGGATCGTCATCACGTCAGTCTGTACGACATCACGCGTAGCGCAGGCAGCCGTCGTCGAGATCGAGGGTCGGGAAGTACTCCTTTTCAGCCATGTAGTCCTGCGTGTGCTGCCACTCGAGCTTGTCGCCCTTCTTCGGCATCAGGTGCATGCTGCGCATCAGGTAGCCGGGGTTGAAGTTGTCCGGGTCGATCCAGTCGGACAGCTCCATGCCCTCGTCTTCGGGGCGGAGCTGCGGGGTCACCTGGCGCACGCCGCGGTCGTCCATGTGGTGCAACAGACGGCACACGAAGTCGCCGATCAAGTCGACGCGCAGCGTCCAGCTCGCCCTGAAATAGCCGAACACCCAGATCATGTTCGGTACCCCGGTGAACATCATCCCCCGATACGTGACCGTGTCGGCGAAGTCGACCGGCGACCCGTCGACCGTGAACGGGATGCCCCCGAGCACACTCAGGTCGAACCCGGTGGCGGTGATGATCACGTCGGCGTCGAGGTGCTCGCCGCTCGTGGTCGTGATGCCCGTGGCGTCGAACGTGTCGATCTCGTCGGTCACGACCGAGGCCTTGCCCTCGCGGATCGAGGCGAACATGTCACCGTTGGGGATCAACGCAAGGCGCTGCTGCCACGGCCGGTAGCGCGGCGAGAAGTGGGTGTCGACGTCGAACCCCTCGGGGAGCTCGGCGCGGGCCATGTTCAACAGCTCGTCGCGGACCATGTCGGGATGGTCGCGCGACAGATCGGCGATCGCCGCGCCCTCCTTCAAGACCTTGCGCCGCACGATCTCGTGCACCCACTCCTCGGGCACCTCGAGCGATCGCAGCTCGTCGGCGAGCTCGTTGCGGTTGGGGCGCGACACGAAGTAGGTCGGCGACCGCTGCAGCATCGTGACGTGCGCGCAGCTGTCGGCGATCGCCGGGATCAGCGTTGCCGCGGTCGCGCCGGACCCGATCACCACGACCCGCTTGCCGGTGAGGTCGATGTCGTCGGGCCAGGTCTGCGGGTGCACGATCTGCCCGCCGAACTCGTCCATCCCCGGCCACTCGGGCGTGTAGCCCTCCTCGTGGCGGTAGTAGCCCTGGCACATCCACAAGAAGTTGGCGGTGAACGTGAGGGTGCGCTGCTCGCCGGTGTGTTGGGCGGTGAGCGTCCAGCGCGCCGTGTCGCTGTCCCACGAGGCGTCGGTGATCTCGTGGTGGTAGCGGATGTGCTGGGCGAGATCGTTCTCCTCGATGACCTCGTTGAGGTACTTCAAGATCTCGTCGGCGTTGGCGATCGGCGCGTTGGTCCATGGCTTGAACCGGTAGCCGAACGTGTAGAGGTCGCTGTCGGAGCGCACGCCCGGGTAGCGGTGCGTTCTCCACGTGCCGCCGAATCCGCCGAACTTCTCCAGCACGACGTACGACTTGTCGGGGTACTGCTCCTGCAGGTGATGCGCGGCACCGATGCCGGAGATGCCGGCGCCGACGATCAGGACGTCGAAGTGCTGGAGGGTCGGTTCAGACATCTTGCGAGCATCGCGCATCGCCTGCCGACGACCAGAGGCGAAAGGCCCGATCGATGTCTCGACGGCTAGCTTCGGCCGCGTGACAGCACCATCTCGTGAACCGCGCCGCTTCCCGCAGTACCGCTTCACCCCACCGCCGGGAGCCACGGAGATCCTGCTCGTGCGTCACGGTGAGTCGTCGCCGTTTGTCGAAGGGGAGGAGTTCGGACTCGTCGATGGCCATGGCGACCCTCCGCTCGCCCCCGCCGGTGAGGAGCAGGCCCGCCTCGCCGCGCAGCGCCTGCTCGACACCGGCGAGCGCATCGCCGCGGTGTACGTCACCACGTTGCAGCGCACCCGTCAGACGGCGGCACCCCTCGTGGAGCGGCTGGGGATCGAGCCGCGCGTCGAAGCGGACCTGCGCGAGGTGTTCCTCGGCGAGTGGGAAGGTGGCGAGTTCCGGCGCCGCATCGCCGACAACGACCCGATCGCACAGCTGATGTACGTCGAGCAGCGCTGGGACGTGATTCCCGGCGGCGAGCCGGCCCACCAGTTCGAGAACCGCGTGCGGCGCGGCATCGAGCGCATCACCACGGCCCACCCCGACCAGCTCGTCGTGGCGGTCGTCCACGGCGGGGTGATCGGCCAGATCATGAACATCGCCACGGGCGCCACCGGCTTCACGTTCGGCGGCGCCGACAACGCGTCGATCAGCCACATCGTGGTCGTGGAGGGCCGCTGGGTCGTGCGCTGCTTCAACGACACGTCGCACCTGCACCCGACGTTCAGCACCGCCGCCGAACCGCTCATCTGACGGACACGGCTCCGCGGCGCATCGCCGTGGCCGACCGTTAGCCTCGCACGAGTGCCAACGGAACCCCTAGCGCCTGCGAGCGACGGGTTGACTGCTCGCACGACCGGCGGCGCACGTCGGATCTTGCCGGGGACGCGTGGGTTCACCGTCTTGTTGTCCGTGGCGATGGGGATGACGGCGCTGGCGATCGACTCGCTGCTTCCGGCGTTCGACGAGATCCGCGCCGAGTTCGGTCTCGAACCCGGCGCCACCGACGTTGCCGCACTGGTCACCGCGTTCATCGTCGGCATGGGACTCGGCCAGGTGCCCGCCGGGTTGCTCGCCGATCGCTACGGGCGCCGACCGGTGCTCTGGGGTGGGGTGGCGCTCTACATCGTCGGCGCGATCGGTGCCTTGTTGGCGCCCTCGCTCGGCCTGATGATCGCCTCCCGGTTCGTGTGGGGCCTCGGCGCGGCCGGACCGCGGGTCGCCGTGATGGCGATGGTGCGCGATGCCTATCAGGGCGCCCGGATGGCCCGCGAGATGTCGACGATCATGGCGGTGTTCCTGCTCGTGCCCATGTTCGCGCCGGCCATCGGCGCCGGCCTGGTCGCGGTCGGCCCGTGGCAGCTCACGATCTGGCTCTGCATCGTCGTGGCCACGTTGCTGTTCGCCGCCTCGACGCGGCTGCCCTCGACCGCCCCGCCGAACGATCGCCCTCCGTTGTCGGTCGGCGAGCTGGGGCGGAGCTGGAAGGTCGTGCTCACCACGCCGGGCACGGTCGGGTACCTCGTCGCGACGACGGCGATGATGGCGGCGTTCATGTCGTACATCGCCTCGTCGGAGAACATCATCGACGAGGTGTTCGGGCTCAAGAACTGGTTCGCCGTCGTGTTCGGACTGATGGGTGCCGGCCTCGCGGTGGCCAACCTCGCCAACGGGCGCATCGTCGAAGCGGTCGGTCTCGAACGCCTGCTCACCGGGGTCCCGCCGGTGCAGCTGGGGGTGGCGCTCGCTCTCATGGTGGTCGCGGTCGTCACGGACGGTCGCCCACCGTTCGCGCTGTACGCGGGGTTGCTCCTCGCGCTCTTGATGGCTCAACAGGTGACGATGGTGAACATCAACTCGGCCGCGATGCAGCCGCTCGGTCACATCGCCGGCACCGGAGCAGCGGTCATCGGCATGGTGCCGACGGTGGTCGGCTCGCTGCTCGGATCGCTCGTCGACCGTCAGTTCGACGGCACGATCACGCCACTCACGCTGGCGTTCTTGATCGCCGCAGTGGTCGCACTCGTGTCGACCCGACGGTCTCTGCGCCAGACAGCGTCAGCCATTTCGTGAGAACGGGTCGCGTGAGAGCGGCCGACGCGGCTACTGCGGCTTGCGCCAGCAGGTGGCGAGCAGGAGGGCACCACCGCCGAGTCCACCGACGGCCGAGATCGCCAAGCCGGTGGTGCCGACGAGGTCGTCGTGGAGGTCGAACGCATCGTCGAGCGACCACGCACCCGGGCCGAGCGCGCCGAGTGCGATACCGACGATGCCGAGTGTCATCACGTACTCCCAGCCCTCGCCGGGACGGAAGATGAAGAAGCCGTTGCCACGGTGATTGATCGCCCACGCGACGAACATCACTCCGACGACGCCGGCGGCAGCGAACGGGGTGAGCAGGCCGACGATCAACAAGATCCCGGACACGATCTCGGTGATGCTCGCCAGCCACGCCTGGAGGCGAGCAGGCCGCATGCCCATCGAAGCGAACCACCCGGCGGTGCCGTCGATGTTCGGTCGCACGTGGTTGATGCCGTGGGCGAGCATCACCGCGCCCACGCCGCAGCGCAAGATCAGGAGGGCGAAGTCGATCGCATCGGCATCGGACATGGTCCCGAGCGTGCCACATCGTTGCTGCGTAGTCTGCAGCGATGGCGACTGCAACGCGACGGGTGCTCGTTCTCAACGGTCCGAACCTCAACCTGCTCGGTACACGCGAGCCCGAGGTCTACGGCACCACGACACTCGACGACATCCTCGCCGCCGTGCGCACCGAAGGCGTCGATCGCGGCATCGAGATCTACGACGTGCAATCGAACAGCGAGGGTGCGCTCATCGACGCGCTCCACGAAGCACGCACCCGCGCCGACGGGGTGATCTTCAACCCCGGCGCCTACACGCACTACAG
>CAZQCP010000025.1:23888-27763 GCA_964592115.1 uncultured Ilumatobacteraceae bacterium
CGAACATCCACGCCCGCGAGGACTTCCGCCACGTGTCGGTCGTCGGCGGCGCGTGTGTCGGCGTGGTCGCCGGCTTCGGCGCCGACAGCTATCTCTTGGCGCTCGACGCGCTCAGCCGGCACTTCGGCGACTGAGCGCGTCGCCGTCTCAGGAGCGGTGTCTCAGGGCGCGATGAATTGGAAGTCGAGCTCGATCGAGACCTTGTCGGAGATCAGCACCTTGTCCCCACCGAGGGCCAGGTTGAAGTCGATGCCATAGTCCTTGCGCGATGCCGATCCTGTGGCGCTGAAGCCGGCGCGAGTGGACTGATCCATCGGCGCCAGTTCGGTGCCGAAGAACTCGACGTCGAGGGCGATCGGCTTGGTGATGCCGTTGATCGTGAGCTCGCCCGTCATCGTGTACTCCTCGCCGGCGCCTTCGATCGAGGTCGACGTGAACGTCATGGTGGGGTTGGCTTCGGCGTTGAAGAAGTCGCTCGAGGCGAGGTGCGCGTCGCGGTCACTGTTGCCGGTCTTGACCGACGACATGTCGATCTCGGCGTGCACCGACGTCGAGGCCAGGTCATCGCCGACGGTGACTGTGGCGGTGAACGCGTCGAAGCGTCCGCGGACCTTGGAGAGCCCGAGGTGACGGACGACGAATCCGACGGTCGAGTGGGCGGCGTCGGCGGGCCAGGTACCAGCGGCCAGAGGGAGGGTTGTGGAGGTGTTGGTCATCGTATTCAGCGTATACGACAATATTTGTAGTCACAACTAACGTGAGGAGGGTTGGCATCCATCCGGACGCTGCGACATCACGAAGCAGACACTGTGGTGGCGATCACCCAGCCAATCTGGCCTGGCCCGCGGCGACGCGATGGAGCGGTGGATAGCCGATGGCGGCCGCCCGTTCGGCGACCACGCGCATGAGCTGGTTGGAGATGCCGCGCCGCCGGAACTCTGTCGCCACGGCCACAGCGGCCGCGCCGTCGTTGTCCACGGCGGCGACGGCTACCAGGCGCCCACCGATCATCGCCCCGAGCCGCATCGTGCGGGCGGCGACGAGGTGCGCGATCACCTCGGGTGGCGGAGTGCGGCTCATCGACGACCCGCGACCCGCACACTGTCGCTCTGCGCGCAGCTCTCCGATGAACCGCTCGAGCTGTCCGTACACGCTCGGGTGGTCGACGGCGGTGACGAGCAACTCGGCCGTATCCATGGCGGCCAGTGTGGTCAGCCTGCGTGACGTCGATGTTTCGTCGACGTCAGCAGTCGGTGACGCTCAGCTCATGCCACGGATGATCAGTCGGCCATGCGCTCGACGAGCGGAGCGAAGGCGTCGAGCGCGGCGAGCACCTCGTCTCGAGGGCCTTGGGGAAGCCCGAGCACGGCGCGGGTGACACCGCGCTCGGCGAGCTCGTCGAGTCGCTCGGCCTTGGGCGGTGCGCCGAAGAGCCCGAGCTCGACGGTCGCCGGGTCGCGTCCGATCGCCTCGCACGCGCTGCGCACCTCGTCCCACTTCTCCAACGGGTGACGGCCACCGATCGGCATCCAGCCGTCGCAGAACTCGGCGATGTCAGCGGCGGTCTTCGGGCCAGCGTTGCCGCCGAGGATGATCGGCGGGTGCGGCTCCTGGGTCGGCTTGGGCCAGGACCAGCTCGGCTCGATCGTGACGTGCTCGCCGTCGAACGACGCCTCGTCCTGGCTCCACAACTCCTTCATCGCCAAGATGTTCTCGCGCAGGATCGCCCGCCGCTGGCCGTAGGCGGTGCCGTGCTGGGCCATCTCCTCCTTGTTCCACCCGTACCCGACACCGAACAGGAACCGCCCGCCGCTGATCCGGTCCACGCTGGCGACCTGCTTGGCGGTGTGGATCGGGTCGCGCTGGGCGACGAGGCAGATCCCCGTCGCCAGCTTCAGCGTCGACGTGACCGCCGCGCACGCGCCGAGGGCGACGAACGGATCGTGTGTGCGCCAGTAGAACTCGGGTAGATCGGGTGCGCCCTCACGTCCACCCCACGGCGTGGCGCGGCTGGTGGGGATGTGGGAGTGCTCGGGGAACCAGAGCGACTCGAACCCACGCGCTTCGACCTCGCGGGCGAGCTCGACGGGATCGATCGTCTGGTCGGTGGGGAAGATCTCGACGCCGACATGCATCCGGCGAACGTACCAAGCGGGAGCGGGTCGTACAGTCGCTGCAATGGCATCGACGACGTTCGAGACGGTGACGGGGTACTGCTGGCCGCAGTCGGTGGTACCCGGCGAGGCGGTGGCGCTGCACGTGTCGTCAGCGCGAGCCCAACCCGTCTCGATCGAGGTCGCCCGGGTCGGCGCGCGGCGCGACGTCGTCCACGTCGAGCGCGACGTGCCTGCGGGCGCGCACGCGACGCCAGACGATGCGTCTGAGCGCGGGTGCCGATGGCCGGCGGCGGCCGAGGTTCGCGTCGGCACCGACTGGCGATCCGGGTACTACGAGGTCCGGATGGAGATCGACGTCGACGGCAAGCGGCGCGTCGGTCACGCGTTCTTCGTCGTCCGCCCGACCGTTGGTGCCGGACAGGCGTCGGTGCTGCTGGCACTCGGCACGAACACGTGGCACGCCTACAACGACTTCGGCGGCCGCAACCTGTACACCGGGGCGACACAGGTGTCACTGCAGCGGCCGATGGCACCCGGATATCTCGTCAAGCCACCCGGCCTCGGCGAGCGGGTGACCAACCTCGTCGACGGCGACCGGCTGCAGACGGCGCACGTCGGCTACTTGCGCCTCAACCACCTGTCGCCCTACGGCGGCTCGGCGGGCTGGCCGAACTGGGAGCTGCCGTTCGTGAGCTGGGCGGAGCGCGCCGGGTACCGCATCGACATCGTGACGAACGCCGATCTTGAAGACCATCCCGAACTGCTCGGCACTGACTCACCGGTGCGGTTGTACCTGTCGGTCGGTCACGACGAGTACTGGTCGGGCCCCATGCGCGACACCGTCGAAGCGTTCATCGCCCGCGGCGGCAACGCCGCGTTCTGGTCGGGCAACACCGCGTTCTGGCAGGTGCGTCACGAGGACCATGATGCTGAAGGGCCAGCAGCGACGATGATCGGGTACAAGGGCTTCTTCAAGCACGACCCGGTGTTCGGCACCGACCGCCAGGCCGAGCTCACCACGATCTGGTCCGACCACCTCCTCGACCGCCCGGAGAACCACATGACCGGTGTCAGCTTCGTGTCGGGCGGCTACCACCGCATCGGCAAGCGGGCCACGAACGGCGCCGGCGGCTACACGATGCATCGCGCCGACCACTGGATGTTCGACGGCACCGGGCTCGACTACGGCGACCTGCTCGGCGGCGCGGCGCGCATCGTCGGCTACGAGTGCGACGGCTGCCACTTCACCTACCGCGACGGGTTGCCGTACGCGACAGGGGACGACGGCGCGCCGGCCAACTTCGAGATCCTCGGTTCCGCGCCGGCGGCACACTTCACCCGCACGACGGCGTCACGTCCACCGGCGCCGAACGAACCGTCGGAGGTCGAGTTCATCGCCTCGCGCGTGTTCGACTCCCGCGAGCCGATCGACGTCGAGCGCATCTCCCACGGCCACGCGATCCTCGGCACGTACGTGTCACCCGGCGGCGGCACCGTGATCACGTCGGGCTCGACCGACTGGGCGTGGGGCCTCGCCAACCACGACGCCCAGGTCGAACAGATCACCGCCAACATCCTCGACCGCCTCGCCTGACGATTGCATCCGGGGTCAGACACCAAATGCAACCGCGGACA
The DNA here is from genome assembly GCA_964592115.1 of uncultured Ilumatobacteraceae bacterium. Classification (GTDB taxonomy): domain Bacteria; phylum Actinomycetota; class Acidimicrobiia; order Acidimicrobiales; family Ilumatobacteraceae; genus Sva-07. The sequence goes on from CAZQCP010000025.1 coordinate 27,641, forward strand.
TCGCTGACGCCGGCCTCCACCGTGTGCGGCGTTGCATTTGGTGTCTGACCCCGGATGCAATCCTGTTGGTCAGGCCGCGGCGAGGGCTTCGAGGGCGTTCCAGTCGGGGCGGCGGCGATCGGT
>CAZQCP010000026.1:0-9910 GCA_964592115.1 uncultured Ilumatobacteraceae bacterium
GGTGGGCACGACGGGACTCGAACCCGGGACCTCTACCGTGTCATGGTAGCGCTCTAACCAACTGAGCTACGCGCCCGTAGCGAGCCCGTACGTTACCAACTCGTGAGCAGTCCACCACCACGTCCACCGGTCCCGGTGATCGACATCGGTCCGCTGGTGTCCGGCGAATCTCCGGGTGCCGAGGCGTTCGATGTCGCCCGCCGCATCGACGCAGCGTGCCGCGACACCGGCTTCTTCGGGATCGTCGGCCACGGTGTCCCGCCAGCGTTGCTGGGCGATCTCGACCGCGCCGCCCGCGCCTTCTTCGCGCTCGACGAGGAGCGCAAGGCCGAGATCGCCATGGCGCGCGCCGGCGCCGCCTGGCGCGGTTGGTTCCCCGTCGGAGGCGAGCTGACGTCTGGCGTGCCCGACCGCAAGGAGGGGATCTACTTCGGTGTCGAGCATCCACCGGACCATCCACGGGTCGTCGGCGCGACTCCGCTCCACGGAGCCAATCAGTTCCCCGCCGTACCGACCGAGTTGCGCAGGTCGGTGCTCACCTGGCTCGATGCGCTCCGTCCGGTTGCCGATGCCGTGATGCGCGGCATCGCCGTCGGGCTCGGCATGCCAGCGGACTGGTTCTCCGAACACCTCACGGGCGACCCGACGATCCTGTTCCGCATCTTCCACTATCCACCGGTCGACGCTGCACTCGCCACCAGCGGCGTAGAGGAATGGGGCGTCGGTGAGCACACCGACTACGGCCTCTTGACGCTGCTCGTGCAAGACGAGCTCGGCGGACTCCAGGTGCGTGGGCTCGACGGCGAGTGGATCGACGTGCCGGCCACGCCCGGCGTGATCGTGTGCAACATCGGCGACATGCTCGAACGGCTCACCGGCGGTCGATACCGCTCGACGCCGCACCGGGTACGCAACACGTCGGGCAGATCGCGGCTGTCGTTCCCCTACTTCTTCGATCCGTCGTGGGATGCGCACGTGCCGACGCTGCCGATCGACGAAGTCTCACCCGCGCCGGCGTCCGGGACACGCTGGGACGGCGCCGACGTGCGGGCGTGGGACGGCACCTACGGCGAGTACCTCACCGCCAAGGTCGCCCGGGTCTTCCCCGATCTCTTCACGACGATCGCCTGACGCGGCCGGGCTCTCCGCCCCTGCCACCGGCCTTTCGTGATCTTGCGCGGCAACAGTTCGCGCCCAAGATCACGAGAAGCCGGCTCACCGGGTGCGCAGGGAGATCTCGTTGGCCATCAGGCGCCCGGCGCGGGTCAGCACCACGCGAGCGGGATCGGAGGGGTGGGATACGACCCAATCGGCCAACACCTCCAGCGTCGCCTCGTCGAACGCCGTCCGCTCGACGCCATCGCGGGTGCGCAGCGCGAGCTGGAGACCCTCGAACCGTCGCGTCGCAGCGTCCAGCATCTCGGCGGACGCCTCGATCGACTCGCCGCGCTCGACGAGGTCGATGTAGCGATCCGGTGTCCGCACGTTCCACCACCGCCGGCCAGCGCTGTGCGAGTGGGCGGCGCAGCCGAATCCTCGGTAGTCCGCCTGGTCCCAGTAGAGCTGGTTGTGCCGAGACTCGTGCCCGGGCCGCGCCCAGTTCGACACCTCGTAGTTGGCCAACCCGGCGCCGACCAGCAGGTCGTCGGCGAGCTCGTACTTGTCGGCTTGATCATCGTCGTCCGGGTGCCGGTCCGGCGTGGCCGCGAGCGGCGTCCCCGGCTCGACGGTCAATCCGTAGGCAGACACGTGTGGCGGCCCGAGATCGAGCGCCCGCTCGACCGTCGTTCGCCAGTCGTCGATCGACTCGCCGACCGAACCGTAGATCAGGTCGAGGTTGAACGTCGGCAGCCCGACGTCGCGCACCGCCGCCACCGCGGTGGCGACGTTGTCGGGGTCGTGCGTGCGTCCGAGCGCCTGCAGCACATGTGGCGACATCGACTGCACGCCGATGCTGACCCGGTTGACGCCGGCGTCGCGATAGGAGTCGAGGAGCTCCGTCGTGACATCGTCGGGGTTGCACTCGACCGTCACCTCCGCGCCGTCGGCGACAGGGATCGCCGCGATCACCGCCGCCAGGTCATCTCCGGGTACGAGTGTCGGCGTGCCACCCCCGACGAACACCGTGTCGGCGACCGGCAACCCGCCGACCACTGCCCGGTCGATCTCGGTGCGCACCGCGGCGAGATATCGCTCCACGAGATGCCCGCGGTCGGTCCACGTGGCGAACGCGCAATAGTCGCACTTCGACGCACAGAACGGGATGTGCAGGTACACCCCGAAGGCAGCCATCTCGTCAGTCAACCAACGATCACGACACGAGCGACCGTACCGGAGCAACCGGAGTAACGAACGTTGGGACCCGTCCCCAACGTTCGTTACGTCAGGTCGGGCTGTACAGCAGGTCGAGTGCCGACAGACGCTCGGCGACCTGGTCGACCGGCACGTCGAGCATCGCCGCGATCGACCGGGTGTCGTCCCCACGCACGGTGATGACGCGGCCGTTGAAGTCCTGGCGCTGAACCTGGATCAGACGCAGGTATCGGGCCAGCATCTCGAACGGTGCCCCCTTGAGCTGCACCAGCTTGGAGACGTCGATCGCCAGCTTCTTGTTCACCGCCGACTGCATCGCCGCCGTCGCTTGTGAACCGCTCACCTCGCGCGGCAAGAGCTGCTCGACCGGAACTGCGTAGAACTGCGAAAGGCGGTCGAGGCGAGGCACCGACAAGGCCCGCTCGCCTCGCTCGTAGGCGCCGAGCACCGACGCCTTGAACTCCTGGCCGGACTGCGCCTCGACCTCTTGGAGCGACATTCGCTTCTGTTTGCGAATCACGCGCAGGCGTTCGCCGACCTGTTTGCTGTACAGCGAAGGAGCGTCTTCGTCGATCACAATCATTCCTGGATTCCGCCTTTTGTATCTGCCTCGGCTGCGCCCGCCGCACGACCGGTCCCGCGAGGTTACTCGCGGGTAACCAGAAAGTATAGACCCTCAGCGTTCAAACGTCACGCAGAGTGCCGCCGCGACCACGGCTGCGGTCTCGGTGCGCAACACCGTGTCTCCGAGCGTCACCCGCTCGCCGGCACCGGCCAACTCCTCCGGCGTCCAGCCACCTTCGGGCCCGATCGCAATCCGTCGATCCCCGCTCCGAACGGGCCGCCCCCCGGGCTCGGCGACGAGGAATGCGGACAGCACCTCGCCGGCCTCGACCGGCGCGTCGATGGTGAGGCGCCAGACCCGGCGGCTCTGACGGCACGCCTCGTCGGCGACGCGCTGGAGGCGGGCACGCTGTTGTTCGACGCGCTCCGGCTTCCAGCGCACGACCGATCGCTGCGCATGCAACAGGGTCAGACGGTCCGCGCCGACTTCGGTCACCTTCTGTACGAGCCATTCGAGCCGGTCGCCCTTCGGGATCGCCGCCGCGATCTCCACCCGCTCGCTACGGCGCGGTTCGTGCTCGACTGCACCGACCGCTTCGAGATGCCACGGATCGGTGGCAACGGCGGTGGTGAGCTGCCAACTCCCCTGTCCATCGGTGACGCTGACCGTCTCACCGTCACGTAGCCGCAGGACACGGCGGAGGTGATGCTCGGTTGCATCATCGATCAGGGGATCGCCCCCGACCCCCAACGAACCCGGCTCGACGAGCACGTGTGCCCGCGAGGATCGCAGCCGCGGATCCACGGCGCCCCTCAGGAGAACGCCGACTTGATGCGCGACAACAGGCCTTCTTTGTCGTTGCCCACCGTCTCACCACGTCCCTCGGCGTACGCGGTCAACAGTTCGACCTCGGCGTCGCTGAGCTTCGTCGGCACGTCGACACGCACGACCACCCGCAAGTCGCCGCGGCCACGGCCACGCAGGTGTGGCACGCCGCGCTGGCGCAGCACGAACTCGCGGCCCGGCTGGGTGCCGGCAGGGACGACGAGCGTCTCGGTGCCATCGAGTGTCTCGATGTCGACCGATGTGCCGAGCGAAGCTTGGGCGATCGACACCGGAACCTCGGTGATCAGGTCGTTCTCGTGACGGATGAATCGCTCGTCGGGTGCCACGCGGAGGTGTACGTACAAGTCACCAGATCGGCCACCGCGAGGGCCGGCCGCGCCGCGACCCGTCAAACGCAGCGTCGACCCGGAGTCGACGCCGGCAGGGACGTCGACCTGGTACGTCTTGTCGACGGTGACCCGGCCCTCGCCGCGGCACGACGGGCACGGCGTGGTGATGACCTGCCCGAGCCCGCCGCATCGGCTGCAGGTGGTGGCGGTCACCATCTGACCGAGGAGGCTCTGGCGCACCCGTTGGACCTGGCCACTGCCGCCACAGTCGCTGCACGTGACGGGACTGGTGCCCTCGCCCGCGCCGGATCCGCCACAGTCGGTGCAAGCGACCGGGAGCTTGAGCGCCACGTCGACCTGATCGCCGAACACCGACTGACGGAACGAGATGTCGGCGACCACTTCGAGGTCCTGCCCGCGCGGCGGCCCTGCCGGCCCACGTTGGCGGCCACCGAACGGGTTCGCCGAACCGCCGAAGAACGTCTCGAAGATGTCGCCGAGCCCGCCACCGAACATGTCCTCGGCCGAAGCACCGCTCCCGCCGACGCCTGCCTCGCCGAAGCGGTCGTAGCGGGCACGGGCGTCGGCGTCGGAGAGCACCTCGTACGCGCGGGCGAGGTTCTTGAACTCCTCGGCCGCCGCGGGATCCGGGTTCGTATCGGGGTGCAGCTCGCGGGCCCGCCGGCGGTACGCCTTCTTGATGTCGTCGGCTGACGCCGACCGACCGACGCCAAGCAGCTCGTAGAAATCAGCCATGCAGTGACCAAGGATGCCGTGAGTTGGTCATCGCGCCTCAGCCCTCCTCGATGCGATGGCCGAGCTGTTCGCTGACGACCTCCACCGTCGCGAGGGCTTGCGGGTAGTTCATGCGCGTGGGTCCGAGCACGCCGACCGAGCCGACGTGTTCGCCATCGACGACGACCGGGGCCACCACGACGCTGCAGGCGGCGAGTGGCTCGACGCCGTGTTCGACACCGATCGCGACGGACATGCCGCGGCTGACGATGTCGGTGACGAGCGACACCACCACGAACTGCTGCTCGAGCGCGGCGAGCACGTTGCGTACGACCTCGACCGCGTCGAATGCGTTGGCAACCGCTGCCGCACCACCGGTGAACACCTGCTCGGGAGCGGTCGACGCACGCAACGCGTGCAAGGCGTCGGCGCACAGCCGGTCGACGGTGGCGTCGCCCGAGGGAGCGCACGACGTGACCGAACCCAGCACCCGACCGTCGAGCGCCGCCGACAGGTGTACCCCCGCGGCTGTGAGCTCGAACTCGTTGTCGTCCTCGGCGAGCTCGACGGTGCAGTTCTGGACGGTGCCGTTGGCGAGCACCACGACGACGGTCGCCGTGGTGCGCGCCAGCGCGACGAATTGCACCCGCCGGACCGGGACGGCCTCCGAACGCGGACCGACGACGACGCCGGCGTTGTGCGTCATCGCGGCGAGCAGGTTCGAGGTCTGGTGGAGGAGCTCTTCGAGGCGACCGTGGGCGGCGGCGAAGAACTCACCGACCTGACGCTGGCTGGAACGATCGAGCAGGCCGGGTGTGGTGAGGTGGTCGACGAAGTAGCGGTAGCCCTTGTCCGTCGGCACGCGTCCCGCCGACGTGTGGGGCTGCGCGAGGTACCCGTCGTGTTCGAGCTGGGCCATCTCGTTGCGGATCGTCGCCGACGACACGTTGATCTCCGGCGCTCGGGCGACGTGGCTCGACCCGACGGGTTGAGCCGTGGAGATGTACTCCTGCACCACAGCACTCAAGATCGCGGTCTTGCGGTCGTCCAACATCTGGCACTCCAGACTATCGACTGCCAAGCTCCCGGGCCGGCGACGCCCCCGGTCGAGACCATCTGGGGCAGAATCCTCCCGATTTCCGAGAGGATTCTGCCCCAGATGGTCTGCGCGGCTGCTTCGGCATCAGGTGGGCGTCGCTCGGTGGCGGTTCGGGAGGACCGTCGCCAGGCGTTCGACGCGGAAGAACGGGGCGAACGCGACGAGGAACAGCGGATACGGGAATCCGATGCGCATCGTGAGGAGGATTCCCAGGTGCATCAGCCACACGGCGACGACCCACGCCGTGCGCCACCGTCCGCCGAAGAGCGCCACCGGCGCCCCGAGCTCGAGCGCCAGGGCGCCCGCGGCCAGCACCGGCCACACGCCTGCCAAGCCGACGGTCCACTCCGCGAGCGGCGCCGCGGGTACGCCGACGAGCTCGTTGCGTGCCGCCGCGTAGGCGACGTGGTTGCGCAGCGAGTCGCCGAACACCCAGTCGACACCGCCGTAGCGGAGCTTGGCGACCCCGGCGATGACGTAGGTGATCACCACCACGAGCGCACACAACGCGATCGGCCACCCGTAGCCCACCGGATCGCGCGGTGTCGGCGACCGAGCGCCGACACCGCGCCGTCCGCGGCGGCGGGCATCGAGCGACCAGGCGTCTGCGGCCGGAGCGAAGGCGAGCACGAGGACATGCAGCGTGAAGATGTTCTCGAAGTGCAGCAGCTGTCCCCACGAGCCGCGGTAGCTGGTGAGTGCCAGCACGCCGACGGCGAACGCGGGCGCCACCGCACGATGGCGCCACCCGGCAAGCGTCGCGACACCGCACGCCAGCGTCACGAGGAGCAACGCGCGCACGAGCGCGGGCGGAATCGGGCCGGTCAGCAGCGCCGCGATGCCGACACCCTCGAAGCCGTCGCGGCGATCGCCGAGCTGCCAGAACACCGGAGCGCGGATGGCGAGGTAGAGTGTCACGAACCCGGCGGCGAGCATCCGCAACATCGCCAGACGCTCGGGCGGCGCCGTCGTGTCGACGATGTTCCAAGCGCGTACGCCGCTGTCGTTGCCGACATGGCGCCCCACGACGCCTGCGGGCGCGCTCACGCTGGCACCTCGCAGCGAGCATGCACCGTCCGCTCGATCAGGCTCGGCGCACCGGTCGCCCGCGCGACCACGTCGTGACGTTCGACGACGACCTCGACGGCAACCGCCGCGGGCGCTCGCGCGGAGCGGGAGAGGCGCTCGGCAACACCCGAACATCGCTCGTTCGCCCGGCCACCGGCGATCGCCTCGCGGAGCTCGCCGGCCACGATCAGCGGGTCGTCACTCTGCCCGATCAGTCCGGGCGTGAGCGTCAGCACGTCCCCACTCGCCGTGACCGCCTGTGCAGTTGCCAGCGTCACCACGTCGCCGCGAGCCCTCGCATACATCGGGTAGGTCGACAGCGGGTAGCCGTCCCGGTTGGCGACCACAGGCGCGAGCATCGCCACGGTCACGCCGCACGTGACGAGGATCCGGCTCCGACGCTCCACGTGTTCAGGATCGTCGCTCCCGACCCCCGGCGCCAGACGTCCCTTCCCCGGTCATCATCGATCAGGCTCCACCGATGAGATTCCGTCGCACCTGCCGCATCGAAAACGCATCGATGCATCCCGATCCAGCTCGTCGATGAGATTCCGTCGCACCCCTCGCACACACAACTCATCGATGAGCTGCGTCGAGGGTCGGCCCGCCGTCAGTCGTCGAGCTTGAGGGCGTTGATGAACACGTCGCCGGGCACCTCGACGCGCCCGATCGACTTCATCTTCTTCTTGCCCTCCTTCTGCTTCTCGAGCAGCTTGCGCTTGCGCGTGATGTCGCCGCCGTAACACTTGGCGAGCACGTCCTTGCGCTTCGCCTTCACCGTCTCACGAGCGATGATCTTGCCGCCGATCGCCGCCTGGATCGGCACATCGAACATCTGCCGCGGGATCAGTTCCTTCAGCTTCTCGCACATGCGCGCCCCGTATTGGTAGGCGGAGTCGCGGTGGACGATCATCGAGAAGGCGTCGGCGGGGATGTTGTTGAGGAGCAGGTCGACGCGCACGAGGTTCGACGGGCGATAGCCGGCAAGCTCGTAGTCGAGGCTGGCGTAGCCCTTGGTACGCGACTTCATCTGGTCGAAGAAGTCGACGACCACCTCCGCCAACGGCACCTCGTACACGATCTCGACGCGCTCGGGTGACAGGTAGTCCATCCGCTGCATCTCGCCGCGCCGCTTCTGGCACAGGTCCATCAGCGTGCCGGTGTACTCCGACGGCGAGATGATCGACAGTCGGAAGAAGGGCTCTTCGATCGACGCGACGCGCTGCGACTCGGGCAAGTCGGCGGGATTGTCGACGACGACCGACGTGCCGTCGGTGCGGGTCACCCGGTACTCGACGCTCGGCGCCGTGGCGATCAGCGCGAGACCGAACTCGCGCTCGAGGCGCTCCTTGACGATCTCCATGTGCAACAGGCCGAGGAAGCCACAGCGGAATCCGAAGCCGAGTGCTCCCGACGATTCTGGCGTGTACGTGATCGACGCGTCGTTGAGCTTCAGCTTCTCCAGCGACTCTCGCAGGTTCTCGAAATCGTCACCATCGATCGGGAAGAGGCCCGAGAACACCATCGGCTTGGGATCGCGATAGCCGGGCAGTGCCTCGGCCGCGCCGCCCGATGCCGTGGTGACGGTCTCGCCCGAGCGAGCGTCGCTGACATCTTTGATGCCGGCGATCAGATAGCCGACTTCGCCGGGCCCGAGCTCGTCGACGGGCGTCGGCACCGGTCGCCGCACGCCGATCTCGATGGCTTCGTGGTTGGCACCGGCCTGCATGAACGCGAGCTTCGATCCCGACCGCAACGAGCCGTGGACCACCCGGATGCTCGACACGACCCCTCGGTACTGGTCGAACTGCGAGTCGAAGATCAGACCCTGCAGTGGCGCGTCGCGGTCGCCGGCCGGCGCCGGGATCCGCTCGATCACCGCGTCGAGCAGTTCGTCGACGCCCTCGCCCGTCTTGGCCGACATGCGAATGATCTGGTCAGCCGGGATGCCGAGCACCGTCTCGATCTCGCCGGCGTAACGGTCGGGGTCGGCTGCTGGCAGGTCGATCTTGTTCAGGGCGGCGACGATCTCCAGGTCGCTCTCCAATGCCAGGTAGCAGTTGGCCAGCGTTTGCGCCTCGATCCCTTGCGCCGCGTCGACCACGAGCACCACGCCTTCGCAGGCAGCCAGGCTGCGGCTGACCTCGTAGCCGAAGTCGACGTGTCCCGGCGTGTCGATCAGGTGGAACGTGTGGCCCTTCCACTCGACGCGCACGTTCTGCGCCTTGATCGTGATGCCCCGCTCGCGTTCGAGGTCCATCGAGTCGAGGTACTGCGAGCGCATGTCGCGAGCATTGACGGCGCCGGTGATCTCGAGGATGCGATCGGACAGCGTCGACTTGCCGTGGTCGATGTGCGCGATGATCGAGAAGTTCCGGATGCGGGCGAGCTCCATGACCGACCCAACGCTACCTGCGCCGTTCGACGCTGGCATTGGTGCCAGCGTTGGTCGTCGACGCTGCCACCGATAGAGTCGCAGGGCTGTTCCGCGGGGCACGCGGCCCCGGGAGCAGACCAAGATCGAGAGAGCAGGATTTTCGCCACATGGCCAACATCAAGAGCCAGAAGAAGCGCAACATCACCAACGCCAAGCGCCACGAGCGCAACAAGGCGGTGAAGGCCGAACTGAAGACGCGCACCAAGCGCGCCACCGACACCGTCGGCACCGACGACAACGCCGAGGCCGTGCGCCTCGCCGTCAAGCGGATCGACACCGCGGCGTCGAAGGGCATCATCCACAAGAACGCTGCGGCGCGCAAGAAGAGCCGCTTGATGAAGCAGGTCAACGCCGCCGGCTGAGCTGGCGCGACAACCGAACATCTCTCGTCACGAGCGCCGGGTCCGCCCGGCGCTCGTTTCGCGTCCCAGCCTCAACCGGGCGCCACCGATGAGATTCCGGCGCACCAGTCGCACAACAAACTCATCGACGACCTCAACCGGGCGCCACCGATGAGA
>CAZQCP010000026.1:10010-14936 GCA_964592115.1 uncultured Ilumatobacteraceae bacterium
GCACCAGTCGCACAACAAACTCATCGACGACCTCAACCGGGCGCCACCGATGAGACTTCGTCGCACCAGTCGCGCAACAAACTCACCGCGGGCGTCAGCGGCGGAGTTTGGAGAGGCGGGCGACGAGGACCTCCATGATGAGGTCCGCCTCGAGGTCCTTGTCGCCGCGCAGGTCGAGGTCGGCCTGGGCGAGAAGCTCGATCGCTCGCTTCGATCCCGCCGGGCCGAGCCGACGGGAGTTGGCGAGCGCCTTCTTCGCCGGAAACGCCGACGTGATGCCGGTCGCCGCCATGGCATCGGCTTCGCTACGGGCGTCCGCACCGTCGAGCTTGGCGATGTTGGCGTAGTGCGTGTGGAGGATGGCCATCACCTGCAACGGGTGGCGGCCGCCGGCGTGGGTCATCCGGGACAACATCGTCAGCGCCTTCGTCGTCTCGCCGGCATCGATGGCGTCGGTGAAGTCCCACGGCGGCACTCCCCCGGCATCACCGAGGAACGGTTCGACGTCGGCGAACGTCAACGTGCGCTCGGTGCCGTACGTGCTCTCCAGCGTGGCGACGATCCCGTCGAGCCGGCCGGCGTCCTCACCCAACCAGGCGGCGAGCTGGGCAGCGGCGTCGGCCCGCATCCGCACGCCCGACGCGGCGATCTGGTCACTCACCCATCCCTGGCGGTCCTTCGGCCGCGATGGCGGCGACGTGTTGGTCACCGTGCCGACGGCCTTCACCGCATCGCCGAGCTTCTTGGGCACCGACCCGCTGTCGATGACCAGCACGAGATCCGACGAATCGAGCGGATTCGTGAGGTACTGCAGCAGTGGCGCCAGCTCATCGGCGTTGAAGCGCCCGACCCCGCGGGCGACGACCACCCGCTTGTCGGTGAGGAACGACGGGGTCTGGGCGGCATCGACGACGTGGCGCAGCTCGTACTCGTCGCCCTCGAACTCGTCGACCATCATCGCCCGGTCGCCGTCGCCGACGAGACGGTCGACGAGCTCGTGGACCGCGCTCCGCAGGATCGACTCGTCGTTACCGCTCAGAAGATGCGTCGCCATGGCGAGTCGATTCTTACCGGATCGCGTCCAGCGAGCGGCACTGCGTCACAGCCAGCCGCTCCCGAGCTCCAGTTCCGAGCCTGAATCTGACGCTCCCTCATCGCACGTTCTTGCCACGCTGGAACGTCAGTGCGGCGGCGACGACGATCGTGGCGATCGCCCAGCCGGTCCACGACACCGCCGGGGACGGTTCCAGCCGGGCGCCGAGCATCGCGACGGTGTCGACCCAGCGGGTCCCGACGAGGGCGGGGAACATCAAGAGCGGTGCCACACCAGGGACCCAGCCGGCGATCAACCCGGCCGGCAGCCCGTAGAGCATGACCATCCCGGCGACGGGCACCGCCAAGAGGTTGGCAGGGATGCTCACGAGCGGCAGGCGCCCGAACACGAGCACGCTCGGGATCACGACGCCGACCTGCGCGCCGAGTGTCACTCCCAACGGGACGGCGAGAGGGCCAAGCCGGTCGAAGCGGGCTGCGAGCCATGGCCCGACGGTGCAGACGCCGGCCGTCGCACCAACGGAGAGCCAGAACCCGATCGCCCACACGAGCAGCGGGTCGACGAGCGCGAGCCCGATGACGGCGAGGGCGAGCATGCGGATCGGGCTCCGCTCGGCGCCGCGCATGTACGCCGTGGCTGACAAACCGGCCATCACGCCGGCGCGCAGGATCGACGGCTCGAAGCGGGTGAGCGCGACGAACCAGGCGATCAGCGCGAGCGTCAGGAGCCAGCGCGACCACGGTCGCAGGCGCACCAGCAGCGGCCCGCACGCGGCGATCACGAACGCGACGTTCTGTCCCGACACGGCAGTGAGATGCGACAGCCCGCTGGCCCGGAAGCGCTGGATCATCTCGAAGGGCTGATCGCGGTCGTCACCGATCACCAACCCGCGATACAGCGCGCCGTGGGGTTCGGGGATCGCCGCGGCGGCACGTTCGATCGTGGCCCGCACGGAGTTCGAGGCGCGGGCGAGCGGCCCACCTGGCACGACATCACCGAGCCAGTCGGCGTCGAACTGCCCGACGACGTGTTGCCACGCGACACGGCCGGCGCGGTCATCGGCGAGTGCTTCTCGCTCTCCGGACACCATCACCCAGTCGCCACCACGCCACGTGTCGACCCGCATCTTGGCGGCGCGCCCGCGCACCCAGAGCTCGTACCGCTCGCCTTCGACCTCGACGATCACGCGCACACTCGACGGATACGGCGAGGGATCGTCGACCAGGCGCGCCCACCCGGTGAACTCACCGAGACGATCCGGCTGCAGCGACGTCCACGCCGCATCGGACCTCGCGACGGCACCGACGAGGAGGATCGCGGAGAGGATGACGACGACAGCCCGTCGCGTCGTGACGGCAACCGCGCCGACTCCGAGGACGATCCCGGTCGCATCGCGCCGCCACACGGCGACCGCGACCGCGACCGCCAACACCACGACGGTCGCATCCGGCAACACGACCGCCGCGCTGAGCCGTGCCCACCGCGACGGGGTCGCCGTGCCATAACCTGGAGGCTCCGTGACGTCGTTCACCCCGGTACCACAGGGCGCTCGCCCCACTGCGTCGTACCCACCCTCCATCGGTGGGCCCGTCGTGGAAGGCCCGCGCTGGTATCGCACCCGCATCCGCGTGTTCGGGCCGTTGCTCGCACTCGTTCCCCCTGCGGTCGTCGGTGCGATCGCGATCTTGTCGATGCGATTGTTCGATTCGGCATTGAGTGGTGCCGTTGGCCTGGTCGGCGGCGTGATGGCCGCGCCGGCACTCCTCGTGGCGGGTGCCCCATTCGGTGACCGCGGGCTCTACCCGCTGGCGATCGGTGCGTCGGCGTTGTGTTGGATCCTCGTCGGCGCCCTCGCCGCACGGCGAGCGACGCGCAATCCGATGGCCACGTGGCACGATTTCTGGCGGCACTACGCTTGGCTCTGCGGTGGCGTGTGGCTCGGCTGTTGGGCCGCGTTGGGCATCGCCGCGTGGTCCGTCTCCGACTCGTTGATCTGAGCGTCCGCTCGCGCATGTCGCGGCACCTCACGTGGTGACGAGGTCACGCAACGCCTCGACCTTGGCCGGACCGATCCCTCGCACACGTTCGAGGTCGTCCGGCGAGGCGAACGGCCCATTGCGTTCGCGCTCGGCGACGATCGCCGCCGCGGTGGCCGGACCGACGCCGGGGAGGCCTTCGAGTGCAGGGGCATCGGCTCGGTTGATGTCGATGGGACCCGCAGGCGTGGCCGACCCGACATCGCCGGATCCGGCCGCTCCCGCCACGGGCACGCCGCCGGACACGAGCTCCCCTGGCGATTCCTCCCCGATGAGCGGCACGTACACGCGCATCCCGTCGGCGAGGGGCGCGGCGAGGTTCAGCGCGTTCCAGTCGGCCTCGACGAGCGGACCGCCTGCCGCGGCAAGGGCCGCTTGAATGCGGGCATCGGCGTCGAGGCGATAGACGCCCGGCTCGACGACCGCGCCGGCGACGTGCACCAGGATCGACGTCGGCACGGTCGTCGTCGGCCCCGCGGTCTCGGCGATCGGTGCCCCAGCCGCCTCCGGCGATGCATCGGCGGCGCTCGACGATGGATCATCCGACGCCGGCACACTCGTGGTGGCGAACGGGAGGGACGCCTCGGTCGACGGTGCCGGGTTGCGGATCAACCACACGCCGCCGGCGAGCACCATCGCCACCGACACCGACGCAGCCACGAGCCGGCCGACGCCGAACCACACGACCCATCCACGAACACGATCACCCCACGAACCCGCCTGGCTCGGCCTCGGTATCGGTTCCACACTCGACCTCCTTGCGCGGACGGCCCGCTCGAACGGGCGTGTCTGGCTACCGGGTCGGACGCGACGCGTCGACCCGGAGGAGGGAGTCGGTGATGGTGACGCTACCGCCGTCTGGGACGCGCAGCGCCGCGCTCGTCAGGTGGCAGACGGACGCGGCGCGCCCGACGAGCACGCCTTCCAGAAGGCGCGGTAGCTCGGATACACGATGTCGGGCGTGACCCACCCCGAGCGGACGAGCTCGTCGTGCAGTTCAGGCAGCTTGCGCCACGGCACGCCCATGTCGACGTGGTGGGCGAGGTGCCAGCCGGTGTTGTACGGCACGAGGAAGAACTGGGCGAGCCGGGTCTGGCGGATCACGTGGGTCGTCTCACGGCGGTCCTTCGAGCGCTTCATGCCGCCGTGCTCGGCGATCGCCCGCAGGCGGTTCGTGACCTTCCACACCGTCAACCACGACCCGATCCACACGACGTACGCCAGCGGGCGCATGAACACGATCGACGTGCCGAGCAGCACTGCCTGCACGGCCAGGATCTGCTTCGCCTCGGTCTGCCCCTTGCGCAGCGCGAAGTAGAGCCCCTTCAGGTTCTTGTACCCGCTGTTGCCCGTGGCATCGCGACACAGCTTGCGACGCCACGAGTCGCGCGGGATCGGATAGCCGCGATAGAGCGAGAGGTCGGGCTCGCCCGGCCCCATCTCGTCTTTGTGGTGGGCGAAGTGGGCGCGGCGGTAGGCGAAGAACGCCTGCAGCGACGGGTAGCCGAGCAGCCAGCGGCCGACGTTGTCGTTCCACCACCGGTTCGTGAACAGCAGGCGGTGCGCCGCCTCGTGGGCGAGGATGTTGAGGCAGGCGTGGCCCCGCCCCATGAGGAGGAAGGCGACGAGGTACGACCACCACGTGTTGACCAACGCCGCGGCGACGACGAGACCGACCGTTTGCACGAGCGCCAGCACGACGGTGAACGCATTGCGGGCGTTGGGGATGCGGCGCAGGTCGTCACGCCACGGGCGCGTCGGCATCGCTCGCACGTTGAGCAGGTCGGTCGGCAACACGTCGGGGAGCGCCTCGCGCGGCGGCACCATCGTCGCCGC
>CAZQCP010000026.1:15036-24207 GCA_964592115.1 uncultured Ilumatobacteraceae bacterium
TCGGTGTCCGCTCGCTCGGTGTCGACGATCTCGGCCATGGTCGCATGTTACACTTTCTGATCATGACGATCAACTCGCGTATCGGATCACGTGCGGGGGACGCGTCCGCGGGCGGCGACGGAACCGCCCCCGTCGACGACACGCTCCGGCCCTTGAACCCGCGCTCGATCGTGTTGTCGGTGCTCCTCGGCCAGCACCCGCCGGCGATGCCCGTCGGCAAACTGCTCGAGTTCACGTCGTTGTTCGGCATCGCCGACGGCACGGTACGCACGGCGCTGTCACGACTCGTCGCCGCCGGCGACCTGCGCGTCGACGACGGTTGGTATCGCCTCAGCGACCGCCTCGTGACCCGGCAGGCCGAGCAGGACACCGGCCGCGCGGCGGCACCGTCGCGTTGGGACGGCACGTGGTGGTTCGCAATCGTCGCCGCCGAGCGCCGTTCGGTCGCCGACCGCCGTGAGCTGCGCGCCCGAGCGACCGGAGCACGCCTCGGCGAGCTGCGGCCCGACACCTGGATCCGTCCGGCCAACGTCGACGTTGCGCTCGACGTCGACGACGTGATCCTCACGCGCGGGCCACTCATCACCGGCGACGGGGACGTGCTCGTACGGCGGCTGTGGGACCTCGATGCGTCCGAGGCGCGGGCGGACCGACTCGTCGCCGACCTCGACGCGACGATCGACTCGCTCGCGGCCCCCGTCGCCGACGACCTCCTGCCACCGGCGTTCACGACGATGGCCCGCGCCCAGCGGTTCTTGCGCACCGAACCGCAGCTTCCCGCGGTGCTCTCCCCGCACCGCTCGGCGGACCTGCTCCGCCACCGCTACGACGCCGCGAGTAGCGCCTTCCAAACCGCACTGCGAGCCTTCTTCGCCCAGCGCGCCGGCGCCGACTGAGTAACACTGGGGTCTGACCCCGTTGTTACTCATTGGCCGCGCAGGTAGGCCTCGCCGCGAGGTGACAGGCGGTAGCCGACGTCGAGGCTGACGGTCAGACCGAGCCCCTTGAGCTGGCGGACGCGACCTTTGAATTGCATCCGCTCCTGGCCGAGCTCGGCGGCCAGCTCCGTCGACACGATGCCAGGGCGCCGGGCGATCACGTCGAGGATGTCGCCCGTCCACGGCCCGGTCCGGCTGGCGCGGTCCCAACGAGCGAGACGGCCGTCGATCGCCTCCCGGTCATCGGCGCTCAGCCCGACATCCTCGCGGAGGGCGACACGCGGATCGTCGCCCTGCCGGTGGAAGCGGATCCGGTACAGCGAACGATCGTCGCCCGACCGGAGCTGGGCAATCACGTCGGCAACCGTCGATGCACCTGCGGCGCGGGCATCGGCAGCGGTGATCTGCCCGGCCGTGATCACATCGACCTCCTCGATCGCCAAAAGACCCGCCGGGCTCTGCAGTGTGCCCCCGGCGCGCACGGTCGGCCGCTTCCAAGCCCGGAATGCGACCGTCACTTCGCCGCAACGGATCCGGTCGACGAGCTCAGCCGGAAACAGCACCGGGGCGCCGCATCAGAACAGCCGGGACGTGAGCTGACGGCGGTACTCGGCGGTGCGCGGGTCGTGCTGACCCATCAGTTCGAGGATGTCGACGTACTGCTGACGGGCCTCGTCGTCGGTCTTGACACGGTCGAGCAGGGCGGCCAGCTGTGCGTCGTAGTCGTCCTGGGGCGCCTCGCCGACCCGAGCGAGCGCGGCCACGTGGCGGGTGCGTTCGGATTCGGGGATGCGCTCCAAGAGCGCGAGCGCTTCGTCTTGTCGAGCCTCGTCGACGAGCAACTGGGCGAGGGCGACGATGACGTCCTCGTTGGCGGGCTCCATCTGCAAGGCGATGCGCAAGCTGCCTTCGTCGCCCGCGTCGAGCAACTCGGCAACAGCAACCTGCTCCTGGGTCGGCAAGAGCGCGTCGACGAACTCCTTCACCGCATGTTCGGGGTACGCACCCATGAACCCGTCGACGACGGTGCCGTTGCGGAACGCGTACACCGCCGGGATCGACTGCACCTTGAACGCCTGGTTGAGGCCCGGGTTCTCGTCGACGTTGACCTTCGCCAGCACGACCTTGCCCTCGGTGTCGTCGATCACCTTCTCGAGGATCGGGCCGAGCGTCTTGCACGGCCCGCACCACGGCGCCCACAGGTCGACCACGACGGCGACATCGTTCGACTTGTCGAGGACCTCGGTCTGGAACGTGGCATCGGTGACGTCGGTAGCGGCCATGGAATCAACGCTATCGGCGGGGCCTGGCTACCCTCGGACCGGTGAGCACTGCTTCAGGGGACGTGCCGGCGAACGTGCAAGGCATCGAGGTCGACGCCGTCAGCAGCTGGCTGGAGGCCAACGTCGAAGGGGCCCGCGGCCCGTTCACGTTCGACGTGATCGCCGGCGGGCATTCGAACCTCACGTTCCGGGTCACCGGCATCGACGGTGCGCACTACGTGCTGCGGCGTCCCCCGCTCGGACACGTGCTGGCCAGCGCCCACGACATGGGCCGCGAGCACCGCATCCTCGCCGCACTCGCGGGCACCGCTGTGCCGGTGCCGCCGGTGCGCGGCTTCTGCGACGATCCCGACGTCAACGGCGCGCCCTTCTACGTGATGGGCTTCGTCGACGGGCACGTGTTGCGCGAGCGCGCCGTCGCCGAACACGTGCTGTCCGAAGCGGCGCGGGGCAACGCCAGCCGATCGATCGTCGACACGATGGCGGCGATCCATGCCGTCGACCTCGACGCCGTCGGGCTGAGCGACCTGGGCCGCCACGAGGGATACATCTCACGTCAACTGAAGCGTTGGTATGGCCAGTGGAACCAGGGCAAGACACGCGAGCTGGCCACGGTCGACCGGGTCCACGACGCGCTGGCGTCGATGATCCCCGAGCAGGGCCCCGCAACGATCGTTCACGGCGACTACCGGCTGGACAACGCGATGGTCGACGACGCCGGCGACGTGGTCGCCGTGCTCGACTGGGAGATCTGCACGCTCGGCGATCCGCTCGCCGACGTCGGCCTCTTGCAGGTGTACTGGACCGGCCCCGACGATCCGGAGAGTGCCTGGACGGGCAGCGCCACCACTGCCGCCGGGTTCTGGAACCGTCCGCAGCTCGCCGAGCGCTACGCCGAGGTGTCGGGGCGCGATCTCTCACAGCTTGCGTTCTACGTCGCGTTCGCCCACTGGAAGCTGGCGTGCATCGTCGAGGGCGTGTACTCGCGCTACCTCGGCGGCGCGCTCGGGGAGCGATCGCCCGACGAGCTGGCACCGTTCAAGCTGCAGGTCGAGCATGCTGCCGAGAGCGCCGAACGAGCGCTGGAATCGCTGCGGTGACCTCCGCCAGCGAGAGCGAGGCGGACGACACGGCAGGCGACTCGATCGACCCCGCAGCGCGCGAGCGCTCCGCTGACACGAACAGCGAGCGGACCGGCGCGGTACACCGCGACGCGGCGTTCGAGTGGCTCGTCGACGATGCGATGCTCCACGAGCCCGTGCTGCTGGTGATGCTGACCGGTTGGATCGACGCCGCCGGAGCCGCCGCGGCGGCGGCCGAGACGGTCAGCAAGGAGTGCGCGACGGTGCCGATCGTGCGCTTCGACGACGACACGTTCATCGACTTCCGTGCCCGGCGCCCGCTGCTGTCGCTGCGCGATGGTCTCAGCACGGACCTCACGTGGTCGACGATCGAGCTGCGCGCGGGGCGGTCGACGTCGGGCCGCGACGTCGTCCTCCTCACCGGGCCGGAGCCCGACATGGCGTGGCATCGATTCTCCCAGAGCGTCGCCGAGATCGCGGTGCGGCTCGGGGTGACGAAGATGGTCGCGTTCGGCGCCTATCCGTTCGCCACGCCGCACACGCGCGGTGCCCGGCTGGCCGCCACCTCGCCGTCGACCGATGTGCTGGCGAGCGTCACGTTCGCTCGCAGCTCGGTGGACCTGCCCGCCGGCATGGCCGCCGTGCTGGAACACGCGCTGCACGCCCGACGCATCCCCGCGCTCGGCATCTGGGTGCAGGTGCCGCACTACATCGCCGCGCTCCCCTACCCGGCGGCGTCGGTGGCGCTGCTCGACGGGTTCGCCGAGTTCACGGGGATCGAGCTCGCGGCCGCCGACCTGCGGGCCGCGATCGCCCCCCAGCGCCAGCGGATCGACGACACGATCGCCCAGAACCCCGAGCACGTGGCGATGCTGCGCCAGCTCGAACAGCTCTACGACGCGTCGACCGACGGCGACGTCACGTCCGGCCCGGCGATGCAGATGCGTTCGGGTGACGAGCTCGCCGCCGAGATCCAGGACTACCTCCGCGACCAGGAGTAACGAACGTTTCCGATTGCATCCGGGGTCAGACCCCAGATGCAACGCCGCACGAGTCGGGGCCCTGCAGTCACGCGTGTTGACGGTTGCATCTGGGGTCTGACCCCGGATGCAATCCCCGACGTTCGTCGCTCGGGCGGTACGCACTACCGTCGGGCGGATGAAGATCGACGGCAGCATCGGCATGGACCTGCGCAGCGTTCCCGAGCGGGCGCAGGAAGCGGAAGCGGCGGGCTACACCGGCGCTTGGACGGCCGAGACGGCACACGACCCGTTCCTGCCGCTCCTGCTCGCTGCCGAGCACACGAGCGAACTCGAGCTCGGCACGTCGATCGCGGTGGCCTTCGCCCGCAGCCCGATGACGCTGGCGAGCACGGCGTGGGACCTGCAGGCCTACTCGCAGGGACGCTTCATCCTCGGGCTCGGCAGCCAGATCAAGCCGCACATCACGAAACGCTTCTCCATGCCGTGGAGCCACCCGGCGGCACGTATGCGCGAGTTCGTGCTGGCGATGCGGGCGATCTGGAACACGTGGCTGACCGGCGACAAGCTCGAGTTCCGCGGCGAGTTCTACACGCACACGCTGATGACGCCATTTTTCACCCCGAGTGCCAAGGAGCTCGAGGGATTCGGGCCACCGAAGGTGTTCCTCGCCGGGGTCGGCGAGCTCATGACCGAGGTCGCCGGCGAGGTCTGCGACGGCTTCATCTGCCACGGCTTCACCACGGAGAAGTACCTGCGCGAGGTCACGCTGCCGGCACTCGAACGGGGCCGGGCGAAGGCGGGCAAGACGATGGAGGGCTTCGAGATCGTCGGCCCGTCGTTCGTCGTCACCGGCGCCGACGACGAGCAGCTGGCCGCCGCCGCCACGGGCACCCGCCAACAGATCGCGTTCTACGGCTCGACTCCGGCGTACCGGCCGGTGCTCGACGCCCACGGCTGGGGCGGCCTCCAAGACGAGCTCAACACGCTGTCCAAGCAGGGCGAATGGCAGCAGATGGGCACGTTGATCGACGACGAGATCCTCAACACGTTCGCCGTCGTCGGCACGCCCGAGGAGATCGCCCCGGAGTTGTCGCGACGCTACGGCGACGTCATCTCGCGGATCAGCTTCTACGCCCCGTACGCCAGCGACCCAGACCGCTGGTCGAAAGTGATGACCGCCCTGCGCGACGCCTGAACACGTCGATCCGTCCGCGTCGCGAGCCGCCCGCGAACGGGCCGCGGGCGGGCTGGCGGACGGCGCATCGGCCGGGCCGGTGGCGACAGGCTCGCTAGGGTCGGACCGTGCCTGCCCCCGATCCGCGACCGCCCGAGCTGGTGCACTGACGAAACGATGCCGGCCGCGATCCGTCTCCTCGACGTCACCAAGCAGTTCGACGGCACCGCGTCACCGGCGGTCGGCCACCTGTCGCTCGACGTCGAGGAGGGCACGATCGTCGCCCTCCTCGGCCCGTCGGGCTGTGGGAAGACGACCACGTTACGGATGATCAACCGCCTGATCGAGCCGACGTCGGGCACGATCGAGGTCAACGGCATCAACGCACTCGAGCAGTCGCCGCAGCAGCTGCGCCGCGGCATCGGTTTCGTGATCCAACAGGTCGGGCTGTTCCCCCACCGCACGATCGCCGCCAACATCGCCACGGTGCCCGAGCTCCTCGGCTGGGACCGCGACCGCATCACCGCGCGGATCGACGAGCTGGCTGCGCTCGTCGGCCTCGACGACGAGCTGCTCCACCGATATCCGGACGAGCTCTCGGGTGGCCAACAGCAGCGTGTCGGCGTCGCCCGCGCCCTCGCCGCCGACCCACCCGTGCTGTTGATGGACGAGCCGTTCGGCGCCGTCGACCCGATCGTGCGGACGCGGCTGCAAGACGAGCTCGTCGAGCTCCAGCGGCGCCTCCACAAGACGATCGTGCTCGTCACCCACGACCTCGACGAAGCGCTGCGCGTCGCCGATCGCATCGCGTTGATGAACACCGGCGGTGTCGTCGAACAGCTCGCCGCGCCCGACGAGCTGCTGCGGGCGCCCGCGAACGCATTCGTCGAGGAGTTCCTCGGCGCCGACCGCGGAATGCGTCGGCTGGCGCTGAACACCGTCGGCTCGCTGCCATTCCATCAAGGTCCCGTGGCGCCGGTGTCGGCCGGATACGCCGAGGTCGCCAAGGTGCTCGACGACAGCGGATCGGACTGGCTCGGGCTCACCGACGGCGACCACTTCCTCGGCTGGGTCGAAGGTCCAGCGGCGCTCGCCGGCACCGGGGCCGGACGACCACTCAGCGGACTGGAGCCATCCGTCCCCGCGGCTCAGGCCACGCCCGACGACACGCTGCGCGCCGCGATGGAGCTGATCATGTCGTCGAACACGGCGGTGGCCGTGATCGACGACGGCGGCAGGTTCGGCGGCGTCGTGACGCTCGAGGACATCCGCCGCGCGCTCACCGACGACACCGCCGACGGCGCCCTCCACGCCTGACGGACCGATGCTCGCCGCGGCTCGCAATCCGATCATCCGCTGGGAGTGGATCGTCGACGAATGGGACCAGGTGTGGGCGGCGATCGTCGAGCACCTCACATTGACGGTGCTGTCGATGCTCGTCGGCATCGCCGTGGCTTCGGCGCTGACGGCGCTCGCTCTGCGCTATCGCTGGGCGATGACCCCGATCAGCGGCCTGACCGGGCTGTTGTACACGCTGCCGAGCGTCGCCTTGTTCGCCCTGCTGGCCCCGGTCTTCGGAAACCTCTCCCGCTGGACGGCGGTGCTGCCGCTCGCCTCGTACACGTTGTTGATCCTCGTCACGAACTTCGTCGCCGGGTTCAGGGCGATCCCGCTGGCGGTGATCGAGTCGGCGAACGCGATGGGGATGAGCCCCGCGCGGCGCCGGCTGCGGGTGGAGCTCCCGCTGGCGTTGCCGGCGGTGATCACCGGCATCCGCATCGCCACCGTCTCCACGATCGGGCTGGTGACCGTCGCCGCGATCGTCGGCCAGGGCGGGCTCGGTCGCCTCGTGTTCTCCGGGCTGCGACGCGCGTTCTGGACACCGATGACCGTCGGCGCAGCTCTGTCGATCGTGCTCGCCCTCGCCGCCGACGCGCTGATCATCGCCATCGGTCGGAGGCTGACGCCGTGGACTCGCCGCTCGACGCGGGGCGCGCCGTGAGCGCTCCGGCGGCGCTCGTCGCCCAGACCGCGGTTCGTCGCAACATCGGGTTCTTCGAATGGTTCTTCGACGCCGACACGTGGACCGGCAAGGGCGGCATCCTCGAGTCGCTCGCCGACACCGTCGTGCTCTGTGCCGCCGTGACCGCCGTCGCCGTCGCCGTGTCCGTGCCGACGGCGGCGCTGCTCGCCCACCTCGGTCGCGCCGAGGTGTCGAGCACCTGGGCGGTCAGCCTGAGCCGGGCGGTGCCGACGTTCGCCATCGCCGCCCTCCTCGTACCGTGGTCACTGCGCCGTGGCTGGGGCTTCGAGCCGTGGCCGATCTTCATCGCCCTCTTGCTGCTGGCGCTCGTGCCGATCTACCTCAACACCTACACGGCGATCCGTGAGGTGCCGCGAGCGTCGATCGAGGCAGCCCGCGCGCTCGGCTATCGGGAGCGCCAGGTGCTCGCCAAGATCGAGCTCGCGCTCGGCGCACCGCTCATCGTGGCCGGCGTCCGCGTCGCCGCGATCCAGGTGGTGGCGACGGAGCCGATCCGCGCCTTCCTGGGCGGCGACGGTCTCGGGCGCTATGTTCGTGACGGGTTCGGACAGAACAACACGACGTTGGTCGTCGGGGGGATCGTCCTCATCGGGGGCCTCGCCGCCGTCACGGGGTTGATCTTCGTGGCGCTGGAGATGCTCATCCTGCCGGCTGGCGTCCGCCGGCTCGCCCGGCAGCACACCAGATAGCCAGCTACCCGATCCAGAACCCGATCGAGGAAGGACCACCCATGACATCCACCATCCGCCGCCGCTCCACCGTGGCGAAACTGCTCGCCCCGCTCGTTGCGCTCGGGCTCGTGGCCACCGCCTGCGGAAGCGACGACGATGGGGGCGGCAACGGCGACGCCACGCCACCCGCGTCCGACTCCCCCACCGACCCGGTCGCCGGGGACGGGCCCACGATCCGGCTGCGGGCGCAGGACTTCAGCGAATCGATCACGATCACCGAGGTGTACGGCCAGTTCCTCGAGGCGCGAGGGTACGACGTGGAGATCCTGACGCCCGCCGGGTTTCGCACCGAAGCGCTCGACGGGCTCGCCAACGGTGACTTCGACCTGATCATCGACTACATCGGTGGCACGCAGGCCGCCGTTGCTCCCGACGTACCGGCGAGCGCCGACCCAGCGGCGATCATCGGCGTGATCTCGCCATTGCTCGCCGACGCCGGCGCGACGATCCTCGACGTCTCACCCGCCGTCGACGGCGATGCGCTCGTCGTCCGCGGCGACTCCGAAGCGACGACGATCTCCGATCTCGCCGGTCTCGGCTACGTCATCGGCGCATCCGCACAGTGCCCGGAGCGCCCGCAGTGCCTGATCGGGTTGGAGGATCCGGAGATCTACGGCATCGAGTTCGCCGACTACGTCACGATCGAGTTCGGCCCGCTGCTCGGCGAAGCGCTCGCCGCCGAGGAAGTCGACGCCGTGGTCTGGAACACGACGGCGCCGCAGATCGCCGAGCAGGGCTTCAAGGTGCTCGACGACGACAAGGGCTTGTTCCCCGCGCAGAACATCGCGCCGATCATCGACACGGCGGTGCTCGACGCGCACGGCGACGCTCTGGCGGCGGCGCTGAACGAGCTCAGCGCGCTGATCACGACCGACGATCTGCTGGCCTGGAACCTCGAGACCGACATCGAGCTGCGCGAGTCCGACGACGTCGCCA